>JAJYNO010000010.1 GCA_021786295.1 bacterium | reverse complement strand
GTTGTAAGATGCAGACCTCCTTGGGAGCAGGTGCAAGGCGCGTAAGTGCCGCCGCCCTGCGAACCCGCCTACTCGCGGCAAGGAGCAGTGCGGGGCCGCGAAGTGGCCACGCCTGCGACGACATCTCGCGGATAAGCTTCCCCGTACCGCAGATCTAACGACAGAAAGCAGTTTTACAGTGTGTTATCGGGGTTTTGGGCAAAGAAAAGTCGAACTTTTGTACGCAGACTCCGAAGATTTTTGCTTTTTAAAAATTCTGCCGAAAAATTATTTTTTTCTGCGCGCGCAGAATTAAAATTAAATATAAATCCCCAAGGTTTTTTGAACTCGACGGAAAGCCGCCGCCTGCCCCTACGGAAGTTTCAGGGCTGGCGCCCTGAGGAAACGCTGGCGCGTTTTCCGAACCGATCTCCTCTTTATGCGCCGCACGTAAGGCCGGCTTAGCTTTGCTAAGCAAAGCCGGCCTTACGCTCGGCGGAGAGTGGCAGAATAGCACTTAATGCGGGTTTCGCCCTGCTGGGCCAAACCCGCATTAAGAGCACGGAGGTAAGGTATGCAGAACCTTGATATGCGGTATTTCCTTTACGCCAGAAAATCCACTGACGAGCCGGACCGGCAAATCCTGTCCATAGAGGCGCAGCTCGCGGAACTCCGCGAATACGCTAAAAAGGAAGGGCTTATAATCGCCCGCGAGTTCATCGAGAGCAAGACCGCCAAAGAGCCAGGCCGCGAAATCTTCAACGACATGATCGCCTCTATCGAGGACGGCAAGGCCCAAGGCATAATCGCCTGGCACCCGGACCGCCTGGCCCGCAACTCCATAGATGGCGGACGCATAATCTATCTCGTGGACACCGCCAAGATTACCGCCTTAAAGTTCCCAACCTTTTGGTTCGACCCTACGCCGCAGGGTAAGTTCATGCTTTCAATAGCGTTCGGCCAGTCCAAGTATTACGTGGACAACCTTTCGGAAAATATCCGGCGGGGTTTCCGCCAAAAACTCCGCAACGGTATCTGGCCGTGTTGCGCCCCGCTCGGCTACATCAACGACAAGAACACCCGCACGATCTATCCGGATAAAGACCGGGCGGTTTTTATCCGGAAGACCTTTGAGCTATACGCCACCGGGGATTACCCACTGGCCGAAGTGCGCCGCATAATGAACGGCGTTGGACTGAAAGGGCGGCATACCGCCCTTTCAGTGGGCAACTACCAGTATATGCTCAAGAATCCCGTTTACTACGGCTTAATAAGGTATAAGGGCGAGATTTACGAGGGCAAGCACGAACCCATTATAGATAAGGCGCTCTTCGACAAGTGCCAGGCGGTCATGCTTCGGAAGAGCAAGCCCAAAAGTCCAAAACTAAAACCCTACACTTACCGAGGCTTGTTCCGTTGTGCTACTTGTGGTTGCTTCATTACTACGGAGACCCAGAAGAGTCACAACTACTTGCGTTGCACAAAACGCAAAGGCCCCTGTGATGAGCGTTTTGTGCGCGAGGAAGTTATTGAGGAGCAGATAAAAGGTGAACTAAAGAATGTTTCCTTACCCCCGGCCCTGGCCAATGGGCTCATCCTGATGGCGGAGAAGGAACGAGCCGCATTGGCCCAGGCCGGGGAGAGTGCCCGGCAAAAGCTGCGAGATAACTTGTTTATCCTTACAGACCAATTGGGCAAGTTGCTGGACATGGTACTGCAAGGCCATCTTACTCAGTCCGAGTACGCTGAGAAAAAGGCCCAATTGGTCAACGACAAAAAGGAAATTGAAAACAAACTCGCAGCTTTTGCCCGGCAGGGAGCAAATCGGTTCGAACCGGAGATAGAGTTATATCGCGAGGCGGTTCACGTCGGGGAACTGGCGGAGAGCGGAAAAGCGGAGGAAAACAGGGAAAAGTTGAAAAAGATCGGTTCGAACTTCCGTATAGGCAGGCGGCGGCTTTCCGTCGAGTTCAAAAAACCTTGGGGATTTATATTTAATTTTAATTCTGCGCGCGCAGAAAAAAATAATTTTTCGGCAGAATTTTTAAAAAGCAAAAATCTTCGGAGAGGGAGGGATTCGAACCCTCGAGGGTGTTACCCCTACAGGTTTTCGAGACCTGCTGTTTCAACCGCTCACACACCTCTCCACTAACGTGAACCCCAATTATATAAAATCGACGGCGCGCCCTGCACGGTTTTTGCGCGGAATTTGAATTGTGGCGGCGCGCCGGTAAGGTATATAATTTCATGATATGAAGCTGCCCTTCATGAAGCTGGTCCCGTCCCTGGTAAGACAGGGCGTCAAATCCCAGGCCGCCGCGCTTTCGGAGAGCGACAGGCGTCTGATAGACGTCTGCTCGGCGTCTCCGGACGCGGCGCTTGCCGGGCTGGACTCCTCCCGGGACGGGCTTTCGGCGGAACGGGCCGAGACCGCCCGCAAGGCGTACGGCTTCAACGCGCTGACAAAAAAAGAGAAGAAGTTCTTCGTCTTCGATATCATAGGCCGCTTCAAGAACCCGCTGGCCATACAGCTGCTGGTGATAGGAGGCCTCTCGCTGTGGATGGGCGACGTGCGCTCCGCGGTCGTAGTGGGCGGCATGGTGCTGCTGAGCGTGATCCTCTCCTACGTGCAGGAGACGCGCTCGGGCAAGGCCGTGGAAGAGCTGCAGAAGATGGTGCAGTCCAACACGCTGGTGATACGGGGCGGCCGGGAGACCGAGATCCCGACGGTGGAGCTGGTGCCCGGAGACGTCGTCGTGCTGCACGCCGGCGCGATAATCCCGGCGGACCTGCGCGTGATCTCGGCCAAGGACTTCTTCCTGAGCCAGTCCGCCCTGACCGGCGAGTCCATGCCGATAGAGAAGACCGCCGAGCTTTCGGGCGAGGCCCCGAAGAGCGTGATCGAGCTGCCCAACGCCTGCTTCCAGGGCAGCTACGTGGTCAGCGGCACCGCGCGCGGCGTGGCCGTAAACACCGGCGAGCGCACCTACCTGGGCTCCATCTCGGCCAAGCTCTCCGGGGAGAAGACGCAGACCAGCTTCGACCGCGGCATAGAGGGCTTTACGTGGCTGATGATCCGGTTCATGGTGGTGATGGTCAGCCTCGTGTTCCTGATAGTCGGGCTCACCAAGCACAACTGGCTGGACGCGCTGCTGTTCGCGATGTCGGTGGCCGTCGGGCTTACGCCGGAGATGCTGCCGATGATCCTGACCGTCAACCTCTCCAAGGGCGCGCTGGTGATGTCCAAGAAGAAGGTCATCGTCAAGCGCCTGAGCTCGATACAGAACTTCGGCGCCATAGACATCCTGTGCACCGACAAGACCGGCACGATCACGCAGGACCGCATAGTGCTGGAGAAGTTCGTGGACGTGACGAACAGGCCGAGCGACGACGTGCTGCGCTACGCGTACATGAACAGCTACTACCAGACGGGCCTGCGCAACCTGCTGGACCGCTCGATCCTCTCGCACACGGACCTGGACGTGGAGCGGAGCTGCAGCAAGGTGGACGAGATCCCGTTCGATTTCCAGCGCAAGCGGATGTCGGTCATCATAGAGTACGAGGGTTCGCACGTGATGATCACGAAGGGTTCGGTGGAGGACATCTACAGCGCGTGCGGCTCCTACCAGCTCGACGACGAGGTGCTGCCGCTGATAGACGTGATCAAGCGCGACCTGATGGAGGAATACGAGCGGCTCTCCAAGAACGGCTACCGCGTCCTCGCGGTGGCCTACAAGGAGTTCCCCAGGGACAAGACCGTCTTCAGCACGAAGGACGAGGGGGACCTGGTGCTGCTGGGCTACCTGGCTTTCTTCGACCCCCCGAAGGATTCCTCGGCCAAGGCGCTGGCCGCGCTGGGGCGCATGGGGGTGGCGGTCAAGATCCTCACCGGGGATAACGAACTGGTGACCCAGAAGATCTGCGGCGACGTCGGGCTAGACTCCGGCGCGGTGATAACCGGCGGCCGGCTGGCCGGCCTGGACGAGGCGGCCATAGCCGCGGCGGCCGAGAAGCATACCGTGTTCGCGCGCCTTTCCCCGGCGCAGAAGGAGCAGATCATCTCCTCGCTGCAGAAGGCCGGCCACGTCGTCGGCTACATGGGCGACGGCATCAACGACGCGCCGGCGCTGAACCTCGCGGACGTCGGGATCTCGGTCGATACGGCCGTGGACGTGGCCAAGGAGTCGGCAGACATCATCCTGCTCGAAAAGAGCCTGATGGTCCTCGAGGACGGCATCATCGAGGGAAGACGCGTGTTCGGCAACATCGTCAAGTACATCAAGATGGGCGCGAGCTCCAATTTCGGCAACATGTTCAGCGTCGTAGGCGGCAGCTATTTCCTGCCGTTCCTGCCGATGGCGCCGATCCAGATCCTGATGAACAACCTGCTCTACGACATCTCGCAGACCGGCATCCCGATGGACAACGTCGACGCCGAGTACCTGGCGAAGCCTAAGAAGTGGAATATCGACAATATCAAGAAGTTTATGCTCTTCATCGGCCCGATGAGCTCGATCTTCGACTACGCCACCTTCTTCCTGATGCTGTACTTCTTCGGCTGCGTGGCGTTCAAGTCCGGCGGGCCGAACGCGCCCTACCTGGAGAAGCTCTTCCACACCGGCTGGTTCGTCGAGTCGCTGCTGACGCAGACGTTCATCGTCTACATCATCCGCACCAAGAAGGTCCCGTTCTTCCAGAGCGTCCCGGCGATGCCGATGGTTTTCACTACCGTGCTGGTGATCCTCGTCGGGATCTTCCTGCCTTACTCGCATTTTTCCGACAAGTTCGGTTTCGTTCCGCTCCCGGCCGTGTACTGGCTCTGGATGACGGGCTTCATGCTGGCCTACGCGGCCCTGACGCACGGCATGAAGGTCTGGTTCTATAAAAAGTTCGGAGACGACTGATGAAAAGCATACTTACCGCGCTTCAGGACGGCAGGCTCATCGAGCTGCCCGAGACCGACAAGGAGAAGGCGCTGCGCTACATGGCCACCATACTTGAGGCCATCCCTGACGTGAGCGCCAGCGTGGACGTGGCCGAAGGCGTTCTGGAACGCGAGCGTTCCGCCAACACCGGCATAGGCCGCGGCTGGGCCTGCCCGCACATCCGCGTGGACGGCGACGGCGAGCTGTTCTCCGTCATCGGCTGGAGCCCCACGGGCATAGATTACGGCTCCTCCGACGGCGTGAAGGTGCGGCTGCTGGTGATGTACTACATCCCGGGCAACCAGCGCATGACCTACCTGAAGGAGCTCTCGGGGCTGGCAAAGGCCATCCAGGCGGGGCAGGGCATAGAGAACATCGAGAAAGCCGCTTCCCTCAACGACGTTCGCAACGAACTGCTGAACTGGGTCTCGGCCTCCATAGACACCATGATGCCGCAGGCCAAGGCGCGCATGATAAAGCTGGAGGCCAAGCACGCGCTGGCCGCCGAGCAGGCTATAGTCACGCCCCAGGGGCTGGAGCGGCTGGTGCCGCTCTACCTGATAGCCGGCGCCGGCGCCAAGGCCATAGCACTGGCGCAGGACGACGAACTGGTGCGCGCCGTGGAGACCTCGGAATTCGGGCCGATAGGCGACAGACAGGACTTCGAGGCCGGGGCCTATAAGATCTTCGTGCGCTCC
The DNA here is from genome assembly GCA_021786295.1 of bacterium. Taxonomy (GTDB): domain Bacteria; phylum Elusimicrobiota; class Elusimicrobia; order Elusimicrobiales; family UBA9959; genus UBA9959. The sequence continues at coordinate 16,844 of JAJYNO010000010.1, read as the reverse complement.
CGCGCCAACTACAAGGCCTCGCGCGTCATGTACGACTGCCTTGCCATCAAACGCTGAGCCGGCTTCACTGAAAACAGGAAAAAGACAGCCGGAAGGCTGCCCTTTTTTGAGCACAAATCTGCGGAGGGAGTGGGATTCGAACCCACGGTACGGATTAACCGTACACCGGTTTTCAAGACCGGCGCCTTAAACCGCTCGGCCATCCCTCCGTCGCCGCTCTAGCGGCGGGTCTTTCAAACTTCATGGGATATAATATAAAATTAAATATTGAGTTTAGAAGGCCAACGGACTCTGGAAAATGGGAAAACTTTTCGGCACTGACGGCATACGCGGCATAACCTGGGATTACCCGTTCACTCCGGATTTCATCCGCAGGATAGGCTACGCCGCCTCGCTGGTGCTGCCGAAGTACAAGAAGAAGGGCCATGACAGGCCGGTGGTCCTGATCGGCATGGATTCCCGCGCCTCCGGGAAGCTGATAAAGAAATACCTGGTGGAGGGGCTCGGCGCCGGCAGGTTCAGGGTCGTGGACCTGGGGATAATCCCCACGCCCGCCGTCTCCTACCTCGTTAAGAGGGAGAACGCCGACTTCGGGATAGTCATCTCCGCCAGCCATAACCCGCCTGAGTTCAACGGCATAAAGTTCTTTTCAGCGGACGGGCTGAAGTTGAGCGACCCCATAGAGGCCAGGATGGAGAAACTGCTGCTCGGCAGGAAGCCGCTGCGGTTCCGGCCTTCGCGCGCGGCCCTGCACAGGAAGGATTTCACGCGCGACTACGAGGCCTTTCTCAAGTCTACGCTCCCGCCGGGCTTCACCCTCAAGGGGCTGAAGATCCTGCTCGACTGCGCCAACGGCGCGGCCTACAGGATAGCCCCGCGGATCTTCCGCGACCTCGGGGCCAGGGTAAAGGTCATCGGCGACAGGCCGAACGGCAGGAACATCAACGTCGGCTGCGGCGCTCTGCACACGGAGAGGATGGCGAAGGCCGCCGCAGCCTGGGGCGCCTTCTGCGGCATCAGCTTCGACGGCGACGCCGACCGCTGCATGTTCGCCGACGAGAAGGGCGTCCAGCTCGACGGCGACGATATCATAGCCATGACGGCGCCGTACCTTAAGGAGCGGGGCCGCCTCACCAACGACGGCGTGTCGCTGACCTTCATGTCCAATTACGGCCTGCTTAAATACCTGGAAGGCCAGGGGATCAGCGTGGCCCAGGTCCCCGTCGGGGACAAGAACGTCACCGACGCCATGGAGAAGGGCGACCTGAAACTCGGCGGAGAGTCCAGCGGCCACGTCATTTTCAGGGAGTTCGCCCCGACCGGAGACGGCCTGTTGACGGCCCTGCAGACGCTGGCCGCCGTGCTGGAGATGGGTAGGCCGTTCAGCTGGTTCCGGCGGCACTGGAACCGCTACCCGCAGGTGCTGGAGAAGTTAAAGGTCTCCAGCAAGCCGGATTTCAAGGACGTGGCCGGCTTCAGCGAGAAGCTCTCCAGGCTGGAGGGGTCGCTGAAGGGCAACGGCCGCATCTTCATCCGCTATTCCGGCACCGAGCCTCTGCTGCGGCTGCTGGTGGAGGGCCGGTCCCGCTCCGAGATAAGGGGCATCGCCGACGAACTGCTGTCCCACTACAGGAAGCATTCCGGAGCCGTGGTGATCAATTGAGAGCCGGGGACACGGCGAGGATCCTTCCAGTGGGGAAATCCGCGCCGGGGCCCTAGATCAAGGAGAAACTATGAGTCGCGTAAAGCTTGGAGTGAATATCGATCACGTGGCCACGCTGCGCCAGGCCCGCAAGGAGAAGAACCCTGACCCGGTGGAGGCCGCGCGGGTGGTGCTCGGTTCCGGCGGGGACATGATCGTGATGCACCTGCGCCAGGACCGCCGCCACGTGCAGGAGGCCGACCTGGAGCGGGTGCGGCAGGACGTGAAGGGCCTGCTGCACGTGGAGCTGGCGGCCATCCCGGAGATGGAGAAGATCGCCCTGAAACTGCGCCCCGACTCGGTCTGCCTGGTGCCGGAGAGCCCGCGCGAGGTCACCACGCAGGGCGGCATGAAGGTGGAGGGGAAGAACCCGGAACTGGCCAGGATCATCAAGAGCCTTTCCGACGCCGGCATAGGCGTGAGCCTGTTCGTGGACCCGGAGCCGGGCGCCATAAGGGCGGCGCATAACCTGGGCGCCGACAGCGTGGAACTGTGCACCACCGCCTACTCCGAGGCCTGGGGCAAGAAGCTGCAGGCCCGCGAGCTGGAGAAACTGCAGCTGGCCAGCTTCCTCGTGAAGGAACTTGAGATGGAACTGCACGCCGGACACGGCCTCGACTACTACAACGTGTCCCCGGTCGCCCGCATCGACGGGATGGACTGCCTGAACATCGGCTACTCTATAATCTCCCGCGCCCTTTTCATCGGCCTGAAGAACGCCGTGGCCGAGATGAAGCGGCTTGTACAGTAGGCGCGGCGCGGCGGAGGCGGCGGGAACCTTGATATGTGCGGCATAACCGGCTATATAGGCGGCGACAAGACCACGGACGTGCTTATCGACGGCCTGCGGCGCCTGGAGTACCGCGGCTACGATTCCTGCGGCCTCGCCGCCGTGGACTCGAAGAACTCCCTCTATCTCAAGCGGGTCAGCGGCCGCGTGGACGCGCTGGACAAGCTCGTGGCGGAGGACCCCGTGAAAGGGGCCCGCGCCGGCGTCGGCCACACGCGCTGGGCCACGCACGGTGCGCCGTCCGAAGACAACGCGCACCCGCACACAGACTGCTCCGGCCAGGTCGTCGTGGTGCATAACGGCATCATCGAGAACTACCTGGAGCTGAAGGACCGGCTGCTGGCCTCGGGCCACAAGTTCCGGTCCGAGACCGATACAGAGGTCATAGCGCACCTGCTGGAGGAGAAACTGAGGAGCCTGAACGTGCAGGCCGCCGCCGTGCGCTCGGACCTGCTGGAGCCGGTCTTCTTCGAGGCCTTCCGCCGCACCGTCGGCGACCTGAAGGGGTCATTCGCTCTCTCGGCCGTCTGGTCCCGCTGCCCGGGGATGCTGCTGGCCGCGCGCATGCACAGCCCGCTGGTGGTGGGCTTGGGCGAGGACGAGAACTTCATAGCCTCCGACGTATCCGCCTTCCTGAAGTACACCAAGCGCGTCGTCTTCCTGAACGACGGGGAGCTGGCCGCCGTTCGCCGGGACGGAGTGGATTACTACAATTTCGCGGGCAAGAAGACGGCCAAGGACTCGGTCACCATCCAGTGGGACTCCACGATGGCCGAGAAGGGCGGTTACAAGCACTTCATGCTCAAGGAGATCCACGAGCAGGCCGAGGCCGTGGAGAACACGCTCCGCGGCCGTCTCCTGCCTCTGGGCGGGGACATCCTGAGGACTGAGGTCGGGCTTTCGGCGGCCGACCTGAAGGCCTTCTCCTCGGTGCAGTTCCTGGCCTGCGGCACGGCCCATCACGCCGGCCTGGTCGGGCGCGCGCTGTTCGAGAACTTCGGGATCCCGGCCTACGCGGACGTGGCCTCGGAGTTCTCCGACCGCGCCAAGCTGACCGGCAAGGGCGCGCTGGTGGTGGCCGTCTCCCAGTCCGGAGAGACCGCGGACACGCTGTTCGCCGTGCGCGAGGCCAAGGCGTCCGGCGCCAGGGTCCTGGCGATCACCAATACCGTGGGTTCCACGCTGACGCGCGAGTCCGACTACGTGCTCTACACGCACTGCGGCCCGGAGATAGGCGTGGCCTCCACCAAGGCTTTCCTGGGGCAGCTGGCCGCCATCTACCTGCTTGCCGGGCATTTCGCCGCCGCGCGCGGCAGGCTGCCGGGCGGCGACGCCAGGCGCTACGCCGAGGACCTGCTGAAGGTCCCGCGCCTGATAGAGGAGACGCTGGAGAAGGAGAAGGAAATAGCCAGGGTGGCGGAAACCTTCTCCTCCAGCGACCATTTCCTGTTCATCTCCCGCCACGTGAATTACCCGATAGCGCTGGAGGGAGCGCTGAAGATCAAGGAGATCGCGTACGTGCACGCCGAGGGTTACCCGGCCGGCGAGATGAAGCACGGCCCGATAGCCATCATCTATAAGGGCATGCCGGTGCTGGCTATAGCGCCCTCCGGCCGCGCGCTGGAACTGATGGCGGGCAACATCGAGGAGGCAAAGGCGCGCGGCGCCGACGTCGTCGCCGTAGTGGACCCCTCCTCGCGCAAGCTGGTGAAGGCTTCCCGCTATATAACCCTGCCCGAGGTGTCCGAGCTCTTCAGCCCGCTGCTTACGGTGATCCCGCTGCAGATCTTCGCCTACTACGTGGCGCTCGCAAAAAAGTGCGACATAGACAAGCCGCGCAATCTGGCCAAGAGCGTAACGGTGCGCTGACGATGCCTGGAAAAAGGGCCGCGGCTCCATGCGTTTCCGGCCTCGGAGTGGACCTGGCCGAGGTGGACCGGGTGCGCCGCCTGGCCGAGCGCGCGCCGGCCTTCCTGAAAAGGACCTTCACCGCCGGGGAACTGGCCTACTCCCTGAAAAGCAGGAACAGGTACGAGCGCCTCGCCGCGCGCTTCGCGGTGAAAGAGGCCGTCATAAAGGCGCTGGACGCCAAAAGGCTCCCGCTCAGGGACATAGAGGTGGAGAACACCGCCAGCGGCCGCCCGGAGGTGAGGGTGAAGGGGATGCCGGGGCTGCGCCTGCTGGTCTCCATAACGCACACCTCCACCGCGGCCTTCGCCGCTGTCATAGCTTTCAAATGAGGACCATAACGGCCGGATTCGTGAGGCCGCTGCTGCCGGCGCGCCGCCCGGGGTCGCACAAGGGCGACTACGGCAGGGTGCTGGTGGCGGCCGGCTCGAGCGGCATGACCGGAGCCGCGGTGCTGGCCGCGCGGGCGGCCCTGAAGGCCGGGGCCGGGCTGGTGACGGTGGCCTGCCCTGAGAGCGAGCGCCCGGTAATAGCCTGCGCGCTCCCCGAGGCCATGACGTTCGGAGCGGCCTGCGCCGGCGGGGCCTTCTCTGCGCGGGCCGCGGCGCAGGTGCGGGCCTTTGCGGCCGAAAGCGGCGCGGACGTCGTGCTCGCCGGCCCCGGACTCGGCTCTTCGCCGGCCGCGCGCGCTTTCGCGCTGGGGCTGCTGGAGCGGCTCGATATCCCCTCCGTGATAGACGCTGACGCCCTTAACGCCGTGGCCGCAGCCGGGTTCCGTTCCTTCCCTTTTCCCCGTGCCCCTTTCATCCTCACCCCGCACCCGGGCGAGGCTGCCAGGCTGCTGGGCAGAAAGATAACGGACAGGGAGGCCGCCGCCAGGGAACTGGCCTCCGTCTCCGGCGGGGCGGCCGTGCTCAAGGGGGCCGGCACGCTGGTCTGCGCCGGCGGCTCGCTGCTGAGGAACGTCACCGGGGGGCCGGAGCTAGCCAAGGGCGGTTCCGGAGACGTGCTGGCCGGTCTGTGCGCCGGATTCTTCGCCCAGGCGGGCCGGGCGCGCGGCTTCACCGCGGCGTCGGCCTTCGAGAGCGCCGCGCTCGCCGTTCATCTGCACGGTTTGTGCGGCGGCCTGGCCGCGAAAAAGCTCACGGAGCGCTGCGTCCTGGCCGGGGAGCTGCTGGATTTTCTGCCCGCCGCCATACGGCGGGCCGGAGGAGAAAGATGAAACGCGGAGAGGCCAGGCTGCTGGAGCATATAGAGAAGACCTTCCGGTTCCCGGGCGATCGCCGGCTGCTGCTCGGCCCCGGCGACGACTGCGCCGTGCTGCGCCACGCGGCCGGCCGCGACCTCGTGATAACCACCGATGAGATCGTCGAGGGCACTCATTTCCTGCCGCGCTTCGCGACCCCCGAGGACCTGGCGCGCAAGCTCCTCCGCGTCAACCTCAGCGACCTGGCCTCGATGGGGGAGGTCAAACCGGTTTCCTGCGTGGTCGGGGCCGGCCTGCGCAGGGATACTCCGCGCGCCTTCACGCTGCGCTTCATGCGGGCGCTGAAGGCAGAGGCGCTGCGCTTCGGCATCTCGATAGCCGGCGGCAACCTGGCGGGCGCCAGGGAGAACCATTTTTACATGACCGTCTGGGGAGAGTCTTCGGGGTCGCGCCTGGTCACGCGCTACGGGGCCAGGCCGGGGGACCTGCTGTTCAACGCCGGGCCGCTGGGGCGGGCCGCGGCCGGGCTGGAGATACTGATGGGCGGCTCGGCCGCAGAGAAGAAGCTGTTCCCCGGGCTGGTGGGCGCCTTCTGGAGACCGGAGCCGATGCTGGCAGCCGGCGCGCTGATAGGCCGCGAGGGGCTGGCCTCGGCCATGCTGGACAATTCCGACGGGCTGGCCCGCAGCGCCGCCATACTCTCAGGGCTTTCGCGCTGCCGGGTCATCGTCAGCGTGGGGGAGGGGGCCTGTTCCCCCGACCTGCGCGCCTACGCGGAGCGCAAGGGCAGGCCGTGGCGGCATTACGCCGTCAACGGCGGCGAGGACTTCGGGCTCATCTTCGCGGCCCAGGCGCGCAAGCTGGCGGCGATAAAGAGGCTGCTGCCGGCCGCTTTCGTGGTCGGCAGGCTTGAGAAGGGGTCCGGCTTCGAGATAGAGAACTTCGATGGCAAGATCAGCGTCTTCGAGCATTTTTGAAAGCTCCTCGCCCAGGGAGACGGCCAGACTGGCCGGGCTTTTCGCCGCCGAGCTGAAGGGCGGAGACGCGCTCTTCCTGGAAGGGCCGATAGGTTCGGGCAAGACCTTCTTCGTCAGGGAGCTCGCCAGGGCGCTGGGCGCGAAGGAACTCCCGGTGAGCGCCAGCTTCAACCTGATGCGCTCCTACCGCGGCCGGCTGAAGCTCTACCATTTCGACCTGTTCCGCGCCGGGGAGGCGGACATGGAGAACATAGGCCTGGACGAGTACCTGGGCAGGGCCGACGGCGTAACGGCCGTGGAATGGCCGGCGGCCGCGGACCCTGTCGGCGGGGGGATAGTCAGGCTGGAATTCCTGCTCGCCGGAGGCGACAGGCGGAGGATAAAAGTGCGCCCCGGAGCCGGCTTCGCCGGCGCGCTGCTGAGGATAGAACGGAAATGGCTGAAAAACTGACGCTCGGTCTCTGCACCTCAGGCTCCAGGCTGAAGGTCTCGGTGCTGGACGGCAAGCGCTTCCGCTGCGCACAGAAGAAGGTCTTCAACCAGGAGACGGAACTGTTCGCAACGGTGAACAGGCTGCTGGCCGAGGCCGGCGGCAGCCTGCGCGGCGTCGGCACCGTCTGCGCGGCGCGGGGGCCGGGGCGCTTCACCGGCATACGCATAGCGCTCACGCTGGCCGGCACGCTAGGGGCCCTGTCCGGAGCGGAGGTCCGCACGGCGACGCTCTTCGAGGTGCTGGCGCTGCAGGCGTCCGGCTGCGCGCATTACCGGCGTTCCGGAGCCGGGGGCCTGGCCGTGCTGCTGCACGCTTTCAAGGACGAATATTTCTGCCAGTTCTTCTCCGCCCCCGCGGGCGGCAGGCCGCGCGCCGACGGGGGGCCGGTCTGGCTCAGAGAGGCGGAGATGCGCGCTCTGCTGGCCTTCAGACGCCCCCCGTACGTCGTCGCCGACGCGGAGGAAGCTCCGGGGATATATTCTCTGCTCCCCGAGGGGGCGGCCCGGGCGCCCGCGTCCGTCTCGCGCGTGCTGCCGGACCACGTGATCAAGGCCGCGCTGGCCGGCCGCTCCGGGGCGCTGAAGCCGCTCTACCTGAAGCAGGCCAAGTACGAGCTGGAGAACAACGTGCGCCCTCCGGCCGCGCGCCGCTGAACATGCTGGTGAGACGCGCGAGGAGAGAGGATTACGCCGCCTTCGCTGCCATAGAGGCGCAGCACCCCGGTTATCCGGCCTGGGGCGAGAAGGGTTTCGCCGACGAGGAGCGCAACCGCCACTCCGTCACGCTGGCCGCCGAGACCGAAGGCGCCGTGACCGGCTTCATGAATTTCTGGATACTCCGCCCGCAGGTGCAGCTCAATACGCTGGCCGTGGCGGCCGGCGCTCTGCGCCGGGGCACGGCCACGGCCCTGCTGGGCAAGCTGTACGAGTACGCGGCCAAGAGCGCCTGCCGCGAAGTGGACCTGGAGGTCAACGAGCGCAACGCCGCCGCGATAGCCCTCTACAGGGCCAACGGCTTCGAAGTGGTAGGCAAGAGGCCTAAATTCTATAATAACACTGACGCCGCCCTGCTGATGCGCAAGGCGCTGCCTGAGAGGGACAAATGACCAAGAAACTCATGCTTTTCATCCTGCTGCCAGTCTGCCTGGCCGCGGGCGCGAGCGCCGCGGCGGAGGACCAGTCCTACCTGTACCTGTTGAACGGCACCACGGAGCAGTCCTACCTTCATTTCGTGAACGGCCTCGTGCTGGAGCGGCGCGGCGAGTACGACACCGCGCTGCAGGAATACAAGGACACGCTTAAACTGGACCCCTCCTCGGTGTACGTCCACAAGCAGGCGCTGAACCTGGCTCTGCGCATAGGCAAGGTGAGCGAGGCCGAGAAGTGGGCCGAGTACGTGGTGAAAAAGGACTCGTCCTCCGCGGACAACTGGGTGCTCTATGGCAACGTGCTCTGGGCCAAGAACGACCTGAACGGGGCGCAGAAGGCCTACGAGAAAGCGGCCGCGCTGGACCCGTCGGACCCGGAGGCCGTGTACCAGCTGGCCAGCCTGTGGAGCTCGCGCGACCAGGACAGGTCCATCTCCTACCTTAGGAAGTACCTTGAGCTCAGGCCCGACGACGCGGCGGAGACCTACTACCAGATGGCCCTGCTCTACAACGCCAAGATCGCCAAGGACACCAAGGATCCGCTGAACTACCGGAAAGACCTGGACGGCGTAAAGGCAAATCTGCTCAAGTCCATAGCCGAGGACCAGTACTACCTGCAGCCCCGCTATATGCTGGCCAACTATTACGAGATGGTGAACGATACGGCGTCGGCTGTCGCTCAGTATTCCGACCTGACGGCGCTCGACCCGAAGAACACGGAGCTGTTCGACCATGTCGGCGAGCTGTACGCCGGGCCCGCGGTCAACGACCAGGCCGGGGCCGAGAAGTATTTCCTGAAGGCCTGGGAGCTGGATAAGACGGACCCCACGGCCTGCTTCTGGCTGGCCGTGATGAGCGAGCAGAAGCAGGACTTCAAGGCGGCGGCCGCCTACCTGGAGGGTTCCTCCGCCCTGAAGAGCGACCCGACGCAGGTCCTGCGCCTGGCCTATTACTACACGCAGGCGGGCGGTTACCCCAGGGCCATCTCGCTCCTGGAAAAGGCCGCGGCCAAGTGGCCGGACAACAGCGAGATAGCCTACTTTCTGGCCCTCGGCTACGACGACACCGGCAGGACCGGCAAGGCCCTCGCGATGCTCGGCAAGATAGTCGCCAGTCACCCGGACGACGCCGAGGCCCGCATGCAGTACGCGGTGATCAGCGAACGCGAGAACGACATGAAGACGGCGGAGGATAATTTCCGCTATCTGCTCAAGAAGGACCCCGGCAACGCCAACGTGATGAACTACCTGGGCTATTCGCTGGCCGACCGCGGCATGAAGCTCCCGGAGGCGGAGGTGCTCATCTCCAGCGCCGTGGCGAAAGAGCCTAATAACGGGGCGTTCCTGGATTCGCTGGCCTGGGTGCGCTACAAGCGCGGCGAGCTGCCTGGCGCCGAGGAGGCCATGAAGAAGGCCGTCGCGGTCGTATACGACGACCCGGTGGTCTGGGGCCACGCCGGAGATATCTACGCCGCCGCCGGAGACTACGCCAAGGCCTGGCTGTGCTGGAAGAACTCCTGGCTGCTGGAGAAGCCGGACAAGCGCGGCGCGCAGCAGAAACGCCTGAAAGAGCTTGCTAAGAAGCTGGACAAGGCCGAACTGCCCAAGCTGGAGCTGGAATACCTGAAGGCCTTCAGCCCGGCCGGGCAGGAGTTCTCCTCCTTCGCCAAGCTGGAGGGGAAGCTGCGCGGCAAGACCATAAAACTGGACGCCATAGTCCATTACTCGCCTCCCTCCGACTTCAGCCTGACGGTGATGGGGCCGCTGATGGCGCCGATGTGGAAGGGCTCGGTCTCCGGCGGGGTCATGGACCTGGACACCGTCTCGCTGAAGGGCATAGATCCCTCGGTCTTCAATTACTGGGCTTCGCTGATGCTGGGGGAGCTGAAGGACTGGTTCTCGGGCGACTATCTGGCCGGCGCGGCCGGCTGGGACAACCCCTGCTTCAGCGGCGCCCTGGACGAGGTCTGCCTGGCCGACTCGCTGGCCTGGCCGGAGAGGATAACCCCCAAGGGGGAGAAGGGCCTGAAGCTGATGCCGGAGAACTATTTCCTGAAGGACCTGTACTTGTTCCCCGGGGATTTCGTCTTCGAACTGCCGCACGTCTCGCTGAAGATAACGCTGGACCAGGACCAGATGCGGTTCTCCGGGGTCAATACGCTGAGGCTGCCCGGCGCCTCCGCGCAGCCTAAGTCCCCGGTCCTGCCGGTCAAGCGTCCTGAGGTAAATGATCAAAATTAAGGCGCGGGCCAAGCTGAACCTCTTCCTGGAGGTCACGCGGCGGCGGCCGGACGGCTATCACGAGCTGGCCACGCTGTTCGCGCGGGTCGGCCTGGCCGACGAACTTCGCGTCTGGAGAACGAGGTCGGAGGGGATATCGCTCAGGGTGACGGGAGGGCCGAAGGAGCTCGGCAGGCCCGAGGACAACATCGTCTACAGGGCGGCCGAAAAGTTCTTCGAGGCTTTCAGGCTGAGGCCGGCCGCCGCGTTCGCGCTCAAAAAGCGCATCCCCGTGGGCGCGGGCCTGGGCGGCGGTTCTTCGGACGGTGCGGCGGCCCTGCGCGGCCTGGCCGGGCTTTACAGGCTGCCGCGCGCCTCTTTCCCGAAACTGATGAGGATAGCGGCCTCGGTGGGTTCGGACGTGCCGTTCTTCATGCTGGACGCGGCGTTCGCGGAAGGCCGCGGCCGCGGGGAGAAGCTCAAGCCGCTCAAGGCGGCCGGCCGCCTGCCTTACGCCGTGCTGGTCTACCCCGGAGAGCCGGTGTACACGAAAGAGGTTTACGGGAACCTGAAGATCGCTCCCGGCGCTGAGGTGCGGCGGAGGCTGGGGGAGTTCCGGGAGCTCTGCGGGCTCATAAGGAAGGGCGGCTTCGCGCCTGGCCGCGCCGGGAAGCTCTTCAACAGGCTTGAGGACCCGGTGCTGCCGCGGCACAAGGCGGTAAGGCTGGCCCGGCAGCGGCTGGAGGAACTGGGGGCGGAAGCCGTGCTGATGTCCGGCTCCGGCGCCACCGTGTTCGGGCTTTGCCGCGGCCGCGCTAAAGCCGCCGGGATAGCCAGCGAAATGCGGCGTATCCGCGGTTACAGGATATTTTTGACGAAATTTTGCTAGAATTGCAGTGAAGTACAATCATGTGACGCTGCCTTGCAGGAGTAGTCCGTATAGTGTGTTCTGTGTGGGGGGCGGTAACAGGGGGACGTATGGAAATCACCGAAGTGAGGATACATCTGCGCAACGAGGCCCGGCTGAAGGCTTTCGCGACCGTGACCTTTGACAACGCGTTCGTGGTGCACAACATGAAGGTCGTCAACGGCAACAACGGCCTCATCGTGTGCATGCCGTCGAGGAAAATAAAGGACGGCACGTACAAGGATATAGCGCACCCGATCCATAACGAGTTCCGCGGCAAGCTGGAACAGCTCATTCTCAAGGAGTACGAGACCGAGCTGGCGAAGGCCGGGCCGCTGGCGGCTCCGACGCAAACCGAAGGCTTCTAGAAGCCGAGAGACGGGAGAACGAAGACCCTTCCCGCTCCGGCGGGACGGGCCTTCATTCTTGCAGTTTTTTCCCGGGTGGTGTAACGGTAGCACAACCGACTTTGACTCGGTTAGACATGGTTCGAATCCATGCCCGGGAGGAGGATTATAACCGTGGAAATACCCGGATCGTTCTTGCGGGGGGTGGCTTTTTTCTCGGCCGGGGTGCTGGCCCAGTCGGTCATGCTGCTGCGCGCCGAATGGCGACCGGTCCCGGTGTTCAGGGTACTTCTTTACAGCGCGGCCTCGCTGCTGTTCCCGGTAGGGCTGATCTGGTACCAGGCCAAAGGCCTGTTCCCGGTCAGTGCCGCCGGCGTCTACCTGCTGCTGACGCTGACGGGATTTTCCTTCGGCCTGGCTTGGAGCTTCCGCGACCGGCTGCTGCCGCGCATGAACGAGCTGACGCTGCTGTCCTGCGTGATAACCGCTTGGTACGCCTTCCTAACTTTCGTCTACCGCGGAACCGGCGTCGACAGACTGATGCTGGCCGCGCTGCTGGCGCCCACCGCCGCCACTCTCTTCCTGGCCTTCAACCCCGCCTATCTGAAGAGAGGGTGGAAGGTCTTCTTCTTCTCCTGGTACCTGGCCCTGCTGGCGCTCCTGGTGGGCTGGCAGTTCTCCTTCGGCCGCCTGTTCTCGTTCTTCACCGGGCATTTCGCGCCCTCGGCCCCGTCCTCGCTGCTGGTCTCCGGCATGGCCTACTGCATGGGGCTGATCTACCTCTTCTACCTTTTCATGCTGAGCCCGCTCTGGGTGCCCGGCGGCCGCTGGCACGTCCATTACGCCGTGGAGCGGGACCTGTTCGTGGACCTGGCGCTGGCCGGCTACTACGAGCGCGCGCCGCTGCCGAAGGCCGTGATGTTCGCTTTTCTGGCGCTGCAGGCGGTGTTTTTCTTGGCCGTGGCCCGTTACGGGATCGTCTCTCCGGAGACGGCCGTGAACGTCGGCATCCTGCTGCCGCTGGTCCCCGCCTCCTTGGTGCCGCCCAATGACGCGGACGGCGCCGGGAGCGGCACGGAGGACGCGGCGTGATAAAGTGGTGCTCTTACTGCCAGAGCTATATCGGGGAGGCTCCGCCGTTCGAAAAGATGGCTATCACGCACGGTATCTGCGCCTCCTGCCTGGCCTCGGGGGCCGAGCGGAAGGGAGCAGCGTCCGCGGGAACGGTCCGGCTGCGGGATTTCTTCGCCGCGATGCGCCGCGCCGTCCGTGACGGAGGGATCCCCGAAGCTTCGGAATGGATAGACAGGGGAGTGAAGGCCGGACTGAAGCCGGCCGACATGCTGATAGGGGTCGTCCAGCCGGCGCTTTACGAAATAGGGGAGCTCTGGTCCAAGGGGGGGGTTACGGTCTCCTACGAGCACCGCTTCAGCGCTTTCGCAGAAGCGCTGGCCGGCCTTATATACGAGAAATATCCGGCCCTGCGGGCTAACCGCCAGAACGCGCGGCCGGACATCCTTCTCACCTGCGCCGACGGCAACTATCACACGCTGGGCATAAAGTTCCTGGAGGTCATGCTGCTCTCCAAGGGCTACAGGACATTCACGGTGCTTCCCGGGCTTCCCTCGCGGGAAACGGCGGATATGGCGCTTGAAATGAAGTGCCCCGCGGTCGGCGTTTCCGTTTCGATGACGCCGCAGCTGGAAGCCCTGCGGGAGCTTTCGGCGGAGCTGGGCGCAGGCAGTAGGAAAGAGGCGCCCAGGCTGATAGCCGGGGGTATGCCGATAAAGGAGGGGGTGGCGCTGCCTCCGGAACTGGGCGTAGAGGCCTGCGCCGATATAACGGCCCTGGAACTTTGATGGAACGCAGGGTCCCTTCCTCAGGTGCATGGGCCGTATACATCGTCCGCTGCGCCAACGGCGCGCTGTATACGGGGATCACTAACGACCTGGAGGGGCGCGTAAAGGCCCACAACGATGGGAGGGGGGCCAAGTACACGGCCTCGTTCGGGCCGGTGGAGCTGGCCTGGAGGAGGCGGAAGAAGGACAAGTCCTCCGCGCTGAAACTTGAGGCCGCCATAAAGCGGCTTTCGCGGGCAGAGAAGGAAGAACTGGTCGCGGGAGTAAGAAGAATATGAGCAAGCAGCGGCTTAAGGCGGTGCGTTCGGTTTCGGACATCCCGGAGTCCCTCAGGAAGACGCCTTTCCGCGAGCTTCTGATGTCCCACAATCTGTCCCGATAAAATAGGGACAGACACCTATTTTTCTAAGGCGGTTCACAGTCCGAAAAGCGGATCTAAATAGGGGTCTGTCCCTATTTTTTAGTAAAATTTAGGGGTAGTCCTTCCGTTCCTTATTTTCTCGGCTTTACGGTAATTATGCCAAAGAACAAAAATTTCGCGGCGGTGGTCCTTGCGGCCGGTCTCGGCACCCGCATGAAGTCCGACCTGCCGAAGGTGCTCCATTATCTCGGTGACATGTCGCTTGCGGAGCGCGTCATACGGAAGATCGCCCCGCTCGGGCCGGAGAAGATCATCGTGATAACCGGCCACATGGCCGGGCTTGTGGAGGCCGAACTCTCAAAGAAGCTCGCCCCCGGAATACTGGAGAAGACCGTCTTCATCCGCCAGAAGCTGCTGAAGGGCAGCGGCCGCGCCGTGCAGGAGGCAATGGGGCTGATACGCCGCCACGAGCACGCGCTGGTGCTCTGCGGCGACGCCCCGCTCTTCAGGGCCGCCACCGTCAGGAAGATGCGCGACCTCTATTTCAGGACCGCTCCCGACTGCCTGGTCATGACGGCCGATCTGGAGGCCCCGGGCGCCTACGGCCGCATCAAGCGCGACCACGCCGGCACCGTGGCGGCCATCATAGAGGCCGACGGCGCCGACGAGTGGGAGCGCGCCATCAAGGAAGTGAACTCCGGCACCTATTTCTTCCGCGTGAAGGCGCTGGCCGCCGCGGTGAAGGACCTGCAGAAGAAGGGCTCCAAGGGCGAGTACTACCTGACCGACGCGGTGGAGAACATCCTGGCCGCCGGCGGCAGAGCCGCCGCCTTCAAGCTGGACGACGCCACCGAGATGACCGGCATAAACTCCCGCGCCGACCTGGCCGCCGCCTACAAGATGCTCTGCCGCCGCAAGGCCGCCGACCTGATGGACTCGGGCGTGACCGTGACGGACCCGGAGAGCACGTACATAGAGGAGAGCGTCCAGATAGGGCGCGACACGGTCGTACAGCCAGGCGTCTTCATAAAGGGCGACACCGTGATAGGCCGCAACTGCAGGATAGGCCCTGCCGGGGTGATAGATGGCTGCCGCATAGACGACGGCGCGGTCATAAAATATTCCTGCGCGCTGGAGGGCAGCCGGGTGCGCGAGGGCGCGGTCGTCGGCCCGTTCGCGCGTCTGCGGCCGCTCTCGGACATCGGCCCTGAGGCGGAGATAGGCAATTTCGCGGAGGTGAAGAAGTCGCGCATCGGGCGCGGCTCCAAGATGCATCATCACAGCTACGTCGGCGACACCGAGATGGGGGAGAGGGTCAACATCGGCGCCGGCACTATAACCTGCAATTACGACGGGGTGCACAAGAACAGGACCGTGCTGGGGGCCGGCTCTTTCATCGGCTCCAACACCAACCTGGTGGCCCCGGTCAAGGTGGGGCCCGGCGCCTATACGGCCGCCGGCTCCACGATAACGGAGGACGTCCCGGGCGGGCGGCTCGCGATAGCGCGCGCGCGGCAGGTGGTTAAGGAGCTGAAAAAGAGGACCAAATGACCCCCGAAATGAGGAAGCGCGGCAACTTCAAGATATTCAGCGGCAACGCCAATCCGGCGCTTGCCAGGAAGATCTGCGACATCCTGGGCGTGCCGCTCTCCGAGGCTAAGGTGTCCAAGTTCGCCGACGGAGAGACCGACGTCCATATCCTCGAGAACGTGCGCGGCGAGGATTGCTACGTGGTGCAGCCCACCTGTCCGCCCGTCAACGACAACCTGATGGAGCTCCTGATCATGATGGACGCGCTCAGGCGCGCCTCCGCGGCCCGCATCACGGCCGTGGTCCCCTATTACGGCTACGCCCGCGCCGACCGCAAACCGGCCCCGCGCGTGGCCATCACGGCGAAGCTCGTGGCCAACCTGATGACCGAGGCCGGCGCCAACCGCGTCATCACGATAGACCTGCACGCGGCGCAGATCCAGGGCTTCTTCGACATCCCGCTGGATCACCTGTACGCGCGCCCTGCGGTGCTGGACTACATCAAAGGAAGAAATTTCGAGAACACCGTGGTCGTGTCTCCGGACGTGGGCAGCGTGGAGCGCGCCCGCTCCTTCGCCAAGCGCCTGGACATGGGCCTGGTCATAATCGACAAGCGCCGCCCCCGCCCGAACGAGGCCATGGTCTACAACATCATCGGCGACGTCAAGGACAAGACCTGCTTCATTTTCGACGACCTGGTGGACACGGCCGGCACGCTGACGATGGTGGCGCAGTCCATAAAGGACCAGGGGGCCGCCAAGATAATAGCCGCCGCCAGCCACGGCATCCTCTCCAGGGACGCCGTCGATAAAATCGACAGGTCCCCCATAGAGGAACTGATTTTGACGGATACGGTTCCCGTGAACGCCTCAAAAAGTGCTAAAATAAAGATAGTATCCGTGGCTTCCATCCTTTCGGAGGCCATCAAGCGCAATCACATGGGCGAGTCCATAAGCGAGCTTTTCAAGTGATCCGCCGCGGATAGAGCAGGAACGCAACAGGGAACCATAGGTTCCCATGGAAGCACCCGGCCGCAGACGGCCGTCCGCCAAGGCGGACCGCGCATGGGCGCGGGGGGTGTGACAAGGAGGAAACAGTACCATGCAACAGACTAAAATTGCCGCAGCCGCGCGGGAGAACGCCGGTCAGCGCGGGACGCTGAGCGCCCACAGGGCCGCCGGACGCATCCCCGCCGTCATCTACGGCCTGGACAAGAAGCCCGTGAGCGTGACCGTGGACGAAAAGACCATAACGGCCGTCATCAAGGCCGACCCCAACGCCATCATAACGCTGCAGCACCCCGGCGGCGAGGACGTGGTCATCATAAAGGCCATCCAGCGCCACCCGGTGACCGACAAATACACCCACTTCGACTTCCAGCGCATCTCGCTGACCGA
>JAJYNO010000035.1 GCA_021786295.1 bacterium | reverse complement strand
GTACGCTTTCTGATTCTGCGGCACTAAGATCCTGCCCTGCTCGTCCAGCTCCGCGTCGCAGGCGTTCCCGAAGAAGAAGCGCTTGAACGCCCGCTCCTCCTCCTTGTTCTCGGACTTGAACACCTGCATGTCGCCGGCGAGCAGCTCTTCCCACTTCGACGGCAGGAAGACGTAGAGGCAGCCGTCGAGGCCGATGCTGAGCATGAAGTAGTTCTTGTCCTCCTTGCGGAGTTCCTCGCGGAAACGCGCCGGCACGAAGACGCGCCCTTTGGCGTCCATCGTGTAAGCGTATTCTCCGTAGAGCGAGGCCATGATATCTCTTTAATTTCTCTTCCGTTCAGTATACAAAATTTCAAACCACAAAAAAACATTATTCCCCACTTTCCACCACCCGGATTATTAGTATATAGGATGCCTCCGGCCTTGTCAATACCCGGAGCGGAATAAGCCTTGTTTCCCCGGCGTTTTTTTGCGCGGCCGGGCGCCCGGCGCGGCGCAAAAAAGGGGTTGACTTCCGTCAACCCCGTCATTAAGGAGAATTATCTATAGCCCGGCCTATTGGACCGGGCCGGTTATCTTGCCGGTCTTCAGGTCGTAGCGCCAGGCGTACTCCAGGGCGGAGAGCTTGTTGTAGGGCATGCCGTAGGCGCGGTACAGGGCCGCGTGGGTGGCTTTTCCGTCCCGCAGCTCCTTGCAGAAGATGTAGAAGGATTCGCCCGCCCGCATCCTTATCAGGAAGCGCACCACGCTGTAGCATTCCGCGTACCAAAGCCGCACGTTGTCGTCGTCGGCGCCCTGCAGGTCCTCTATGCGCACCAGGTCGTGCAGCTTGAAGCCGCTGCCGCCCTGCAGCAGCTTCAGGTTCTGCTCCAGCCAGGCGGGCCTGGAGAGGCCGCGCTCGGCCTGTATGTAGGTGGCCATCCCCTCGCTGAGCCACAGCGGGTCCGGATGCGACGGAGTGAAGAAGCTGTCGAAATAGATGTGCGTCAGCTCGTGCGCCAGTATGCCGATGGCCTCGTCGCTCTTGTAGACGAAGATCTTGCGTTCCGCCAGGGAAGCCGCGCCGCCTGACCATTCCGGGCGGCCTGTCAGGCGGTGATAGGTGGCGGGGTCGCTGGCGTAATAGATGTAGACTTTCTTTTCGCGGGTCCAGGGCGAAAAGGCCACCAGGTCCAGCATGATGTTGCCGTGCAGGGACTCCAGTTCGTCCGTCAGGTCCTTTGAGACCGCCGGGCCCTCCTCGTAGACCACGAAGTGCTGGGTGACGGCCATCGAGAAGCCTTCAGGGGGGGCGGGGTAGGAGCCTCCCTCCTGCGTCCTGGCAAGGGCGGCCTCTCCCCGGTCCACAGGCTCCGGCATGGTGTCCCGGGCCGCGACGCCTTTTATGTCCGCCCCGCCGGTGACGAGGGAAAGGGAGGTCCCCTGCGCCGGCGGCTGCTGAGCGGCCGCCGGCCGGGCGGGGCCGGGCGGCTGCGCGGGGAGCGCCGGGGGCTGTTCGGCCGGGAACTGCTGGTCCGCCGGAAGCTGCTGTTGCCCGGGGAACTGGGCCGGGACGGCCCCAGGCTGCGTCTCCCCGGACGACTCGAAGGGGTTCCTCGCTATCTTGAAACGCTTCAGCGTGGACATGTCGTCGCTCATGTACTGGTACATGAAGAGGCCCCACAGGCCTATCACGAGACCCCAGAATATTATCCTGAGCTTGGCTAAGATGTCCATTCAGCGGAGCGTCCGGGCGGCCAGATACGAAAATGTGCCGCCCCTTTCCTTAATCTTTCAGCGGGCCGAATCGCGCACCTTGACTATCATCTCGGCCATGGCGGCGGCGAACATCGAGAAGAAGATGATGAAGACGGCCTGAGTGGCCGCCATGGCCCAGAGCTGGGTCCCGAGTCCCCCCTCCCCGAAGTCCAGTCCGCGCACGTAGTAGAGGGCCAGCATCACCGTGCTGGAGAGCAGCGCGGTCAGGAAGACCTGCCACTTCCTCATGTACATCGCGCTGGCCGCGGGAGCGGTCAGGAACAGCAGCCACATCGGGGCCCAGTAGGCCGAGAGCAGATAGAAGAGAGCCGCGCTCACGGCCAGGTTCAGCCAGACCGTGACCGCCCGGATATGGCGGCTCCAGCGCAGGAAGCGGTAGGTGTTCCTGTTGAGCCAGTAGTTTATGACGAAGGCCCCGGCCAGTATGCCGAAGGAGAGATAGGTCACGTTCTTGTCCGGTCCCGAAAAGAAGATCGCGAAAAGGATCAGGATTACGGCGAACGGCGTGAAATAATAGTTGAGTATGTGCATAACGCTCCGTCCTCAGTGCTTTCTGCCGAAAACCGCTATATGCCTGTCCTCCGCGTCCCCCGGCAGCCGGTATGAATGGACCTCGAGGAGCCCGCTTTCCGCGGCCGCCAGCGCGGCGTCGGCGGCGGGCCGGCTGGCCGAGAGCTGCGCCCCGCTCTGCCAGGCCAGGAAGCGGCCCCCTTCAGCCAGTATATTTAAGCATTGGGGCAGTATGTTTTCAAGTTGTCCCATAGCCCTTTCCAGCACGGCGTCGTAGCGGTCCCCGGCTGCGCGCCCCCCCTCTCCCAGCCTTCTGTGGAGCACGGAGACGTTGGCGGACTTCATCCTGGCCGCCGACCAGTTCAGGAAGGCGCACCTTTTTCCGTTGGAGTCCAGCAGAGTGAAGGAGTACTCCGGCAGCGCGGCGGAAAGTACAAGCCCGGGGAAGCCGGCCCCGGAGCCAGCGTCGGCGATGCGCGCGCCTGGCGGCAGCAGGCGCCGCAGAAGCGGCGCGGCGGCGAGGGCGTCCAGGATATGGCGCTCCCAGAGCCGCGGCAGGTCCGGCGCCGAGACCAGGTTCAGCAGCGAGTTCTTCTCTGCCAGGCCGGAGGCGAAGAGCTGCAGCCTGGCCAGGCTTTCGCCGGAGAGGGCCAGGCCCCACGCGTCCAGCGCGGACCTTACGGCCTCATTCATTTTTCCCCTCCAGCCTGCGCCCTTTCTCCAGCAGCACCCACAGCAGTTCCACGTCGGCTGGCGTGACGCCCGGGATGCGGCCGGCCTGGCCCAGCGTCTGCGGACGATGCGTCTCCAGCTTGTGGCGCGCCTCGTTGGGAAGGGCCTTGGCCGCGGAGTAGCTGAAGGACGCGGGGATGCGCAGCCCCTCGAACTTCTTGAGGCGCTCGGCGTCGCGCCTGTTGCGCTTTACGTAGTAGGCGTAGGCTTTCTCTATCTCCGCCGTGCGCTCCGCCTTTTTGCGGGTCCAGGGGCCCTCCTCCGGCAGCCGGGGCGCTCTGGCTCCCGAGACCAGCGCCTCTACGGCCTCGCGGTAGGCCTCGAAGTCCCCTTTCAGCCCGGCGGGCAGCAGACCGAGCCTGAACCCCTCCGGAGCGAGGCGCAGGTCAGCGTTGTCCTGGCGCAGCAGCAGGCGGAACTCGGCGCGGGAGGTGAAGATGCGGTAAGGCTCGTCTATCCCCTTAGAGACCAGGTCGTCTATCATCACGCCTATGTAGGCCTCGTCGCGGCGCACGACCAGCGGCTCACCGCCGCGGACCTTCAGCGCGGCGTTGATGCCGGCCAGCAGCCCCTGCGCGGCCGCCTCCTCGTAGCCGGTGGTGCCGTTCACCTGGCCGGCCGTGAAAAGGCCGGGCAGCGCGCGCGTCTCCAGCGTGTAATCCAGCTGTCCCGGGTCGGAATAGTCGTACTCTATCGCGTAGCCGGCGCGCAATATCTCGGCCTTCTCCAGGCCGGGCACCGAGCGCACCAGCTCGATCTGCGCCCTCTCCGGCAGGCTGGTCGAGAGGCCGTTGACGTAATACTCCTCGGTGCCGAAGCCCTCCGGCTCCAGGAACAGGTGGTGCGAGCCGTGGTGAGGGAACTTCACGATCTTGTCCTCGATGGACGGGCAATAGCGCGGCCCGAGGGACCTTATCCTGCCGCTGTAGAGCGGGGAGTGCGGCAGGGCGGCCTTGATTATCTCCGCCGCGGCGGACCCGGTGCGCGTGATCCAGCAGGGCAGCTGCGGGTTTGCTATCCTGGCCGTGAAATGCGAGAAGGGCTCCGGCGGGTCGTCCGGTTCCTGTTTCTCGCATCTCGAGAAGTCTATGGTCCTGCCGTTGAGACGCATAGGGGTGCCGGTCTTAAGCCTGCCCAGCCTGAACCCCAGCTCCTTCAGGCTCCCCGAGAGCCTGTCCGAAGGCGGATGATTGTAGCGCCCTCCGGGGAAGGAGTCCAGGCCTATATGTATCACCCCGCGCAGGAAGGTGCCGGCCGTGAGCACCACGGCTCCCGCCGTATAGACGGTGCCGCGCGCAGTTCTTACGCCGGACGCCCTGCCGCCTTTGGCGAGGATCTCCACGGCCTCGTCCTGCATCAGCCTCAGGCCCGGCTGCCGCTCCAGCGCTGCCTTCATCGAGAACTGATACATCTTCTTGTCGCACTGCGCGCGCGGTGAGCGGACGGCGGCTCCCTTGGAGGTGTTGAGCATGTGGGAGCTCAGCATCGCGCGGTCGGCGTTCCTGCCCATCTCCCCGCCGAGCGCGTCTATCTCGCGGACCAGCTGTCCCTTGCCTATCCCGCCGATGGAGGGGTTGCAGGACATCTGGGCGATGGTGTCCAGGTCCTGGGTCAGCAGCAGGGTGCGCGCGCCCAGACGGGCCGCCGCCAGCGCGGCCTCGCAGCCGGCGTGGCCCGCCCCTATCACGGCTACGTCGAAAGTCCCCGGATGCCTGAAGGAGCCCATATTCAGACCAGGAGCAGCAGCTGGAGCATATTTTTTCCGATCAGCCCGAGCGCGAAGAGAGAGAAGGCGAAGAGCGCCGCTCCCATCAGGGCCAGTACCACGGCCGAGAGGGACCTGGCAGCCGAAGCGCCCGTAGCGGCGGCCGTCCCCCTGGTGAGCCAGATAACTGCGAGGAGCGAAAAAACGTACTCTCCGGCCTTGTAGACGGCGGGGGCCCCCGCGGCGGCCGCCCCCCACTCCGGCAGGCAGGAGAGGAGCGTGAAGAGCGAGGCAGCCAGCGTGAGTTTGAGAAGGGCCGGCAGAACGGAGCGGGACCTGAACGCGCTCCAGGCCCCGAAAGCGGCGGCTCCTGCGGCCGCCAGCCAGCCGGCGGTCCAGCTGAAGCGGCCGTACGCCGCGGCGGGCAGGGGATACCAGGCGCCCAGATGTCCCAGCCAGCCGGCGGTCCCGCCGCGCAGGCCGTAGAGACGCAGTATGAAGAGCAGGAAATAGGCCGCCAGCGCGCCTATCAGCGGCGGGAGGCGCAGAGCGGTGCGCCCTTTGGACAGGAATGCCGCGAAAGCCGCCAGCAGAGCGCAGAAATAAGCGTTGAAGGCGAGACCGGCCGCCAGGCCGGCCGCAAGTCCGCCGGCGGAGAGCGGCCCCGCCGGCAGCGGGAGGCCTTCGGCCGCCAGCAGGAACTCCCTCGGCAGAATGGCCGCCAGCAGCATGGAGCCGGCCGTTCCGGCGGCATAAAGCGCAAGCGGCCAGGTCCAGCCGGTCCGGCCAGAGATCATCCCGGAAAAGGCCGAGGCCGGCCTGAACAGGAATTTCAGCGGAAAGGAGTCCCGAATCATTTCATTTACCGACGCAGAACCTGCCGAAGATCTCCGCCAGGACCTCCTCCGGGGCCGTCTCGCCCAGCAGGCCCGCCAGCGCGTCCGAGGCCGCGCGCAGATGCTCAGCCGCCAGCTCGAGCGCGGGGCGGCGCTTCCTCATCACGGCTTCCAGGCCGCGCAGTTCCCGCGCGGCGGCGGAGAGGGCGGAGAAATGCCTCGCGGAGGTGATCACCGCCTGGGCCCCGTCGCGGAACACCTTTTTCTGCTCGGCTATCAGGGCCGAGCGGAGCGCTGGTAGCCCGGCTCCGGTGCGGGCCGAGACCGCCAGGCAGCGCGCGCCGGCGACGGGGCGCTTCGCCGGCAGGTCCGACTTGCTGCGGACGCGCACGATCCTGGTCCCGGCGCCGGAGAGCCGCCGGACCTCCCGTTCGGCCAGGCGGTCCGCCGGGGATTCATGCGCGGAGGCGTCCTTGACCAGTATAACCACGCCGGCTTTGGCTATGGCCTCGCCTGCCCGCCTTATCCCCTCCCTCTCCAGCGGCGAGGGGCGCCCGGCGTTCAGTCCTGCGGTGTCGGTGAGGAGCACGGGGAATCCGTCTATCTCCAGCCCGGCCTCCAGCGTGTCCCTGGTGGTCCCGGCCGTTCCTGAGACCATCGCGCGGTCGTAGCCGAGCAGGGCGTTGAGGAGCGAGGATTTCCCCGAGTTCGGCGCCCCGGCGATCACCACGTTCAGCCCGTCCCGTATCCCCCTGCCGGCCCCGTAGTCCGCGGCGAGGCTCTCGGCGGATTCCCGGACCTCCGCCGCCCTGCGCAGGAAATCCTTCCAGTCGAGCGGCGGCAGCTCCTCGTAGGAGTCGTCCAGCCTGGCCTCCAGTTCCGCCATCAGGGAGACCAGCTCGCGGCGCATTCCCCGGACTTTCTCGGAGAGCAGTCCCTCGGCCTGCGTTATCGCGGCGCGGTGCGCCGCCTCCGAGCCCGCCTCTATCAGCTGGCCGACTGCCTCGGCCTGGGCCAGGTCCAGCTTGCCGTTCAGGAACGCCCTGAGCGTGAACTCTCCAGGCTCCGCCGGCCTGGCGCCGTTCCTGACCGCGAGGTTGAGCACCGTGCGGACCACGTACGGCGAGCCGTGGCAGGTTATCTCCACCGTGTCGTCGCCGGTGTAGCTGCGCGGGGACCTGTAGAAGAGGACCACCGCCCTGTCCACCAGACGTTCCCCGTCCAGGACGGAGGCCAGCCTGGCCCTGGCGTGTCCGGCCGGGACCGGCGAGAGGAAAGCGGAGGCTGTCCTGAAGGCCGAAGGCCCGGAGAGGCGTATGACCGCCAGTGCCCCGGCCCCGGGAGGAGTGGCCTGCGCTACTATGGTGGCGTTGGTGTCCGGTAGTCCCATGGGTCATTAAAACGAACGGCGTGACGGCGCGCGCGCCGTCACGCCGGAAGGGCAGCGGCGCTTACTTCTGTTCGGTCGGCTGTTCCTCTTGCCGCTCTTCCTGACCGGCCGGCGGTTCTTCCCCGGGCCTGGCTGACTGGGGCTCGGCGGTGGTTTCCTGCGGCTTTTCGGTCCTGCGGACCACCACCTTGCGCCAGCGGCCTTCTCCCTCCGAGGCGGTCTCCATGTCGGGGTAGTTGGCCTTGATCAGGTTGTGAACGATCTTGCGCATGGAGGCCGGCATCGGGTCCAGCCTGTAGGGCCTGTCGTCGCGGCGGGCCTCTTTAACGGCCTCCTCCACGCGGGCGGCAAGCTCCTTTTCCTTGCTGTCCCAGTAGCCGCCGGTGTCCAGGCGCAGGGCCAAGTGCGGTTCGCGCTTGCGGCTGACTATCGAGTTGAGGATGAACTGCAGGGACTGCAGGCCTCGGCCGTTCTCCGCCACGAAAGCGGCTGAATCTGCGCAGTCGAACCTGATGAAGAGCAGGTTCTCGGCAGGGTCCAGCTTGGCCTCTGAGATGGTCGCTTCGAAACCCATCAGCTTGAGGACCTTCAGCAGGGCCGCCTTGGCGTGCTCCACCGGGTCCTGGGGCTGCTCTATGGACATGTAGTCCGCGCCGAGCGGCTCCTCCTGGTAGACGCGCTCCGCCCTGGGCGTGCGGTGCCCGCGTTCCGGGCGCTCTTCGCGGGGCTGCTGCTCCTCGGGCTGGGGAAGACGGGCGTCCTCGTAGCCGTAGCGCCCTGGGCGCCTGGGAGCCGAGGAACGATCTTCGCGCTCGCCCCTGTCTCCGCGCCTGCCTCTCCTGCCGCCCCTGTCTCCCCGGTCGCCTCTCCGGCCGCGGCCGCCGCGGCCCTCGCGCCCTTCGCGCGGCTCGTCCCCGCGGCCGCCGGTCCAGCGCTTCTCGCGCAGTATCACGCAGGCTTTCTTGGCCCCAATGCCCAGAAAGCCGCTCTTGCCTTCGTCCACCACCACCACTTCCACCTGGTCGCGCCGCAGGCCCAGCTCCGCCAGGCCCTTCTCTACGGCGTCCTGTATAGTTTTCGCTTCTGTCCTTGTTTCTCTCATTTGAGTCTCTCCTTGACTGCTAACAAAAATCAGC
Organism: bacterium; assembly: GCA_021786295.1. Taxonomy (GTDB): domain Bacteria; phylum Elusimicrobiota; class Elusimicrobia; order Elusimicrobiales; family UBA9959; genus UBA9959. The sequence goes on along the minus strand of JAJYNO010000035.1, from coordinate 15,058 downwards.
CCATCGTCTTCTTCAGGTACATGCTCTGCGCGAAGCCCCACGTGCTGTTGACCAGCCAGTAGAGCACCAGCCCGGACGGGAAATGCAGGAACATGAAGGTGAAGATGACCGGCATCCATTTCATCATCGCAGCCTGCGCCGGGTCGGAGGTCTGCGGGTTCAGGCTCTGCTGCAGGAACATGACCCCGCCCATGATCAGCGGCAGCACGTAGTACGGGTCCTTCGCCGACAGGTCCTTTATCCAGAAGATGAAATGCGCGCCGTGCAGGTCCCACGAGTTGCGCAGGGCCGTGAACAGCGCGAAGAAGACCGGTATCTGCAGCAGCATCGGCAGGCAGCCGCCCAACGGGTTGGTGCCGTGCCGCCGGTAGAGGGCCATGATCTCGGAGTTCATGCGCTGCGGGTCCTTCTTGTAGCGCTCCTGTATGGACTTCATCTCAGGCTGGATCTTCTTCATCACGGCCATGGCCTTGTAGCTCTTGAAGCTCAGCGGCGAGAGGATCAGCTGTATCAGCACGCTCAGCACGAGGATGGCCGCGCCGTAGTTGCCTGTCAGATGGTAGAAGAACACCAGCGACGTGTTGGCGAGCTTGGCCAGCGGCGCGAAGAAGCCGAAGTCCACGGAGCGGTCCAGGCCGAAGCCGAGCTTCTGCAGGGAAGCGTAGTCCTTGGGGCCCAGGTAGAACCGGGAGGTCCAGGTCTTAGTCTCGCCGGGCCGCAGCTCGACAGCCGGCAGCGGGACTACGACCAGCGGGGTCTTGTCGTCCTTGCCCACCTTCTCGTCGCGCCTGAAGGGCCGTGCGCCGCCGAAGTCGGAGCCGGCCAGCGCGGCCAGGAAGTAGCGGTTGTTGAGCCCGGTCCAGACCCAGTCGTGTTCCGCCGGTTCGGACTTGAGCTCCTTGAGGGCCGGGTGCTTGCGCCCTTCCTCCGAGAAGGTGTAGTCGGCCTTGCATAATTTGGCGTTGTCCTTCATCTCGCTGTCCACCGTGTTGAGGCCGGGGCCGATGCGCAGCTCCCAGGCGGGCAGCAGGGCGGGCTTGGACGAGACGTTGGCCGCGGTTATTTCCAGCGAGTTGAGGCCGTCGTCCTTGGAGATGACGAACTTCTTTGTGAGCAGCAGCTGCCCCTGGCGGGAAACGAACTCCACCGAATCGTCGGTCCTGGACTTCAGCGCGAAGGAGCCGGGAAGGGTGGCGTAGAAGAAGCCTCTCGACGGGTCTGGGACGAGCTCCACGGGCTCCACCGGGCCTTCGTAGACGGCGCCGGCCAGCGAGCCCGGCCCCGGGAGGAAATAGTACTTGGCCTTGCCGGAGGTGACTACCGCGGCCTTCTGCATCCAGTCGGCCGGCAGCGGGCCGGGTTCCTGCTGGGCGGTCCCGGCCGGGGAGGCCGGGGGCAGGGAGGCCGCGGCGGCCGGCGTCCCGGGCGTGGACGCGGCCGTCTGCGAGGACGCCGCGGTCTGCGGCGGCGGCAGCTTCTTCTGCATGTAGGAATACCAGCCGATATAGACCAGCGAGGAAAGCACCACCGCGAGTATCAGGTTCTTCTGCATTTTACCTCCCGCTGCTGCGGAGGGCTCCGGAGGGGAGTTCAGGGGACGGGGTCGTACCCGCCGGGAGAGAAAGGACGGCAGCGGGAGAGGCGGCGCGCAGCCAGCCTCCCCCCCTTAAAGATACCGTGTTTGTCCACCGCCTGGAACGCGTACTCGGAGCATGTCGGATGGAACCTGCAGGTTCCCGGTCCGAGGACCGGCCTGAGGGTCCTGTACGCCGAGCGCAGCGTCAGCAGCGCGAACGATCGAAGATTTCCGGCAACGGTCTTATTTTCCGTCATTGCCAAGCCGCGCCTTCCGCCGGAGCGTTTCCAGCGCTCCCCGGGCCTGCGCCAGGTCTTTCACGGCGCAGCCAGCTTTGGGGTAGATGATAAGGCGCGTGCCTTCCTTTAACTCTCTCTGTGTCAGCCTGAACGCTTCCCTTAGAAGCCTCTTCAGCCTGTTCCGCTCCACGGCCCCGCCGGTCTTTCTTGAGACCATCAGGCCTATCTTCCGCGCGTCGTCCGAGCCCTGGGAATGCCAAGCCACCAGTTCTCTGGTGACGGTCTTGTTCCCGGCGTCGAAAACGGCCTCGAATTCTTTCCTGAGGCGGAGACGTGAAGCCCTGGAAAAGGCGAACTGTTTCACTGGAACCCGTTATTTTATGTCGGGTATCAGATGCCAGCGGCCCTTGGCGCGCCTGCGGGCGAGGGTCTTCCTGCCGCCCTTTGTCTTCATCTTGGCGCGGAAGCCGATATGCTTCTTGCGTTTGCGAACATTAGGTCTGTAAGTAGGTAACATAGTGCGATAATTATATAAATTATGCCCGCCAAAAAGCAAAAGCCACCGGCCTGTCAGGCCGCGGCGCCGCGCGCCGCGCCGGCCGCGGCCGCGGCGAAGCGGGCCAGGTCCTGCGCAGAATGCGCCAGCGAGACGAAGGAGGTCTCGAACTGGGAAGGCGGCAGGTAGAAGCCTTTTCCGAGCATGGCGTGGAACCACCTGCGGAAGCCAGCGGCGCCGCATTCCCTGACTTCCGCATAATCGCGCGGGGCCTGGTCCCGGAAGAAGAGGCAGAACATGGAACCGGCCGAGACGAACGAGACGCCCGGAATGTCGCCGAGGGCCTTCCCGATCACGCCAGCTCTCTCCGCCAGTCCGGAGTAGACGCCCGGCTTCGATAGCTCCCTCAGGGCCGCGAGGCCCGCAGCCATCGCCAGAGGATTGCCGGAAAGGGTCCCTGCCTGGTAGACGGGCCCGTCCGGGGCCAGCAGCGCCATTATGTCCCTCCTGCCGCCGAAGGCCGCCGCAGGGAGGCCTCCGCCTATGATCTTGCCCAGGCAGGTGAGGTCAGGCCTTATCCCGAAATATTCCTGCGCGCCGCCGTAGGCGAGGCGGAAGCCGGTTATAACCTCGTCGAAGATCAGCAGCGCGCCGCGCTTTGCGGTCAGGCCGCGCAGCGCCGCCAGCCACGCGCGGTCAGGAAGCACCAGGCCCATGTTGGCGGCCACCGGCTCTATAAGGACGCAGGCCAGCCTGCGGCCGCATTTCCTGAACGTCCGCTCGAGCGCGGGCAGGTCGTTGTACGGGATGGAGAGGGTGTTCCTGGCCACGTCGCGCGGCACCCCTTTGCTGGAGGCGTCCACTATGCCTGTCACTCCGGAACCGGCTTTGACCAGCAGGCCGTCGGAATGGCCGTGATAGCAGCCGTCGAACTTGAGCACGAGGTCCCTGCCGGTGAATCCGCGGGCCAGCCGCACGGCGCTCATCACGGCCTCGGTGCCGGAACTGACGAAACGCACGCGCTCCATGGAGGGGACGGCCTTCTTCACCGCTTCCGCCAGCGCGGTTTCGGCCTCGGTCGGGCAGCCGTAGCTGGTGCCCCGGGCGGCGGCCTCGCGCACGGCCTTCACCACCGCGGGATGCGCGTGGCCGAGTATCAGCGCGCCCCAGGAATTGCAGAAATCCACGTAGGAGTTGCCGTCCAGGTCGGTGATGCGGCTGCCAGCGGCCTTCTTTATGAAGACCGGCTTTCTGCCCACTTCGCCGAAGGCCCGCACCGGGCTGTCCACTCCTCCCGCCAGCGCCCTGCGCGCCCTGTCGCGCGCCTTCACGGAATTGGCGAGCTTCATTTCCCCTCCAGCAGTTTCGCGGCTTCCAGGGCGAAGTAAGTTATGATGATGTCCGCTCCGGCCCGCCTGATAGAGAGCAGGGTCTCCATCATTGCCCTCTCCCCGTCGACGAGGCCGCGCGCCGCCGCCGTCTTTATCATCGAGTATTCGCCGCTGACGTTGTAGGCCGCCACGGGCACCGGGCTCGCGTTCCTGACGGCGCGGATGATGTCCAGGTAGGCCAGCGCCGGTTTCACCATCACGATGTCGGCCCCCTCCTGCGCGTCGAGCAGCGCCTCGCGCACCGCTTCGCGGGCGTTGGCCGGGTCCATCTGGTAGGTCTTCCGGTCGCCGCTCTTCGGGGCGCAGTCCGCCGCCTCGCGGAACGGGCCGTAGAACGCGGAGGCGTACTTGGCCGAATAGGCCATGATGGCGGTGTCGCCGAAGCCCCCGGCATCCAGGGCCTTCCTGATGGCCGCCACACGCCCGTCCATCATGTCCGACGGGGCCACGATGTCCGCTCCCGCCTCGGCGTGGCTGAGCGCGGCCTTGGCCAGCAGCTCAAGCGTGGCGTCGTTGTCCACCTTGCCTCCCCTCAGCACGCCGCAGTGGCCGCTCTCGGTGTAGGCGCAGAGGCAGACGTCCGTTATTACCGTGAGTTCCGGCTCGAGGTCCTTTATCCGGCGCACCGCGGTCTGCACCGCCCCGTCCTTCTTCCAGGCCGAGCTGCCGCGCTCGTCCTTGGCTTCGTTGACCCCGAACAGCAGGACGGCCGGTATCCCCAGCCTCGCCGCCCGCTTCACCTCGCCGCCGATCATGTCCGGGGAGCAGCGGCTGACTCCCGGCATGGCCTCTACCTCCTGCTTCGTTCCGCTGCCCGGCAGGACGAACAGCGGGTAGACTAAGTTGCCCGGGCTCAGGCGCGTCTCTCGCACGAGCTCCCTGACGCTTTCAGAAGAGCGCAGTCTCCTCGGTCTTATTTCCGGAAATCCCATTTTTCCTCCCCGCCGCCTCGGCGGCCGGCACAGAACTTTTTCAAGGCTTCCGCCAGCCCGGCCATCGTCTGGACCGACGGCACGACGTCCGGCTCCGCGCCCGCCCTCCGCATCTCCGCCGCTGTCACGCGGCCTATGGCCGCCAGACGCGAGGCGGCCAGAAGGCCCGGCGCGTCCTTGCCCAATATCTTACCAAAAGCGAGAAAGGCGGAGGGGCTGGCGAAGGTTATGAAATCGTAGGGCCCTCCGGACAGGAATTTCCTTATCCCGGCGCGCGTCGCCTTCGCCGGCACGGTCGAATAGACAGCGACGCGTTCCGCGGAGACACCCGCGCTCCCGAGCGCGGCGCGCAGTTCCTCCCCGCCCTTCTCCGGCGAGACCACCAGCGCGCTGACGCGCCGGCCCCGAAGGCCTTTCCTGAATTCGCCGGGGAAAGCGCGCGAGTCGAAGATCCGCGGGATGAAGTCCGGCTTCAGGCCCAGCCTCTGCAGTACCTCGCCCGTTGCCGTCCCGATAGCCGCGATCCGCTTTCCGGCGAAGAAACTCTTGTCCGCTCCTTTCGCGAAAAGCCGCGCTCCGTAGCCGCTGGCGAAGATCACCCAGTCGAAGTTCTCCCGCGGGACCCTGAAGCGGAGCGGTCTTATCGCTATAGTGCCGAAGCGCACGGGCCTGAAGCCGGCTCGGCGCAGCAGCGCCCCGGCCGGCGCCGAGACCGCCGGAGTGCCGGTGAGCACTACGGACGGGCGGCGGGCGCGCTCTTTACTTCGTCCCGCGGAGCTCATCGAGCACCGTCCTTCCCCCCGCGTCCAGCAGTTTTCCAGCCAGCGCGGCCGCGCCTTCGGCGTCGCCGGAGGCCAGCAGCGCGCTGCCCCTGTGGACGCGCCGGCCCTCCCTGTCGCCTATGTAGCCGTGCAGCGTGAAACCGCCCGGCCGCGGCAGGCAGAGAGCTCCGACGGGCAGCGAACAGCCTCCCCCGGTCTCGGAGAGGAAAGCCGCCTCGAGACGGTAGCTCTCCCTGGAGGCCGCGTCGTCCAGGCGCGCCAGCAGCGCGGCGGCCTCCCCGGCGTCCCCGCGGGTCTCTACCGCAATGATGCCCTGGCCGGGGGCGGGCGTAAAAAGCTCCGGCGGCAGGCGCTCGGCGATGCTAGCGGCCATGCCCAGGCGGGACAGGCCTGCCGCGGCTATGACGATGCCGTCGAGCCTTTCCGTGCGCAGCTTCGCCGTTCGCGACTCTACGTTGCCGCGCAGCGGCGCGGCCGACAGGTCCGGACGCAGCGCGCGCAGCTGGCTTTCGCGGCGCAGGCTCCCGGCGCCTATCCTGCCCCCGGAAGGGACGCTCGCGAGGTCCTTGTATCTGTCGGAGACGAAGGCGTCGCCGGGCCATTCCCGCTCGAGGCAGGCGGCCAGCCGGAGCCCGGGCGGAGTCCTGAGAGGCATGTCCTTGAGCGAGTGGACGGCCGCGTCTATCTCGCCTTCGAGCAGGGCCTTCTCCAGTTCCTTCACGAAGACGCCGGTGCCCCCCAGCTCGTGCAGCGGCTTGCCCGTTACCGCGTCGCCCCTGGTGCGGATGACGACTATCCCGGTCTCCGCGCCAGGGAAGGCGGCCTTTATCAGGGCTTCCGCCTTGCGGGCCTGCCAAAGCGCCAGCGCGCTGCCCCTGGTGCCGAGCCGTATCCTCATGCTCCCGCCCTCCCCGCCAGGTATTCCGCGGCCAGCGCCGCGGCCTCGGCGCCGCGCTTCGTGCAGTCGTTTACGCCGACCCCGTAGAAGGCGTTCCCGGCGAGAAAAAGGCCTTTCCGGGCGGCCAGCGTCCTTTCGGCGGCCTCCCGTTCAGCCGGGAAGCCCACCGGGTACTGCGGTATGGCCGCGCGGTGCCTGGCCAGCCTGGTGAATTCCGGCGCGGCTTTTATCCCGAGCGCCGCCTCAAGCGCTTTGCCGGAGTCAGCGGCGACTTCGGCCTCCGGGCGGTCAGCCGCGCCCGGGTCCATGGCGCCGCCGGACATGACGGTGACGAGGCGCCGGCCGGCCGGGGCCCGGCCGGGGAAGAGGCTAGAGGAGAAGACGGCTCCGAGCGCCCGCAGACCGGCCCGGCGGGTGGCCAGGAAGCCGAAGCCGTCCGGAGTTCCAGCGGTCCCGGCCGCGCCGAAACCCGAGTAAAAGACGTTTATCGGAGCGTAGCCGATCTTCCCGCAGAGGCCGGCCAGCGGCGGGAAGAGGACCTTGAGGTCGTAGGCCGGAACGGCGAACACCACGGCGTCGGCCTCCCAGGTCCCCCCGGCCGAGGCCAGTTCCCAGCGGGCGCCAGTCCGGCGCAGCGAGCTGACAGGCGCGTTCTTTTCTATGCCAGAAGGCAGAGCGGCCTCCAGCGCCGTCACAAGGCGCTCCATGCCTCCTGCGAACGAGGTTAGCTTTCCCGGCGGCCCTCCCCCGCGGCCGATCCTGGCCATGGCCGCCAGCAGGCTGCCGTATTCCCGCTCGAGCTGCCGCATCCTCGGGAAGGCGGCCATTATGCTGAGCGCTTCCGGGTCGCCCGCGTAGATGCCGCTGACCATCGGGCCTATCAGTTTTTCCAGCGCTTCGTTCCCCAGCCTGCGCCTGACGAAAGAGGCCACCGATTCGTCCCCGTAGTCCCGCCGCGCGCGGACGAAGAATTCCAGCGCCATGCGCAGCTTCCCGGCCGGAGAGACCAGGCCGCCGGCCAAAAACTCCTGCGGCCTGGCGGGGACCGGGCGGAGCTTCCCGCCCGTATAGATATAGCGCCTGGCGGACGGCGCGGCGGCGGAGACGAGCTCCCCCGAGAGGCCCAGTTCCCCGGTCAGCTCCAGCGTGGACGGCTTGCTGTCCAAAAACCCGTTCGGACCGCTCTCCAGCAGGTAGCCGCCCTCTCTGCGGCTGGATACCGTGCCGCCGGCGCGGTCCTTCTTCTCGAAGACGCGCAGTTCCAGGCCGAAGCCGCGCTTGCGCGCCTCCTTCAGCAGGCCGAAGGCGGCGGAGAGGCCCGAGAGCCCGGCCCCTATGACGGCCGCCCTCACAGCAGCCTCCCGCGGACCAGTCCCGCCAGCGCCGAGGCGAAGTCGTCCCCGTCGTTTGGCGAAGCCGCGCGCGCGAAATAGCCGAAGCCGAGCGCCTTCGCGCGGGCCCCGAGCGCGATGTCTATGTCGTAGAGGGTCTCCACGTTGTCGAGAGGCAGGCTCAGGTACTGCGCAGCTATCCCCTTCGCGCCTTTCAGCGCGGCAAGCTCGTCCCAGGCCTGCGGCCCGGTCCATTCGGCCGGCCCCGCCTTGCCGATGTAGGCCAGCCGCGCTTCCCAGCCGGGGAAGCGGGAGGCCAGCGCCTGGAACGTCTCCCGCACCTGCCCGACGTAAAGGTCCCCCGCCGCGGCCGAGAGCGGCAGGCCGTGGGCGAGAAAAAGCAGCGCGGTGTCGCCGGGGCCGCGGCCTCTCAGCACGGCGCGCAGCCTCGCCTCCAGGCAGTCCAGGAAGGCCGGTTCCAGATGCCAGGAGCCAAGCATCTTGGCGCCGGGCAGGCGGCGCTCGATCGCGCCGGCCAGCACTTTTGAATACTGCGGGTACAGCGGCAGCACCAGCAAGCCGCCGCCGGCGGCGGGCAAGCCGGGGCGCGCGTGCGTGTAGACCGCCCTTACCTCTACTCCCGGGTCGCTGAGGGCGGCTGACAGTTTGGCCGCCAGCGAGCGCGTCAGGGCGGGCAGGGGCGAGGCGCCTCCTATGCGCCCGTAGTGCCGGCGGGCCTCCGGCAGCCGCAGACGGGCCAGCAGGCGGCCTGTCAGCGGCCGCAGGGGCAATCTCAGCAGGTCCCGGTCGAGGAAGATTTTCTCAAGGAAGCCCGGGAGCTGTTCCGGGCTTTCCGGGCCGCCCATGTGGGCGAGCAGCAGCGTCCTCATCCCGGGCCGCCCGCGTGCGCGCGGTCAGCGGCGAACCGCACGTTCTCCACCGGCGTCTCAGGGAGTATCCCGTGACCCAGGTTGAAGATGTGCCCCTTGAGGGCGCGGCCCTCCTTCATTATCCTGTCCACCTCGGCCGCGATCAGCTTTTGCGGTCCCAGCAGCACCCTCGGGTCCAGGTTCCCCTGAAGCGGGAACCTGCCGCCCAGCTTTTCGTCGTAGTCGCCGAGGGTGCGGGCCGGCCCGGCGGAGACCGCCGCGAGGCCCGGCAGTCCGCGGACGCTGTCCATCAGGTGCCAGGCGTCCTTCGCGAAATAGATCACCTTCGCCCCTTCGGCCGAGAGCGCTTCGGCTATGCGCCCGATCCGCGGAGCGACCGAGGCGGCGTAGACCCGCGCTTCGAGATTGCCGGCCCAGGTGTCGAAGAGCTGGAAGACCCTGACCCCGGCCCTGACCTGCGCGAGCGAGTAGTTGAGGATGACGTTCTCGAGCATTCCCAGCAGCGCCTCGAACAGCTCCGGGGACCTCTCCGGCAGGCCGGCGGAAGGAGAACCGGCGCCGGCCTTCGCGCCGTCGGCGATATAGGTCAGCAGCGTGTAGGGCGCGGCGGAGAAGCCTATCAGGTCCTTGCCGGGCGGCAGCTCAGAAAGCGCCGCTCTTACGGCACCGGCCGTGGCCGGGTATTCCTCCGGGACCGGCACGTGCAGCGCCCGCAGGTCCGGGAGCGCCCTGACAGGCGGCTCCAGCAGCGGGCCTTTCTCGGTGTAGGAGAGCCTCAGTCCCATCCGCTGGGCGGGTATCAGTATGTCCGAAAAGATTATGGCCGCGTCCAGGTCCAGTTCCGCCAGAGGCAGCATGGTAACCCGCGCGGCCAGCTCAGGCGTGTCGCAGAGCTCCAGGAAAGAATGTTTCTCGCGGAGCTTGCGGTAGGAGGGCAGGAAGCGTCCCGCCTGCCGCATGAACCAGACCGGCGTGCGAGCGGGAGTCCTTCCCTCCAGCAGGTCCAGGATCATCGCCCGCCCCCGCCGGTCCAGGCGCAGTAGGGGTCGGCCGCCAGATGGTCCCCGTGGCGGGCGAGGCTCCGGGCGCGGCAGCCGCCGCAGACGGCGCGGTATTCGCAGGCGCCGCACTGCCCTTTATAGTCCCCCCGGAAGGAGCGGAACAGCTCCGAGTCCCAGATCTCCTTGACGGATCTCTCGAAGAGGCTGCCGCCGCTGAGCGGGAAATAACTGCACGGGTACATGGCGCCGTCGGCGTCGATATAGGCGATGCTCTGCGCGGCCACGCAGCCCTTGGCTCCGCCCGGGGAGAAGGACAGGGAGCGCATCTCCGCCCCGGCGCCCGCTTCCGCGGCGGCCTGCAGCTTGAGGCGGTAGTAGGACGGCGCGCACGTCGGGCGCACCAGCATCTTCTTTTCCCCGGCCTCCATGCCCAGGTGCCATTTCAGTATCCGCTCGTAGTCCTCGGGCGAGATCAGCTCTCCGGAAAGATCGTCCGCGCGGCCCATCGGCACGACCATGAACATGTACCAGGCCTTCGCGCCCAGCTCCCGGGCCAGGCGGCAGGTGTCCTCTACCCTGTCCTGATTGCGCCTCGTGAACGAGGAGTTGACGATGAATTCCACGCCGTGCGCCTTCAGCTCTCCGACGCCCTTAAGTATCTTTTCGAAGGCGCCTTCCTGGCGGCGGAAACCGTCGTGCGTGGCGGCGTCGGGGCCGTCCAGGCTGACCGAGACTATCTTGATGCCGGAGTCCTTTATCCTGCGGCAGGTATCCGCGGTCAGCAGCGTGCCGTTGGTGGCCATGGCCATCCGGAAACCGAGCCTGGAGCCGTAGGCGGCCAGTTCGAAGATGTCGGGGCGCAGGAGAGGTTCGCCGCCGGAGAGCACGAAGACGGGCTTTCCTGCCTCCGCTATCCTGTCCATCAGCAGGAAAGCCCGTCCGGTGTCCAGAGGGGCTTCCCCGCGCGCGCCTGCCGCGGAGCGGCAGTGAACGCAGTCGAGATTGCACTTGCGGGTGGTCTCCCAGGCCACCCATTTCAGCGCCGGCACGCCATTTTCGGAGAGGGCGCTCATGGGTTGGCGGGCTCCCGGCGGCGGAAGGCCGTCCGGCTCGAGGCGGCGGCGTAGCGCGGGTCCCGCAGCTCTTCCTCCACCAGGTCCCTGGCGGCGCGCATTTCCGCCCTAAGCCTGCTCATGTTCTTCCTGATTCGGGTCCTGACGTCGTCTATATTGAGTATCCTGACGCCGGGCGACGCGAGCCCCGGGTGGAAGTCCCTCGGCGTGGCCAGGTCCATGATCAGCAGCGGGCGCTTCCTGCCGGCCAGAGCCGCGGAGCCGGCGCCGACGATATAACTCTTGGCCGAGGTGGCGGAGAAGACCACGTCGGCCTTTCCCAGCAGCGGTTCCAGCTCCTCGAACGGGGCAGCCTCCAGTCCCAGCTCGGCGGCCAGCCGCGAGGCTTTTTCGAAGGTGCGGTTGAGCACCCACACTTTGGACGGGGAATGCTTGACCAGGTACCTCGCGGTCAGGGAGTTGATCCTGCCGGCTCCTATAACCAGTACGGTCCTGCCCTTGAGGCCGGCCTTTTCCTGTGCCATCTTCACCGCCTCTTTCGCAGTAGAAGCGCCGCCGCGCGATATCGCCGTCCGGCTCCTGACCAGCTTGCCCACGAAAAGCGCGCGCTGGAAGACCCGGTCCAGGTATTTCCCCACTGCTCCCAGTTCCTTGGCCCGCAGATAGGCGTCCTTCACCTGTCCGAGTATCTGGTTCTCGCCTATCACGGCGGACCTGAGGCCGGCGGCCACCTCGAAGAGATGCCTGAGCGCCCGGCGGCCGTGGTAGAGGTGCGAATAACGCTCCAGTTCGGCCTGGGTGTAGCCGAAGCTGTCGCAGAGGAAGGCCCTGAGCTTTTTGGCGGCGGAACGGAAGTCGCTGGTCTTGACGATTATCTCCCGTCTGTTGCAGGTCAGCAGCGCGGCTTTTTCGGTGAAAGGGAGCCTGGCGTAAAAGGTCGCGAGGGCGGCGTCGGGGACGTCAAGCTTCTCCCTGGCCCCTACCGGGCATTTCTTGTGGTTCAGGCTGAGTATCAGGATCTCCATGCGTAGCACCGGGACTCGCCGTGGGAGGCGGGAGCCCTTTCCCTGCGGCGGCTCCCCGTCAATATATTATAGTAAAAAAGAGCCTCTTTAATCCCGGAACAGTCCGGCCGCGACAGGGCCTGCCCCTCCTTTTTCCGACGTGGGCCTCGGCCTCAGCAACCGGATAAAAATAGTCCGGTTATCTCGTCCGCGCTCACCGCCGGGAGCCGGCCGGAAAGTTGTAGAATAGTCCGGATGATCTTCTGCGACCTCGGGATAGTCCTGCAGCGCAGGCCGCTCAGGGAGAGCGACCGTATAGTCACGGTCTTTACTCCGGAGCATGGCAAGCTGGAGGTCAACTTCAAGAGCGTGCGCCTGGCGCGTGGCAAACTGCGCGCGCTCAGCGAGGCGGTTACCTGGGGCGATTACCGGTTCTTCCTGCGCAAAGGCTCCAACTTCCCGGTCTGCACCGGCGGCCGCACGCTGAGCGTTTTCGGCGGCGTCCGCGCGGAGCTGGACAGGCTGTTCCTGGCGCAGCATTACTGCGAACTGGTGAACAAGCTCACCCCCCCGGCCAGCCCGGCCCCGGAAAAGTACGAGCTGCTTCTTGGCGCGCTGCAGGACCTGGACGCCTTAGGCGTCTCGTTCTGGCTGCGCCGGGCGTTCACGCTGCGGGCGCTGGACCTGGCCGGCTTCGGCTTCCGGGAGACGGCCGCCGGGCCTGAGGCGAGCCTGTGGGACGCCCTTCACTCCGGCAGCTGGGAGGAGGTGCGCGCGCTGCCACCGGACGAGCAGGCGGCCGTTTTCGTGGACGGCCTGTTCCGGCGCTTCTTCGGCGGCGACATAAGCATAGAGCTCAGGACCCTGCCTTTCGTCCGTTAAGCCCGCCTCCCTCCGAAAAGGTATAATATCCGGATAATACGGGCTTTTCGGCCCGCGGAGGCTAGAGTGAACTTCCAGGATATCGTCCTTAAACTCAACCAGTACTGGGCCAGGCAGGGCTGCGCGGTCGTGCAATCGTACGACCTCGAGAAGGGGGCGGGCACCTTCAACCCTGCCACCTTCTTCGGCTCCCTGACGTCCGGACCGACGAGCGTGGCCTACGTGGAGCCCTGCCGGCGCCCCGCCGACGGCCGCTTCGGACAGAACCCCAACCGGCTGGGCAAGTACTACCAGTACCAGGTCATCATCAAACCGCCGCTGGAGAACATCCAGCAGGTCTACCTGGAGTCGCTGAAGGTCATAGGCATAGACCATTCCGAGCACGACATCCGCTGGATAGAGGACGACTGGGAATCCCCCACCCTCGGAGCCTCCGGGGTCGGCTGGGAGGTGTGGCTGGACGGGATGGAGATCACGCAGTTCACGTATTTCCAGCAGATGGCCGGCTTCGAACTGGACCCCATCAGCGTCGAGATCACCTACGGGCTGGAGCGCCTGGCGATGTTCTCGCAGAAGAAGAAGAGCATCATGGACATCATGTGGACCGACCGCCTGACCTACGGCGAGGTCCACAAGGGGCAGGAGGAACAGTTCTCGCACTACAATTTCGAGGAGGCCGACGTGGAGAACCTGCGCTTCAATTTCGAGCGCTGGGAGAAGGAGGTCCCGCGGCTGGCCGGCAAGGGCTACTACCTGCCGGCCTTCGACCTCGTGATGAAGTGCTCTCAGAACTTCAACCTGATGGAGGCCCGCGGCGCGATCTCGGTGTCGGAGCGGGCGGTGCTGATAAAGCGCATCAGGAACATGGCCCGCGCCTGCGCCGCCGCCTACGTCGAGGCCGGCGCGGCGCCGGAGAAGAAGGAGACCGCAAATGCCTAAGCGCGACGCACTGCTGGAAATACGCATCGAGAACATCCCCGCGCGCTTCGTGACCTCCGCCGAGGAACAGCTCCGGAAGTACGCCGCGGACGCCCTGGCCGAAGCGGGACTTCCCTACGTTTCCATGGAGGCCTTCGGGACCTACAAGCGCCTGGTGCTCTACGTCTCCGGAGTCCCGGCGAAGACGGAGGAGAAGGTCCAGAAAGCCTACGGGCCGGCAGCGCGTCTGCTGAAGGACGCGGCCGGGAATTTCACGCCCCAGGCCGCCGGCTTCGCCCGTTCGCGCGGCACGACGCCCGACAAGCTGGGCGTGGAGACGGTCCCGAACAAGGGCGAGGTGCTGGTATTCGAGACCAGGGTGCCCGGGCGTCCTGCTGTCAAGGCGCTGGCCGAGATCTACCCGGCCCTGATAACGAAGCTGCAGTTCCCCAAGAACATGGTATGGGAGAAATCCCGCTTCCGCTTCGCCCGGCCGATACGCAGCCTGCTGGCGCTCTACGGCGACAAGCCCGTCCGCTTCTCGGCGGCCGGCGTCAGGTCGGACCGGGTCACGGTCGGCCTGAGCGCCAAGGGCTCCCGCCGGATAAGCGTCCCGTCGGCTGAAAAATATTACAGGACGCTGGAGCACGCCGACGTGCTGGTGAAGGACGCGGCTCGTCTTGAGACGCTTCGCAGGGAGCTGGCCGCAGTCGCGGCGCGCACGAAGCTGAAGGTCGAACTCGACGAGGAGCTGCTGAAGGAGAACCTTTACCTGGTGGAATACCCCGTCTGCGTGGTCGCCGGCTACTCGCAGGAGTTCCTGAAGCTGCCGCACGAGCTGGTGCACCTGGTGATGAAGAAACAGCTGAAGTTCTTCACGGTGGCGGACGCCAGGGGAGCGCTGCAGCCGTACTTCGTAGGGGTCCGCGACGGCGTCTCCAAGGGGCAGCGCAACGTGGAGGAAGGGTTCCGCAACGTGCTGGAAGCCCGCTTCCGCGACGCTATCTTCTTCTATACCCGGGACCTGGCCACTTCGCTGGCTGCTTTCAAGGACAAGCTGGGGGCCATAACCTTCCAGGCCGGCCTGGGCACGATGGCGGACAAGACCTCCCGCGTGGAGCGGCTTGCCTCGTGGCTTTGCGCCAACTCCGGGGCCAATGCCGACGCGGAGGCGGTGGCGGCGGCCGCTCCGCACGTCTACGCCGACCTCACCAGCGGCGTGGTCGGCGAATTCCCCGAGCTGCAGGGAACGATGGGATACTACTACGCGCGCAACTCAGGCATGAGCGAGACCGTTTCGCGCGCGATCGGCGACTTCTATCTGCCGCTGTCCGCCTCCTCCTCCCTGCCCGTCTCCGTCGAGGGGGCGCTGGTCTCGCTGGCCGGCAAGCTGGACACGCTGGCGGCCGATTTCGCGCTTGGCCGGATCCCGTCCGGCAGCGAGGACCCGCACGGTCTGCGCCGCCAGGCGCTGGGCGTCGTAAGGATAGCGCTGGAGAAAGGCCTGCGTATCGACCTGCGCGCCGCGGCCGGGCAGGCTTTTGCCGCGCTGCCGCGGGAGGCCTCGCAGCGCGCCGCGGAGCCGCTGCTCGACTTCATCTGGCAGCGGGCCGAGACGGTCCTCGCGGAGGAAGGCTGCAGATCG
>JAJYNO010000002.1 GCA_021786295.1 bacterium | reverse complement strand
CGATCTCTGCGCCGGTTTGCCGGAGCTGGCTGGGCGGCTCAGAACATCGGCCCCAGATAAAAATAGAAGATCTTCCCCCCGTCGGAGGTGCGCACGGCGCAGTCCAGACTGAGCACCATCTGAAAATTCTGGAGCACGAAGGTGTGAAGGTCCACCCCCGCCCCGACCGAGGCGTCTATCCCGGACACGCCGAACGCGCGGAGGTCCGCCGGCTCGTTCCAGCCGTAGGCGGAATCCACGAAAAGCTTGCCGTAGAGCGCCTTGAAATAGAAATCCGGGAACATGTACCACATGTAGTAGTTCAGGTTCTTGATCAGGGGCACCCGCAGCTCGGCGTTGTCCATGAACACCCCGGATTTCTCGTAAAGCGCTGAGGAGCTGGGGAAACCGCGCAATCCTCCCAAGCCGCCGAAATTGAAGAGGCGCCTGTCCCGCCCGGTACTGCGCCCGACGGTGAAGCGGTTGACGAAAGCGGACCACTTCGACAGCGGGAAGTACTTCAGGTACTGCAGAGTGTAGACGTCGTAGCGCAGGTTGCCCCCCGCCGCGTCGTGAGCGGTCTGCCAGGAGAGCTCGGTCCGGGAACCTCGCACCGCGGTCAGGTAAAGCCCGTCGACAGTATCCCGGACATAGGAGGTCTTGAGCGCCCTGGTCCGCAGCGCGTCGGTGTTGCCGAGGTCAGTGTAGATGTCCTTTTCGTCCTTGCTGATCAGGTAGGCCTCAACCCTGTTGTAGCGGTCGAAAGGCCAGGCCGTTCCGACGTCGTTCTCATAATAGCGCTTGTTGTAGTTAAAGCCGTCGTCGTCGGTGAGCCCGTCGTAGGTGAACACGCTGCTCTGAAGCATCAGCGGCATGCGCCAGCGCGTGTAGGCGTAGCTGACCTGGGCGTCAAGGTAGTTGTTCCAGGAATTGTAGCTCAGGTAGAAGGCCAGGTTATGGCGCCCGAGCATGTCGGAAGCCTGCCAGTAGTTCATCCAGAAAAGCCCCCCGGGAGAGGAGAAGAGCAGGGCCGGGTAGAAGAGGTCCGTGGAGGCCTTGAAGCGGTACGGGCGGAAGGAGCCGGTGGAGGGCGTCACCTCGAAACCGCCGCCGGACGCGGGCAGGGGCTGTTCCTCGTAGAGGAGGTCCTCCGGGTCCGCGGCGTAGATATCCATGCCTCCGGCGTTGAAGGCCGAAAAATAGAGCCGGCGGCCGTGCACCGTCGGCGTGAACATGCCCCCCATCGTCCGGGTCAGCCGGTAGATCTCCCCCGAATTATTCCGCAGATAGAGCTCGAAATCGTAGTCCTTGTCGGAGACGAAGTAAACGCCGGAACCGTCGGCCGTGAACACCGGGTCGTAGATGTTGTTCTCCCCGAAACGCACGACCAGGGGCTTGCCGCCGGGCCGCAGCAGGCAGAGAGCCCTCACCGGGGCGCTGGAGCCGTCCACTTCGCAGGAATAGGCCAGCTTGGAACCGTCGGGAGACCAGGAAGGCGAGTCTACGTCCTGCTGGCCTTCGGTGAGGCGGCGCGCCTCGGACGCGGGGAGTTCGCCGCCGCGGAGCAGCCCGGACAGGGGAAGGCTGTAGAGGGCGTTGAACGAACGGCTCATCCCCACCACCGTAAGAGTCTTCCCGTCCGGAGTAAAGGCGGGCTGCCGTATCTCGTCCAGCCCCTCGACGCCGGCCCGGGCCACTTTCCCGGTTGCGGGTTCGTAGAGGAAGACGTACTCCCGGTGGTTCTTCTGGCCGGTGAAGGCGATATATTTCCCGTCCGGAGACCAGGCCAGGCTGCGCAGCGGCTTGGTGAAGCGGCCGTAAGGGATGTTCTCCGCGCCGGCAGAAAGATAGGTCAGCTTGGTCTCCCGGCCGGTGACCAGATCGCGCACGCGCACCTCCGGGGTCTGGGAATCGCGGGTGGAGATGTAGGCCACCTTACGGCCGTCCGGAGAGACGGCCGGACTCACATTGAACTCCGGTATGCCGCCGGAGCCGTGAGTGAGGCGGCGGCCGTAGTACCACGGTTCCTGCAGGCGGTCGTCCTTCTGCTCGGCCAAATACTTGAATTCCAGGTATTCCCGGAAATTCCTGTCAAAGGTCCTCAGGCTGGAGCCTATCAGAGGCTCCAGCACGGAATCCGCGTCGTAGCGGCTGCGGTAGAGCTCCAGCATTTGGCGGGGCTTGTCCCTGCCGTACTGGTCGGCGAGGAAGCGGATGGCCTGCGCGCCGGTCTTGTAGGCCAGCGTGGTCTGGTGCGGCTTCAGGTGCCCGAACTGCGCCAGGCGCTCCAGAGGGATCAGCTTCCCGTTGAGCACGGCGTCGCGCACGTAGAGCTTCTCTACGGCGTAATCGCTCATGCCTGTCTCGTACTCGGCCATGCCTTCCATCATCCAGAGAGGGTAGATGTAGGTCTTGAGTATTCGCGCGCTCTTCCAGAAGCCGTCGATCAGGATGCTGAACTGTTCCTCGTGCCCGAACTCGTGGTCGATCACGTCCTGCAGCCACCATTTGGAGCCGTCCGACCAGACCATGAACCTGTCCTTGAAAGGCTCGGTCAGTCCGCCCACCCCGTCGGAGACGTCGGCTATCGTGTTCTGTTCCATGTCGTCGAGACTGGCGAACAGGAAGAAATCTATGCGCTTGGAAAGGGAGGGATTTAGGTCGGCGGACTCGCGCTTATAGGCGGCCTCCAGCACTCCGGAGACGTAAGGCAGCCAGGCGGCCTCCGCCGGATAATAGTGCACGTCGAAATGCGGAGTGGAATAGATGCGCCACTTCAGGTCCTTGATTATGACCCGGTTCTGATCCTGCGCTTTAGCGGGAAGAAAGGCGGCGCATAACAAGAGGAGGGCCGCGGCCGCGGAGTAAGCGGATCTGGTAGGCATCGGCATATGGCCACCCCCGGAAAGATCACTTCCTCCCGGAAGGCCTGCCCTGCTTGGCGGCCCGGCGGGCCTTGGCCGCAAGCTGCTTCTCGGCCCCGGCCAGCATCCGGCGGGCCTCCTCGCGGGCCGGGTCCAGCTGCAGCAGAAGCTGCAGGTAGCGCGAAGCGGCCGCATAGTCGTTAGCGCGGACGGCCGCGGTCCCGGTCATCCAGAGCAGTTCCTGCCTGTCGGCGAAGGCCCCGTAAGGGTCCGACGCCTCCGCGGCCTTTTCCAGCAGGGGAAGGGCGCCCGCGTAATCTTTTGCCCCGTACTTCATGCTGCCCTCGGCGTAATCGGCGAGGAAGGCGCCGGGGCCGCCGGCCGAACGCAGCGCTGAGAGCGGGCCGGAATAGTCCTGCCCGGCTTTCCAGCGGGCCAAGGCAAGGTTCTCCAGCAGCACGGGGTCCTGGGAACCGCTGCGGCGCAGTTCCTCGAACTCGCTAGCGGCCTCCGGATACTTTCCGGAGGAATAATAGAGCTTGGCGAGCAACATCCTGGCCTCCCGGTCCCGCGGGTAATTGTTCAGGAACTTGCGGTAATTCTGCTCGGCGAAGTCGTAAAGACCGACGCCCTGATACATAACGCCGAGGTAATAGAAAGCCCGGGCATCGGTCAATCCCAGGGACTCGGCCTTCTCCAGGTCGGCTATCGCCTCCGGATAGCGGGCCGGGCCCAGCTGGAATTTAAGGCGTCCGGATTCGTCCAGCGCCTTCAGGTCGTCCGGGGCGGACCGCAGTTCCCCGGAGAGCTCCTTGAGCCTGGCCTCGGCCCGTCCGGCATCGGCGGGGTCCACGCCGGAACGCGGGAACTCCGGTGAGCCGTCGCGGCCGGGGGAGACAAAAAGATAGAGCGCCCCCAGCACAATGACCAGCAACATGCCAAGAGGCGCCCCGTAAGCGCGCAGCAGTTTGTTAAGAGCGTCCTTTAAATTACCTGGACGCCCCTCATAGCTCACCTTCGTCCTCCGAGTCCTCCAGCAGGATCTGCCCGAGCGTCAGGGACGGAGAACCCTTCAAGTACTGCTGCATGCGGCGGCGGTCCTCCGCCTCCTCGGCCCGCCGGACCGAGAGCGTAAGACGAAAAGTGGAATTGCTGACGCCGACGACCAGGGCCGACAGCTCCTGCCCTTCCTTCGGAGCGCCCTCGGCGCCGTACTCTTCGGCCGGTACCAGGCCTTCAGCGTGTTCGCCCAGCTTGACCACGGCCCCTTCGACCGCCACCGAGACTACCTTGCCCTTTACGCGCGAGCGGTAGGCGAAACGCCTCTTGAGCATGTCCACCGGGTTCGGCATGAGCTGCTTCATTCCGAAGAGCATTTTCTCTCCGTCGCGGTCCACGGAGAGGATCTTGCACTTCACGCGCTGGCCGCGCTTGTATGATTTAAGCGCCTCCAGCGGGTTCCGCCAGGCCACGTCCTCCAGGCGCACGGTGCCCTCTATACCCTGGAAACGGACCAGCAGCGAGTCTTCCGTGACCTTGGAGACGACGCCGCGCACGACCCGGCCGGGAGCCGCTTCGGACAGGACCTCGGTACGGCGCTGCTTTTCGTCCTCTTCGAGCACCTGGCGGCGGGAAACGACCACCTTGCGGTCCTTCTCGTTGAAATCGGTTATATAGAACCGGATCTTGGCGTTCACCGGCAGATAATGCCGGTGGGCGCCGCCCAGCTCGGAAAGAGAGAGCGGCATGAACGCGCGCATTCCGGAGATGTCGACTATATAGCCGCCCTTTACGATCTCTACCACTTTGCCCCTGACGCGTTCCTTGGCCTCGAAAAGTTTCTTTGAAGTCTCCCAGGCGGCCTTCTCCCGCGCGCGCCGGTGGGAGAGCATCGTATAACGGCCCTCCCCGCCCTTCTTCTCCAGCACGGCCTGCACCTCGTCGCCCGGCTGCGGGGCCTTCTCGTCCTGGAAATCCGCCAGGGGGATGGCGCCTTCCTTCTTCTCGCCGATGTCCACCAGCACCATGTCGGCGGTCACCTGCACCACGCGGACCGAGACCACGCCGCGCGTCTGGACCTTTTCCGCAGTCTGCTCTTCTGACTTGAGCAGATCGGCCATCGAGAGTTCCTCTTCTGGGGTCCCCGCCGGCTCGGGCTTCGGATTCTGGTCTTCGCCTTCCTGGCTCTGGTTGATTTCCATGTTACTGCGGCTCCTCTGTTATAGAAAAGATGTCGGACATCACGGTCTCCGAAAATCGGACATAAGCGGCCTTCAGGTCCCCGTCGGCCGGCAGCTCGAAACGTCGCAGGGGACCGTATTTAATTGTTATTTTACCTAATTTTAAGAAGTTTTCGCTGTTGAAAATTCTGGCCGCCAGCACCGGAGCGCCGGACTTGTGCGCCATCAGCGCGACGCCGGGCTTGGGCTTGAGCTTGCGGCCCTTGGCGCGAGTGCCTTCCGGGAAGATGACAAGGCAGCCGTCGTGCCTCAACGAGGTCATGCAGCCGCGGAGCGCCCCCAGGTCCCCGCCTTCCCGGCCGCGGTCCACCGGGATGGCCCCCCAGCGGCGCATGGCCCAACCCAAAACCGGAATGGAGAAGAGCTCCTTCTTGGCTATGATGCCCGGCAGGCGCACCAGCGCCGTGAAGGAGAGCAGGGCGGGTGGATCGGCGTTGGAAAGATGGTTGCAGGCTATTATGACCGGCCCCGAGGCCGGGATGTTTTCCAGGCCGTGGACCCGGATCGAGTTGAATGCCCGGAAGAAAACGCGCAACAGGAAATAAACGAGCCTGAGGGCGGGAGGGCGGTTCTTGTGCGGCAGGGCCGGCGGCATCCGTCAGGCTCCGCCGCGGGAGCGCTCGTAAAGGGCCAGGATCGCGTCCACGACCTTCTCCCGCGGCATGGCCGTGGAATCCAGATAGTGCGCGTCGTCGGCCTTCCTGAGCGGGTTGACAGCGCGGCCGGAATCCTGCGCATCGCGCTTGATTATGAAATCCAGTATCTCGCCGTAATCCGCGGGCCTGCCCAGCTCCCTGAGCTGCCCGACTCGCCGCCTGGCCCTGGCTTCGGCGGAGGCGTCCAGATAGACCTTAAGTTCCGCGTCCGGGAAAACGTTGGTGCCTATATCGCGGCCCTCCATCACTACGCCGCCGGCGAGGCCGGCCTGGCGCTGCATCTCCTTCATGAAGAGGCGCACGCCCGGCAGTTTCGCTATCGCGGAGGAGGCCCTGCTGACCCGCTCCTCGGAGAGCTCCAGGTCCAGCACGCGCCCGTCCAGCGAGACGTCGGCCTCCGGGCCCTTGCCCTTCGGGAATCCCCAGGAAAGCGAGCGGGCCAGCCTCACCAGTCCCTCGTCGTCCCCCAGGCCTCGCCCCAGTTCCAACGCCTTCCACGCGAGGGCGCGATACATCTTGCCGGTGCTGATGAAGCGGTAGCCGAGGCGCTGCGCGACCAGCTTGCCGACGGTGGACTTACCCACCCCGGCCGGACCGTCTATGGCTATCACAATTCCGTTCTCGCGCATGGGCTCAGGCCGCCACGGCGGTCTTCTTGGGCAGATTCGCCTCGTTGTCGAGGCCGAGCCTCCTGAGCGGGCGCACCCACTTGGTGAACGTCGACGGCTTCAGCGAATATTCGTGCACGAGCCGCGCGACCTCGCTGATGGGCTGATAATTCTCCCAGTTCAGGCGCAGGATGCGCACGCCCGCGTCCTCCATCTCCTCGATGAACTCGTAGTAGTTCTCCTGCAGGCTCTTGAGGTACATCGGGTCGATGGCCTTCTCCATGTTGCGGCCGCGGGCCTTGATGCGCGCTATCGAGGTCTCGACGCGGCAGTCGAGGAAGATCATCAGTTGCGGGAACACCAGTTCGCGCAGGACCATGTTGTCGAACAGGTCCAGGTACGTGTTGTAGTCCATGTCCGAGATGATCTTGTCCGGGTGGCGGTTGAGCATCCGGGCGAAGATCGTGTCCTCCCAGATCGTGCGGTCCTGCACGACCCCGCGGATCTTACCGAGGCTGATGCGGCTGACGAACTCGCGGTGCTGGCGGAAACGGTGGTTCAGCAGCCACACCTGCATGATCGTGCCGTACTGCTTCATATCCTTGTAGAAGTGCTCGAGGTACGGGTTGCCGCCCACCTCCTCGAGCACCGGCTCGAAGTTGAGGGCCTTGGCCAGTTCCATCGTCAGCGTGGACTTGCCCACGCCGATTATCCCCGCTATCCCTATGTAGCCTTCTGCGAACATGTCATCCTCCGGAAAGTTAGATAGACCGCGCCGTCAATGCCGGGTCGGGACATCCTGCTCTATGCCCTTCACGGCCAGCAGCACGTCGTCCGGATTAGAGGCGGCCTGCAGGATATCCTCGAGCTTGGCCATGCCTTCCTTGTGCATCTTTACCAGCGACTGGTTGAAGGTCTGCATGCCGTAGAACCCGCCCTTGGCTATCGCCTGGGCCACGGAATCCAGGTTGTTGTCCGCTATCATCTTCTTGATGTGCGGCGTGTTGGTCATTATCTCGACCGCGGGCAGCCGCCCGCCCTTCGTGCAGGACAGCAGGCGCTGCGAGATGATGCCGCGCAGGCTTTCGGAAAGCTGCATGCGGACCTGAGCCTGCTGATGGGGCGGAAAGAGGTCGATGATGCGGGAGATGGTCTGCACCGCGTTCATAGTGTGCAGCGTGGCGAAGACCAGGTGCCCGGTCTCGGCGGCCGTTATCGCGGCCTGCGTGGTCTCCAGGTCGCGCATCTCGCCGACAAGGATCACATCGGGGTCCTGGCGCATGGCGGCGCGCAGCGCGTCCACGAAGGTGGTAGTATCGGAACCGAGCTCGCGCTGGCTGATGATGCACTTCTTCTCGGTGAACGAGAACTCGATAGGGTCCTCTATGGTGATGATGTGGGCGTCCCAGCTCTGGTTCAGGTATTCCACCATCGCCGCCAGCGTGGAGGTTTTGCCCGAGCCGGTGATGCCTGTCACCAGCACAAGCCCGCGTTCGTTCTGAAGTATCTTCTTCAGCGAATCCACCGGCAGCCTCAGTTCCTCGAAGGTCGGGATCTTGAGCGGGATATGGCGTATAGCCACGCCCACCTTGCCCTTGTGCAGGAAGACGTTGAAGCGGAACCGGCCCAGTTCCCCCCCGTCGTGCGAGAAGTCCGCCTCGTGCTTCTCCTCGAAGATGCGTTTCAGGCGGTCGGTCATCAGCGGGAAGATAATGTTCTCGACTTCCTGCTGCGTCATACGCGAGGAATTTATCGGCGTGATGTTCCCGTTGATGCGGAGAAAGACCGGCGAGTCGCCGCGGATATGCGTATCCGAGGCTTTGTTCTGCACCATCACTTTCAGAAGTAGGTTCAGGTCTATCGGCATAGGGATCCCCCGCCCGCGGAGCTCAGTCAAGCCGCCTTTTGCCGCGGCGCATATAGGCGGGCTTGTCCAGGTCCTCCTGCGAGGAGGGAGCCGGCTCGAAAGCCGGCTGGCCCCCCTCCAGGCGGCGGCGCGGCTGCCCGCTGCGGTCCAGGTCCTTGCGGCGGCGCAGCTCGCTGGCGATATCGTGGCGCTTCGGGGTGAAGCCGGTAGCGATCACGGTGATCTTCAGGTCGTCGCCCATCGTGTCGTCGAACACCTGGCCGTACTTTATCATCGCCTCAGGACTTGCGTTCTTGCTGATGTACTCCATCGCCTCGTCGACCTCCACCATGCGGATGTCGCGCGAGGCGGTGAAATTGACCAGGATACCTTTGGCGCCGTCTATGACAGCGCTCTCGAGCATCGGAGAGTGGATGGCCTGTTTGGCGGCCTCTATATGGCGCGCGTCGCCGGCCGCTCGCCCCATTCCTATCAGCGCCTCTCCCGATTTGGTCATGATGCGGCGAACGTCCATGAAATCGACGTTGATCGCGCCGGAACTGGTTATCACGTCGGAAATGCCCTGTATGGCCTGGCGCAGCACGTCGTCGGCCATGCGGTAGGCCTCCTCGGAACTGGTGTCGCGGTCCACTTCGGAAAGGATGTGCTGGTTCGGTATTACCAGCAGGCAGTCCGCGTGCTTGCGGATCTCGTTTATTCCGACCTGCGCCTGGTCGGCGCGGGTCTTCCCCTCGAAGTTGAAAGGCCGCGTGACCACGCCGATGATAAGCGCGTTTGGATTGGCTTCCTTGGCCGTCCTGGCCAGTATCGGGGCGGCCCCGGTGCCGGTGCCGCCGCCCATGCCGGCGGTTATGAAGAGCAGGTCGGCGTCGGCGACAGCCTCGCGGAGCAGTTCCACTGATTCTTCCGCGGCCGACGCGCCCTTGGAGGGATCCCCGCCGACGCCCAGTCCCTTGGTCAGGCCTTCTCCGATCTGGATGCGGTTCGGCGCCTTGCTGCGGCGCAGGTCCTGGGCGTCGGTGTTGATGGCCACGAACTCCACCATGCGGATCTCCGCTTCCACCATGCGGTTGACGGCATTGCCGCCGCCCCCGCCCACGCCAATGACCTTTATCACGGCTTCCCGGTTATGGAAGTCGTTCTCATAGCGTATCCTGTTTTCGGACATAGTAGGGGACTTCGGGCCCGGCGTTCTCAGAACAGGTCCTTGAGCCAGCGCCAGAATTTCTTTTCCATCGCCCCGCCCCGCGCCGGGGCCGACACGTCGGCCGTCCAGTTCTTGAGGTAGGGATAACACACCAGCGCCAGCGCGCCGATATAGGACTGCGTCATGTACTCCTCGGGGCACTGCAGCAGTTCCTGCGCCGGCAGGCCGAGGCGGGACTGGTTGAGGTCCAGCATCACTTCGGCGGCTTCCGGCATGCCGCGCAGCAGGGCCGCGCCGCCGGTAAGTATCGCTCCGCCCGGCAGGTCCGGATAGCTCGAGGCCTGGACGGCCTGGCTTACTTTCTCGAATATCTCCTCCGCGCGCGGCTGGATGAAGTCCAGCAGCTCGCGCGGCTTCACCTCTTTCTTCGTGCGGCCGTCGAGCTTGGTGATCACTATCGGTTTGTCCTCCTCGATGATCTTCGAGAGGACCGCGCCGTACTTCTCTTTGATCTCCTGAGCGGACTCGATCTTGGTGCCGAGGCCGTAGGCGATATCGCGGGTGATGCTGTCCCCGCCGATGGGGATCTCGCGCGAGAAATGGATGCCCCCCTCGGAGTAGATGGCTATGGAGGTGGTCTGGCCGCCGGCGTCCATCAGGATGCAGCCGAGCTCCTTCTCCTCCTCCGAGACCACCAGCTCTCCTACGGCCAGCAAAGTGTAGATCGGGGCCACGACGCGGAAACCGCCCTTGGAGACCGACTTGACCAGGTTGTTGATGGCCGGGCTGGAGGCGGTGATGATGTGCACTCCGACCTCCAGCAGCGCGCCCTCCATGCCTATCGGGTTCGGCACGCCGCGCTGGCGGTCCAGCGAGAAGCCCTGCGGGATCACGTGCAGGATCTCCCGGTCCGGGGAAAGCTGGAAGGCTTTCGCCGTCTCGATGACGTTGGCGACGTCCTCGCCCGTGATCTCCTTGTCCGTGCGGGCGATGTTGTAGGCGCCCTTGCTGTCGAAAGCCTGGATGTGCGCGCCGCGCACTCCCATGTAAACCTCGCCGACGACCTCGTTGGCCTTGCTCTCGGCCGCGTCCATCACGCGCTCGACGGCGCTGGCGGCTTCCTCTATGTTTACGACGACGCCGCCTTTCAGGCCGCGGCAGGGAACCGACGCTCCGGCCAGCACCTTCAGCTTGTTGTGCTCGTCGTCCCGCTCGGCTATTATGCAGGTGACTTTTCCCGAGCCCATGTCCAGCCCGGCGATGATCTCGGATTTTCCCATATGATGCTCCCGACAGAAACCGATCTTTTTCCCGGCAGGCCGCCGGACCCAGCGTTCTTTTCAGGAATTCCCGTCTTTCTTCAGCGCGGAAACGAAGATCTTTCCCTCGCCGAAACCGCGCAGGTCCGCGCGCAGCGGTCCGGCCGTCTTCGAAAGGGCGTCCTTCATGACTTCGTTCAATCTTATTATTTTCAGGCGGTTGAATTCAAATCCGCCCCACAGGACCTCCGTACCGTCGGCCAGCCTGAAGCTGCAGTCCCAGGAGCGTCCGTCGCAGAAAAGGGAGACCGGGCGGGAATAGAAAAGACCTGCCATTGGCCGCATCTGCGCCACGAAGGCAGCCAGGGACGGAGCGGAAGAAGGCGCGTTCCGAAGCTCGACCGCGAACGGCGCCTCTCCCCCGGAAGAGAGACTTTCGGTCATCAGCCTGCCGCTGGTCCCCAGGTATACCGTGGTCCCGTCGGAGAGAACGGAGGAAAGGACCTCTTCCGGGCGGGCATCAACGGAGACCTTGCCGGTAAGGAAATTTCTGAAGACCCTGACCGAGGACAGTCCGGGATGGAGCCGCTTTATCTCGCCGGCCATGTCGGCTGCCGCGCCGGAAGTGAATGGTTTGCCGAGGTCCGCGTCGGCCAGCGCCTTTATCCCGGAATAGACCTGAGGGGAACTGCAGGAGATGGAAAAGGCGCGCGGGGTGAAAGAAAAGAGCCGCGCTTCCAGAAGGCGCCCGGAATGCCTGGCCGCGGCGGCCAGGCCCCAAGCCGAAAAGGCCAGCCCCAGCGCGGCCCCGGCGGCTATGCCGCCGCGCCGCAGCAGGTTGTTGCGCACTTTGCCGCGCACCCGGACCTTATATCTGCGCTTTCGCATACCCGGACATTATATTTTAAAACCGCAGCCATTTTAAAATCCGCCGGCGGCCGCCTTTTTGCTATAATTAAAAAACGGTCTGACAAAAGCGCCCGTAGCTCAGTGGTAGAGCATCCGCCTTTTAAGCGGGTGGCCGCGCGTTCGAATCGCGCCGGGCGCACACACTTCCCCGCCTTTTCCCCCGCACCGCGTAAAGGAATGTTCTTTTTCCCTTTTTCTATGCTATACTTTAGTCGTGTAGCGCAGACTTGGGGTAAAATTCTCGAAGGAGACTGACGACAATTATGAACAGGATTAGCAGAAAGGGCTTCACGCTGATAGAGCTGCTCGTGGTCGTGCTCATCATCGGCATCTTGGCATCCATCGCCATACCGCAGTATATGAAGATCGTGGAGAAGAGCCGTTATTCCGAGGCTACGACCATCTTCTCCGAGATCGCCTCCGCCGAGGAGCGCGCGATGGCGAGGAACGGCACCTATACCACCAGCTACGACCAGCTCGACGTCACGCTCAAGGACGCCACCGGCAACAGCTGCGCCGGGACCGGGGCCTGCCAGTTCAAGTATTACAAGATCCAGATAACCTCGGCCGACAGCAGCCAGTTCACGATCGTCGCCACCAGGACCGGCACCGCGCCCGCCAGGTACGCGGCCGGCTACACGGCTACCTACGCCGGCGGCGCGGGCGGCAGCAAGGTCACTCTCTCCGACGCCAACGCAGCCAACGACTTCCAGCAGTAAGGACCGGAGACCGGAACAATAAAAAAACCCCGCTCGCTGCGGGGTTTTTTTATGCCGCCCCGGAACGCCGCGGCTACTGTTTCACCAGCTCCCCGCTGCCGGCCTCGAAGATGATCCCGAGCCCGTCCCTGGCGAACCAGATACGCCCGTCGCGCCAGGCGAAGGCGGAGAGCGGATATCCGGGTCTGGGAGTCCTCAGCTTGTAGATCCCGTCCAGCGTAAGGCTGTCGTCCAGCCTGTGCCTGTATATCTTCCCTGTGGAGGAGACCAGGGTCCAGAGATATTTTCCGCCCTTGAAGACCTGGTCCGGCTTCTCCGGAAGCTTGAAGGATGCGGCGGGAGTAAGGTCAGGGTCTGGGTGCCGCAGCACGACGTTCCCATCCCCGTCGCAGGTCCAGAGGAATTCCCCGTCGTAAAAAAGAGCGCTGACGTTGCCGGGAGCCGGATAGCTCCTGATGAGAGGAAGCCCGGGGGAAAGACGGCGCGCCTCTATCACCTTCTTCCAGGAATCGGCCACGTAGAGGGTATCCCCTACGGCGGCAAGACCGCTTATATGGGTCTTTTCCAGCGGGAAGGTCTGTACCAGTTCCAGGCCGCCGCGCGAAAGGGAATACTGATATACCGCCTGCGCCAGCCAATCGCCGGCCAGCAGCTTTCCGTCGGACCATACCATGGCGGAAACGTTGGCGGCCGTACCCGGATATTCGCGATAGTAGGAAGCCCCCCCGCCGGAGGCCAGCCTGTAGACCCCAAGCCCCGCCAGCAGCAAGGCTATTCCCCAGGCCAGCGCCCGCAGCGGCCTGAGACGGCTGACTGGGACCGGCTCGGCGGGCCTGGCCTCGGGCATCGCCTCCGGCGCGGGCAGAGGCTCTTCGCGTCGCGCCTGCGGCATCGGACGCCGCGCGGACGGTCCCGGCACAAAGCGCCTCACGGTCTCCACCAACTGCGCGTTCTCGAAAGGTTTCTGAAGGTATTCGCTGGCGCCGAGCTTCATCACGTCGACGGCGGACTGTATGTGGCCGTAACCGGTTATCATGACGACCGGAACGGTATCGTCCACCTTCTTCAATGCGGAGAGGACCTCCATGCCGTCCATGCCCGGCAGGCGCATGTCCAGCAGGACCAGGTCCGGGCGGTTCTCCTTGGCGAGCGCGATAGCGGCAGGGCCGTCGCCGGCTTCCGTGATCTCGTAACCGCGCAGTTTCAGGACGTTCCGCACGGCCAAGCGCATGTCCGGTTCGTCGTCGACTATAAGTATTCTCGCCATAGTCCCTCGTCAGGAAATTTCAGGCAGTTCCATCACGGCCCGCGTGCCCTTGCCGGCCTCGCTGTGAAGTTCCAGGGAGCCGCCATGAGCCCTCGCGACGTTGCGGGCCAGGGTCAGCCCCAGGCCCATCTTGCCGTGGCGCGTCGTGAAGAAAGGATGGAATACTGAGGCCAGATTCTTCCTCTCGATGCCTTCTCCTTTGTCCGCTATCTCCAGGCGCTGCTTGCCGCCGCCGGAGGAAATAGAGACCGAAAGCTCGCCCCCGGCCGGCATGGACTCGGCGGCGTTCAGCAGCAGTTGCTCAGCGGCGGCCGCGAAGCGCACGCGGTCTATGCTTATCGGCTTAAGTTTCTCGCCGCCTTTCACCTTCACCCGGACGTTCTCCAGGCGGCCCGAGGACCTCAGCCCTTCGAGCACCTCCGACACTACCGCGGAAAGGCGCTCAGGAGAACGTTGCGGTATGACGGGCCTGGAGAAGTTCATTATAAGGTCTATCTTCTTCTGCAGGTTCACGATATTGCGCACTATCACGTCCAGGGATTCGCGCGCCCCGTCCGATTCCGGAGCCTCGGCGCAGAATTCCGCGTGACTGCGGATTATGCTGATAGAATTGGCCACCTGGTGCGCCACCCCGGCCACCAGCTCCTCGAAGTCCGGGAGATATCCGGGCGAACCCGCGCTCTGCCCGCGGACCTTAAGTTCCTCGAAATCCCTTTCCAGCCGCCTCATGCGCGACGTCACATCGGAGAGCATCTTTTCCTTTATCAGCAGCTTCTCTTCGGCCTCCCGCAGCATCGCGCGGTACGGCCTGGACTTCAGTTCCTCCCGCAGCTCCTTTTCCCTGCCCTGCAGTTCGGCCTTCTCCGCCCGGGTATGTTCCAGCTCGGCGCGCAGCTTCACCAGCCGGCTCTCCTTCTCCGCAAGCAGGCGCTCAGCCTCCGAGGCCTTCTCTTTCTGCGCCTTGCCGGGGGATTTTTTGCGCATCAGGGAAAGCAGGCCCTGTTTCTCCTTTTTCAGGGCATCCGTCTCCCGTTTCAGCTCCTCCTCCGCGGCTCCGAGGCGGGAAATGACCTCGTCGCGGGAGGAGATATCCGCCTGGGCCTTCCTGAGCTGTTCGTTCTCCGCGTGTATCTCCCGCGAATACTTCTCCGCAAGCTCGGCGCGGCTGCGCCGCAGCAGCGCGCATTCCCCGTCAAGGGAAAAAAGCGCCTCCCTGGCCTCGGCCACTTCGAACTCCTTCTTCTTCAGCATGATCTCCGCGTTATGCATCTTCTCCGAAAGTTCCGCGTAACGCGCGCGTTCCGCCTCCGCCTCTCCGGCGGCGGAGGACTCCTTTTCCTCCAGCTCCCGGCGCAGTTCCTCGGAGTCCCTGGCCGCCAGCGACGCAGCGGAGAGGGCCTCCTGCAGCTCGAAATCTTTTTTCTTCAGTTCCGTCTCGGCCGCCCGGAGCTGCGCCATCAGCCCCGTCTCGACCCCCAACTTTTCCCCGGCCTGCGCGGCGGAGGCGGACTGCGCCGCCTTCAGGGCCTCGCGCAGGGAGTCGGATTCGGCCTTGAGGCCGGCCTTCTCCCCGGAGAGCGTTTCGTTGGCGAGGACCAGGTCGTCGTACCTGCGCAGCAGTTCAGTGTACTTGGCGGACTGCTCCTCCAGCGCGGCCATGAGTCCCGCGGCCTCTCCGTCC
Source organism: bacterium (assembly GCA_021786295.1). Lineage (GTDB taxonomy): Bacteria > Elusimicrobiota > Elusimicrobia > Elusimicrobiales > UBA9959 > UBA9959. The sequence continues at coordinate 9,399 of JAJYNO010000002.1, read as the reverse complement.
CTGGCCCGCGACTCCTGGGCCGCCAAGGCGGAGGCCGCCGTTTCCGCCTTTATCGCGGCCGTCCTGAACTTATCTCGCTCCGCTTCCAGCGACTTCATTCGGCCCTGCGCTATCTCTATCTCGTTCTCGGCGTTCCTGAGCTTGGAGGAGACATTGTGCAGCTGCGCCGAGGCGAACTTCCATTTCTCTTCGGCGTCGCCGAGCTCGCGTGAAAGGCTCTCCTCCCTGGACCGCAGCGCGGCGCTCTCCTCCTCCCTGGACCGCAGATCGGCCCTGACGGCGCTGAGCTCGGCCTGCACGGCCCGGTACTTCTCCATGTGCTCCAGAGCGGCCCGGGACAGGGCGCCTTCCAGCTCCTCCACGCGCGCGGCCATGGCGGCGGCGGTCTCCCGCGCCCGTGCGGCGCTCTCGTGCGCGCTTCCGCTCTTCAGCTGAGCGAACTCCTTCGTCAGCTCCTTGAGCTTGAGATTGGCGTCCTTAAGCTGGGTTTCCTTCTCCGCCAGCGCGGAGTCTGACTCGGCAAGCAGTTTGGCGTTCGCAGCGGCCTCGGACAAGGCGTCTTCCAGCCTGGCTCCGGCGGCGGCCAGCTTGCGCTCCATCTCCTCGGTGCGCCTGGTCTGCTCGCGCAGTTCCTTCTTGACCAGCTCAAGTTTGAGCAGGAAGCCTTCCTCGGAGCGGGAATTTTCCTGTGCGGCCAGCTCCAGTTTCTTTTCCAGGCCTTCGGTCAGCCGCGCCGCCTTCTGCAGCTGGGCCTCCCGGTCCTTGACGCTGGCGCGTTCCAGGGCAAGGTCCGCCTTCAGCTCCTCTATGGAGCGCTTCAGCCCTTCGATCTCCTCCTGCTTAGCCTTCACGGCGGCATGTCCGGAGAGTATCTGCTGTTCCTTATCCGCGGTCCTCGCCTTTTCTGCCTCAAGCATCTTTTCCCGCGCGGCCAGCTGGCCCAGCAGCTCCCCGCGTTCCGCTGCGAGGGCGTCGGCCCTCATGCTCTCGGCGCGCTGGTCGGCTCGGGCCTGCTCTATGGCGGCCGCCAGCTCCGCGGACTTCTCCCCCGCCTCGGCGCGGGCTTCTTTCAGTTGGGCGTCCTTCTCGGCCAGCGAGGCCTTGGCCTTGTCTATAAGCTCTTCCGCGGCCTGCAGGCGTCTGGACAGGTCGTCGCGGTCCAGCGAGGCGGCGGCGTGCGCCGAACTTTCCCTGGCCAGCTCGGCCCTGGCCGCCTGCAGCGCGGCGTTGAACCCGGCAGCGTCCTCTTTGGCGGCGGCGCGGGATTCTTTGAGCAGCTTCTCTTTTTCCGCCGAAGAAGCCTTGGCGTCCTCCAGTTTCTCGGAGAGCGCCTGCAGCCGGACAGCGGCCGCGTCCCGTTCCGAGGCGAGAGCGGCTTTAGCCTCGTCCAGGACCCTGGCGGCGGAGGCGCGGGAGGACGCGAGTTCCTCCTCCAGAGCCTTCACCCGCGCCGTCAGCGACTCCTCGCGGCCGCGCAGGTCGGAGAGGAACCCGTCCAGCTCGGAATTGAGGCCTTCCAGGTCGCTCAGGTGGCTGCTTATCTGTTCTTCCATAGCCGGAGCTTGTCCTTTAGCTGCTCGACCAGTTTCTGGGTCTTAAGGAATTCCTCCTGTTTCTCGCGCAGGGCCGAATGCGCGGTCTCCGCGAGCAGTTCGCTCTCCGCGCGTTTGCCCCTTTCTTCTTCGAAGGCGTGCCTGAGGCGCTCTATGGCGTATTTGAGAGCCTCTACCTCCGAAGCCCTTTTGCCGGCCTCCTCCGTCTTCTCGTTCAGGGCAGACCGCGCGGTGGAGGCGGACAGTTCCGCTTCCGCGCGCTTGCGGCTCTCCTCCTCGAGCGAGGTCCTGAGCCTGTCCAGGGACTGGCGGAGCGTGTCGTACTCGCTCTTGCGCGCGGCCATCTGGTCCAGCTTTTCCTGCAGGGCCGCACTGGCGTTCTGGGCCAATGCTTCGGAGTCCTCGCGCTTCCGGCGCTCCTCCACGAAAGCGGCCTTTAAGCGCTCTATGCCGTTCTTCAGGGCATCAATATCCGCCTTGCGGGCCTCGGTCTCGGAATTTTTCTCGCGGAGCTCGGCCTGCAAAGAGAGATAGGCGGATTCTGATTCAGAACGGCGTTTTTTCTCCTCCTCCAGCGCTGCGCCCAGCTGCAGCAGGCGTTCCTTCACTTCGGCGAGTTCCGCCTTGGCGTTCCCGGCCTCGGAATCCTTACCGTTCAGGGCGGACCGGAGGGAGGCGGCTTCCGCCTCCGCCTCGGAGCGGGATTTGCGTTCGCCTGACAGGACCTCGCCGAGCTGCTTCAGCCTGGCCCTGAGGTTCTCGGCGTCCGACTTGACCGACTCCGCCTCCGTCGTCTTACCGCTCAGCGCGGACTGGGAGGAAAGCAGGGAGGTCTCGGCCTCTGCCCTGCGCCGCTTCTCCTCTTCGAAAGCGGCCTTCAGGCGCCCCAGGGAGGCCTTCAAATTCTCGGCCTCCCCTCTGTTCTCGAGGGCCTCTCCGGCGCTGGAGGCCAGTTCCTTCTTGAGCGAGACGAGCTCCTCCTTCAGCGCCTTCTCCCGCTCGGCGAAGGCGCGAAGCTGCTCGTCCAGTTCGCCGCGCATCGTCTGCATGGAGCCGGCCGTCTCGGCCTGTCTGGCGCGCTCTTCGTCGAGAGCGGCTTTCAGCCGCTCCGCCCCGCTGCGGGCCTCGTCCAGCTGCACCTTGTGTTTCTCCAGCAGCACGTCCTTGGCGTTGGCCATATCGCGCAGCGAGGAGATCTCGGCCAGCAGCGCCTTCTCCTTCTGCGCGTACTCATGGGCGCGGCGTTCCCCGGAGGCGTGCATCTCGCGGCGCTCGTTCTCCACCTGCTTGGCGGCGGAGGACTTGAGCTCCGAGGCCTCCTGCTCGCGGCGCAGGTTCTCGGCGCGCACCAGTTCCAAGTCGCGTTTAAGGGATTCTATCTGCTTGTCACGGGCCGATTTCTGTTCTTCGACGCCGCGCAGCTTGAGCAGCGCGTCGTTATAGCGGCGCTCAGCGTCCTTGACCTCAGCCTCAAAGGCCTCCTTGAGGTCATCGTGCTCGGTGCGGAGTTCCTTATACAGCTTCTCGCGGTCGGAAAGCCTGGCGGAGAGGGACGCGATCTGGTCTCCCGCCTGCTTTTTCTCCTGGGCCAGCTCGGCCTGCAGGACCAGCAGCTGCGCCTGGCGCTCCTCGGCGGTCCGTTTGAGGTCCTCCATCCTGGAGAGCGACTCGGAAAGATTGTTGCGTATGTCCGCGAGGGTCTTCCGGTAGGACTCCTCCCGTTCCTGGCGGAGCCTCGCGGCCGCCTCCAGTTCGGCGTTCTTGCGCTCTATTATCTCGCCGTAGCGCTCTGCTTCCTTGCGCAGCGCGGAATCCAGCCTTATGCCGGCCGCCGCCTCTTCGTCGGCCAGGCGCTGAGCCATGGCGGCCAGTTTATCCTCTAGCGTCCGCTTTTCCGAGGCATGGGACGCGGACAGAGAGTCCAGTTCCGCGGTATGGGCGGACGCGACGGACTCCCTTTCCGCCGCGGCTTTGGCCAGGCTCTCCTTGACCCGGAGCAGCTCCGCATCGCGGACCGAGAGTTCCTCGTCCATCGCCTTCTCTTTCTCGGCGTAGAGGCGCTGCAGGCGCTCGCGCTCCATCAGCAGCAGCTCCTCTTTCTCGATGCGCACCGCCTCCATCGCGGCGGCCTGCTCGGCTATCTTGTCATCGCGCAGCTTTATCGTGGCGGACAGACGCGCCGCGCGGTCCTCCAGCTCCGCGGCGCCCCTGGACTTCTCCTGAGCCACCGCGGCCTTCAGTTCCTCCGCTGCCTGCTGACGCTGCAGGCGCGCCTCGTCCGCGGCTTTCTGCAGCGCCAGGCGCTGGGAATTTATCTCGTCCTCCTTGCGGGCCAGTTCGCCTTTGAATTCCGCGGCGCGGTTGTCCAGTTCGGCGGAGAACCTCTGTTTCTCCGCGGCCAGGCGTTTCTCCGCGTGGGCGGCAGCTTCGGAGAGCTTCTGCTCCAGTTCCGCCTGCATTGCGGCCTTCAAAGCGTCCCTGTCGGCCGAGGCTTTCTGAGCCTGCGCCTCCAGCTGCCGGCGCAGTTCGGCCTGCGCCTCCTTGGCTGAGGCCTTCTCCTTGGAAAGGTCTTCCAGGTCGCGCCGCAGGTGGGAGATCTCCTCCACCTTCAGGCGCAGGCTGTCCTCGTAGATACGACCGGCGCTCTCCAGTTCCGAGCGCAGCGCGGCGGAGTTCTTCTCCAGCTCCACTTTTAGACGCACGTCGTACTCGGACTGCAGCTGTTTTTCTCGGAAGGCGAACTCCTCCTGCCTGACGTTGTACTGGGTCTGCATCTGCTCCGTTTTGTGGGCAAGCGCCTCCCTCTCGGACTGCAGGCTCTTGATCGTCTCCTCGAAGGTGCGCAGGTTGCGCTGCAGGTACTCTATCTCGTCCTGCCGCTTGCCCAGGTCCTCGCGGTAGCCGCGTTCGGTCTCCTGCAGCTTCTCGGCGAAGCGGTTGCGCTCGTGTTCCACCGCGATCTTGAGCCGCTTCGGGATCTCCGCTTCCATCTCGCGGAAGCGGCCGCGTTCCGTCTCCAGGGAGTCTGCGGCCTTGGACAGGCGGCTCTCGTAATCGGCCTGCAGGTTCTTCTTCTCCGTCTCCAGCGTGCGGATGACGCTCTCGAGGCTCCCGATGGCGTCCTTGTAGCGGGCCAGGTCGTCGTCGCGGCGCTTCACGGCCTCAGGGAACTCCCTGAGCTGCTTCTCGAGCAGCGAGAGCTTAACTTTGTAATCGTCTATCTCCTGGTTCTTCTCAAGGAGTTTCTTCTCTATCTCCAGTTCCTTCTGTTTGAGCGCGCGGTCGCGCTCCTCGGTCTCCTTCTGCCAGCTGTCTTTGGCCCATTTGAGCACCGCTTCCTGCTTCTTCAGTTCGTCCCCGACGGTGCGTTCGCGCCTTTCCAGTTCCTCCACCTTGTTCCGGTAAGTCTCGTCCAGCAGTGCTTTCTGCTCCGTTGCCTCTTCGGCCATCCGTTTCTTTTCTTCTTCCAGCCTCGCGCCGTATACGCGCTCAAATTCCTGCTGCTTTGCCATCTGTTCCTGGCGCAGCTGCCACAGTTCGCCTTCCACCTGCGCCCAGCGGGAGCGCAGTTCTTCGGCCTTCTTCTGGTAATCGTTCTCGAGGCGCGATTCCTTCTGCTTGAGCACTTCTTCGCTCTTGGAGATCTTGTCCTCCAGTTCCTTCTCGCGATCGGCCAGGCGCTCCAGGCGGGATTTGAACTGGTATTCCAGCGAGGACTGGCGCGATTTCAGTTCCTCCTCGTGCACGCGGGAGGAGCGCTCCAGTTCCGCGTTCTTCGCCTTGAGCTGGTTCTCCAGAAAGGCGACTTGGCTGGACTTCTCCTGCAGGTTCTGGCGGGTCTTCAAGTCCTCCTCGTGCAGCGCGCGGATCTTGTCCAGAGCCCAGCGCAGGGCCAGGCGGGCCGTTTCCACGTCGGTTATCGCGGACTCGTTGAGCGAGGACTCGTCAAAATTCTCTTTCATAAATGATGCACCGTATGAAGCTGCGTTCCCGGAACCTGTCCCGCCTCCCCCGCTAGGGCAGCGTGAGAACCTGCCCCGGCTTCACCTCTCCGCCGCGGCCGACGGAGCCAGCGTTGGCGCGGTAGATATCCGGCCAGCGGTCGGCGTCCCCGTACACCGAGACGGCTATGCTCTCGAGCGTGTCTCCTTCCTTCACTACGTAGCGAGTCGGGCGGACGGGCGCTGGCTGCGGCCTGGGCCTGGCGGCGGGCGCGGTTCTGCGGGACTCCTTGGCTTTGAGCGCCTCCATCTCGGCGCGGGACTTCTCCAGTTCCCGCCGCAGTTCCTCGAGTTGGCGGGCCATCTCGGCCTGGGCCTGCATCTCCGCCGCGGAAGGCTGCGCCGCGGCCGGCGCCTGCGCCGGCTGGGCGGCCTGAACAGGCTGAGGGACCGGGGCGGGCACCGGGGCCTGGACGGGCTGGGGTGTAGCCTGTACCGGCTGCGGAACGGGCCTGCTGGCCAGCTCGTCGATGCGGCGCTGCAGTTCGCGGATCTGGGTCTCCTGCCGCGCGGCCTTGTCCTGCACGAGCTTAAGTTCGTCCGTCTCTTCAGGGACCGCCGCAGCGGCAGGAGGGGCGCCAAAGCGGAAAGAGAAGGCCAGGCGGTGCGAGCCTATCGTGCCCGCGATGCCGCTTATAGGCAGGCTGAAAGCGTAATCGAAGGAAGCCATGCCGAAATGCGCACCGAGCCCCAGCGTGACGCTGCGGCGAGAATCGTTCCCAGACGAGAAGCCGAGGCGCAGCGCATAGTTGCGCTGAAAGGAATACTCCGCGCCGGCCGCGAAATTGTAGTCGGAACCTGCGAAGGCGGCGTCCAGGTCCAGCAGGCTGGAGCGGACCAGATAGGAAACTCCGGCGTGGACCTCAACCGGGAGCCGGTCGGGGGAGCCCAGACCCATATCCGGCTTATTGAAATTTTTAAGGGCCAGCCCCAGCGCGTAGTTCTGCCGGGGGCGGTAGAAAAGCCCCATGTCGGCGCCCAAGGCGCTCTTTGAATACCCGTTGTTGAGGAAAAGAGGATCTACCGCGGTGTAGGCGTCCGATGTGTAGGCGCGGCGCAAGTACTTCAACGACAGGCCCGCGCCTATGCCGTGATAGACCGTGGTGGCGTAGCTGAGGGAATAAGAGCTCTCGGAATAGGCGTCGGTCAGACGCGTATTGTCCCAGCTGAAGGCAGCGGAACCGTGCAGATATGGCTGGACAGGCATCGCCAAGCCGAAATAACCCTGGCCTATATTTGAATCGTCGCTGAGGCCGGAATAGAGGCGGCCATAAACGGCGGTCAGTTCCGGGGCGGAAAGCTCCACCAGGGCCGCCGGGTTGGCGCAGGCCGACTCGGCACCGCCGGCCACGGCGGTAAAAGCCCCTGACATCGCGGCGGCGCGCGCCCCGCAGGGATCCGACAAAAAAGCGGCATCAGCCTTCATAGATAACGCGGCAATGACGAACGCAAAAAGTAGCCCTTTTGCCACAGTTATAATTTTAGCCTTCGGCTGTTTCATAAATATTACCTGAATGTGACCACCGCAAGGCGGTCAGCCCGCCGCGCCCGCACAGCCTGCCGTAGATACCGCAGCCCGCTACCTGGCCAGCACCACCGTACCGTTGTAATACTTTCCGCCGGCCTTGAACTGATAGATATAGATGCCCGCTGCGGCCTTCTCCCCGTTGGAGCGCACGCCGTCCCACGACAGCGACGCCTCGGTGTTGTAGGTGCCAGGCTTCAGGCTGGCTATCTGAGCCCCGGAAAGGTCATAGACCTTCGCGTCGGTTATGTCCAGTCCCTCCGGGTTCTCGTAGAGGATATTGAACACGTCATTGACGCCGTCGCCGTTGGGGGTGAAGATCTTCCTGGGCACTGTCTGCGTTATTTGGAAACCCTGGGCCCGCAGCACCTGCTTGACCTTGAACAGGCCTGTCTGGCGCGTGACCACGGAGATGGTGCCGTTGGACGGGTCCACGGTGCCGCCCAGCTTCACGTCCTCCACGCCGTTATAATAGTAGACGGCGTAATCGTAGGCGCTGTAGGCAACGGAAGGAGTGAAGCCGCTGACGGTGAAGGCGCCGGTCTTAGAGAGCGGCAGGGTAAGCGTAGCGTCGTTGTCGAGCGTCCTGGCCGCGGCCTCCTTGTTGGCCGCGTCGCGCAGGAAGAACTTATAAGCCACCACGGTGGAACCGCTCTCATAGGCGGGCTGGTCCTCCAGCGCCGGAGTAAGACCCGCCGAAGTAAGCGCTTGCTGCGCATATGGCGCCATGTCCACCACCGCCCGCTGGTCGTCCGCTACCGTTCGGGTCAGCTGTTCGGAGTTGCTCAGCCAGATTGAAGCGTCGCTGAGCACGCCGTTGCCGTCCAGCGTCTTCACGAAGTACCACTGAGACGGCAGAACGGAGACGGTGTAGGACAGCGTGCTTGAGGAAAGAACTATGGGGGAAGAGACCGTCCCGCTGAGGGCGGTGCTGGAGAAGATCTCGTAGTTCGCGACCGTGGCCGGATCGCCGCTCACGTCCGAGGTGACCGGCAGCCAGGAAATGGTAAAGTCGCCGTTTGAGCTGACGCCGGTGACGATCGGGGCCAGCGGCTTTACAGGATTGATGGCGAAGGAGGAGTTGGCCGACAGACGGCCGTACATGTTCGAGCTGTCACGCACCCTTATTGCCACGTAATAGGTCTTGCCCGACTGCAGCCCGCCGTAGATGCGCTGGTCCACCGAGCCGGGGCTCAGCGCCGAGACCGTAAGCGAGGAATCCACGGTCGAATAGTTGGAATAGGTGATCGGGTAGGTTGCTATCTTTATCTCCACGTAGCTCGCCTGGCCCGTAAGGCCGTCGGAGCCGACGCTGGTCCACTGCAGAAGGGCACCGTTGGAGGAGTTAGGAGTGGCCGTAAGGTCGTAGACTACGCCAGGGCTGTGGCTGGTGGCGGAATGGCCCCCGCGCACGCCGTAAGAGGCGGAGGTCATCAGCGGGCCGGAGACCTCCCCGGCGGTGGACTCCAGCGTCTTCCCCCCGCTGGCGGAAACCGCCAGGCCCGAGGTGAAGGCATGAGTCTCCACGGAGACGGCACCCCACGCGCCCGACGCGCCCAGAAAAGCCGCCATCACAGCGACACCGACGCTCTTGTATCCCATAAAAAGCCTTCCGAACACAGACACCTTAAACAGACCGAACTACCTGCGTCTGCGGGCCGGTGAGAGCCCCGGCCCGATATCGCGCAGCATCACGGTTGTCCGCAGCCTTTGGCCGTATCACTTGCATAAGCTATGGCATACTGCGTAGTACCGGTGCTTACGCAAACCGCCACGGCATTGCTGTCAAAATAAAGGTCCCCTGCCGCAGCGGGATAAAGCGCCTCTATCTGATTCTGCGTAAGGACCGGGAGGTGGAACCTGGACGTGGTCGCATCTGCGACGACCACCTTCCCGGCGCTGACCGAATTGGTGAACGTCGCATCGTTAGCGAGCATGCTGCCGGTAGTAGTTATCGAAGAACCGCTCACGATGTCGGCTCCAGCTCCGCTCATCGTCAGCGAACCGGTTATCGTGTTCGCAACGTTCGTGTATACGCCGTTCGTCACAGCCGCCGCATTAGTTGCCGTCGCCGCGTTACCGGTGGTGTTCAGCGCGTACGTGCCCGTCGCACTCGACTGGATAACACCAGTCAGGTTCGAACCGTCACCATAGAAACTGCCGCTGGTCGTTATCGATGAACCGCTGATTATGTCGGCGTTGGCCCCGCTCATCGTCAGCGACCCCGTCATCGTGTTCGCAGCGTTCGTGTACACCCCGTTCGTTACGCTGCCCGCGTTGCCCGTAGTGTTCAACGCGTACGTGCCCGTCGCACTCGACT
>JAJYNO010000021.1 GCA_021786295.1 bacterium | reverse complement strand
AGCGATCTGGTCACGCTCCCGGGAGGAGAGCTGTTTGTAGTTTGTTGCCATAACACCTAGAGTACAGATTTACCTCTAGGTGTTGCACTTCATTGTTGAACCCGTGGGGAAAAAAATAAATTTAAAATTTATTTTTCCGTCGGAAAAACTGCGGGAAACAAAGGCGCTAGCGGATATTTCTTGCGCCAATTTTTCCCGCGGGAAAATTTGGCGGCCCCTACGGGATTCGAACCCGTGGTCTCTGCCTTGAGAGGGCAGCGTCCTAGGCCGCTAGACGAAGGGGCCGTATCCAACTATTATATCAAATTTTCAGCCGGCGACCGGGATTGAACCGGTGACCTACCGCTTACAAGGCGGTTGCTCTACCGCTGAGCTACGCCGGCGTTCAGCAGCAGAGATTCTACTAAATTTGCCGGACCCGGCTTTTTGGCCGGAATGGCATATACCACGAAAGTGGTATTTATCATGGTTCCGCTTTTGTTTTATGATTTTATGGTCGCCGCCGCTTGGCGGTTCTGGACTTGCATGAAAAAAGAAGAGGACCTGAAAAGAAGCGCCGGAGGCCGCGCGGGGGAGAACGCCCTGCTGGAAACCGCTTTTCACGGCTATAATACGCCGCTGTGGCTTATGGACGGAGACCGGCGCGTGCTGCTGGCCAACAAAGCCGCGGAGGCCCTGTTCGGGCGGAAGCTGGAGGGGCTGAAGGGCGGTCGGTGCTACGAACTTTTAGGCTTGGACGCCCCGCATGCCGCCTGTCCGCTGGAAAAAGCGATCAAAGGCGGCGCCAGGGCCGCGGCCGAGCTGGAGGCCGGAGGCAGGGAACGGGAGGCCGTCATAGATCCGCTCCCCGGCGCCGGGGCTCCTTCTCCGGTCGCGGTGCACTCCATGGCCGCCCCGGCCGCGCGGCGCTGCGGGCGCGCAGAGAGCCTGCGCCTGTCTGCGGAGCTGGAAAAGAGACACGCCGAGATGCAGGATTTCCTGCTGCTTTCGGCGCACGATATAAGGACGCCGCTGCTCTGCATACAGGGCTTCAGCAAGTATTTGAGGTCCGACGTGGCCCGGCTCACGGAGATGCTGGAGACCGGGGACGGCGGGAAAGAGAGCCGCGCGCAGGCGCTGGACATGGCGCGCAACCTGGCGCCGGAATCCATCGACTCGCTGGAAGAGAGCGCTGCCAAGATCGCCGGGCTGCTGGACGGGATAATAAAGGTGGCCAAACAGGGCCGGCTGGAAATGAGGCCGGAACCGGTGGACGCCGCGGCCGTCATCAGGAAGGAACTGGCGGCCATGGCCTACCAGGTGGAGGCCGCCGGCGCTCGGGTAGAGGTGGGGAGCCTTCCGTGGTGCACGGCCGATCCCGGGGCGGTGGGGCAGATCTTCGCAAACCTGCTCTCGAACGCGATCAGGCACCGGCACGGCGCCCGCAAGCCGGTGATTGTCGTCGGCGGCTCCGAAAAGGGCGGGGTTTCGCTCTATCGGGTGGCCGACAACGGCCCGGGGATAAAGGCCGCGGACCTGCCGAAAATATGGAAACTCTTCTTCAGCGTCCCCGGTAATTCCGGGAAGTGCGACGGGATCGGCCTGCCGATAGCGCGCCGTCTGGCCGAGGCCAACGGCGGCCGGCTCTGGGCCGAGTCTTCCGAGGGAGAGGGCTCCGTCTTCTATCTGGAGCTTCCGCGCTGAGAAGGGCGCCGGTCCCGGCGCCTCCGCCGTTCATAAATCGTTCCAACGCTCAAAGGCTGTCCAGGCCTTCTTTTATGGCGTAGCGGACCAGCTCTGTCTGCTTGTGCAGGCCTAGCTTCTGGAAGATGTTCCGCCTGTGCACGTGGACCGTGTGCGGTGAGAGCTTCAGCCTGGCGGCTATTTCCTTGTCGCGCAACCCGGCCGTGGTAAGCCTTACGATGACCTTTTCTTTTTCGGTCAGCTCTGCTGGCGCGTTCTTGCGGCGGATCCTGACGCGAGGCTTTATGGCAGGGCTCAGGTAGCTGGCGCCGCCGTGGACGGCGCGCAGCGCGGTCACTATCTCTTCGGCGGCGCTCTCCTTCACCAGGTACCCGCTGGCACCGGCCCGGACGGCTTTTTCCACCGTGGCGGGGTCGTCGTACATGCTCAGGATTATCACCTTGCTGCCAGGCGCCAGCTTCAAAAGCGCGGCCATGGCCTCCAGACCGTTGGGGGCCGGCATGGAGATGTCGTAGACGTAGATGTCGGCGGGGCTGCGGCGGGCCAGTTCGAGGGCCGCTCTTCCGTCGGCCGCGGCCCCGGTGATCGCGATGTCCGGCGCGGTGCGCCTTATCAGGGCCTTCAGTCCCTCCACGACCACCGGGTGGTCGTCGGCTATGTGCACCTTTATCCTGCGCTTCACCGGGCGGCTCCCCTTCCGCAGTTCAGGGGGAGCTGGGCCTTAACCCTGGTGCCCCTGCCCGGCGCGGAGTAGACCGAGAGGTAGCCTCCGGCCGAGCTGGCCGCGTCCTCCATTATTTTCAGTCCCAGTCTGTTCCTGTCGGCGGCGGCCGCCACAGGGTCGAAGCCGCGTCCGTCGTCGGAGACCTCCAGCGCGAGCCAACCGCCTTCCGCCCCGGCGCTGAACTTGAGCCGACCGGCCCCGGAGTGGCGCTCGGCGTTGGCGAGCGCCTCCTGGGCCAGCCGATAGAGCACTATGGCCGCCGGACTTTCCGGGACGCCGTCCCCGGGGAAGGAGAGCGAGACCTCGGCCGCTATCCCCGAGCGCCTGGCGAAGGAGGCCAGCAGCCCGGACAGGGCCGCGCCTAGCCCGGAGACGGCTAGCGAGGCGGGCCAGGCCTCGACGCAGGCCTTCTTGAGCCCGGCAGCCGAGGTCTTAAGCAGCTTCCCGGCGCGCCGCAGCCCGGCCAGCGCTTTTTTGTCATCGCCGCGGCGCACGCAGTCCTCCAGCAGCAGCAGCTCGGCGGAGAGGCCCACCTGCATCGCGCCTACGGAATCGTGGATGCCGGCGGCCAGTTTCTTCTTTTCCTCTTCCCGTTCCTGCAGCAGGCGGGCGGAGAGCGCCTGCGCCTCCTCCTCAAGCCGGCGGCGCCAGGTTATGTCCCTTTCTATGAGGATGCCGAAATGGCCGGCCCCGGACTTGAAGTTGCGCGCGGTAACCTCCGTGACCAGCTGTCCGTTCCCGGGCCTGTCGTGCCTCACCTCGAAGACGTCCCCGGGGCGGAAGCGGCCGCGGCTCAGCGAGGCCCCGAGCACGCTCACCGGCTTGCCGGTCAGTTCTTTCCGGCCGAAGCCGTGCAGGGCGAGGGCGGCCGGGTTCGCGTCCACTATGCGCGGCGTTCCATGCGGCGGCAGTTCCAGCACCAGCATGGAGTCGCGCGCCTCCTCGAAGACCATCCGGTAGAGGTCGGCGCCGTTCTTTTTGCCTTTATTTCTGGCCGGCATCCGGATATTTTCGCATAACCGGAACGTCTCCTTCAATAAGCCGGTTTTCCGTCGAGGGAGCGGCGGTAAAAATTGTATAATTCGGGAATGCCCGCTGGGGGGCGTGCGGGGAGGATAAAGTGAAGGACATGCTACACGTTCTGCTGGTGGAGGACAATCCCGGCGACGCCGAGCTCACCCGCCAGGCCCTGGCCTCTTCGAGGCTTTCCATAGACCTGGCCGTAGTCGACGACGGGGAGAAGGCCCTGCAGTATCTGCGCCGCGAAGGCCGGTACGCCGGCGTCCCCGGGCCGGACCTGCTGCTGCTGGACCTGAACCTCCCCAAACTCTCCGGGGAGGAGGTGCTGCGCGAGCTGAAGGCGGACCCGGGGCTGCGTCCGCTGCCGGTGGTGATCCTGACCTCTTCCGAGGCCGAGAACGAGATCTCCCGCTGCTACGCCGAAGGGGCCAGCTGCTACGTGGTCAAGCCGGTGGAGTTCTCCTCCTTCCTGGACGCTGTCTCCGCCATAGAGCGGTTCTGGTTCTCCGTCGCGAGGCTTTCCCGGAGAGAGAGCGCTTCCGCCAGAACGCAGAAAAGGAATCCGGGCAGGAAATGAAACGGACTATCTTCCTGCTGGCGGCGCTGCTGCTGCCGTCCGCGGCCAGGGCACAGGACCTGGATTACTTCAATTTCGAGAAAGCCTCTCTGCAGGACGTGATCAACATCCGTTCCGACGCCGCCTCCCGGCTGGGCTTCGCCGAGCGCGAAGCGCCGGCCATAGTCACGGTGCTCACCCGCGACGAGATACTTGACTCCGGGGCCAGGAACGTGTTCGACGCGCTGAGCCAGGTGCCGGGGCTGGACTTCGGCGTGGACGTGGAGGGGAACATCGGCCTCGGCATACGCGGCAACTGGGCCCATGAGGGGAAGGTCCTGGTGCTGGTGGACGGCCAGCGCTATAACGAGGACTTCATGGGCACGGTGCAGCTGGAGCGCATCCCGGTGGAGGAGATAGAGAAGATAGAGGTGATACGCGGCCCGGGCTCCGTGATCTACGGGGGCAGCGCTGAATTGGGCGTCATAAAGATCACCACGCTGAACGCCGGGGAGATAAACGGCTCTCAGGCGGCCGCGGCCTACGGGCGCACGGCCAAAGGCGCCCAGGACGGTTCGTTCAATTTCTCTTACGGCAGGCCCGGTCCGGGCGCGCAGCTGACCGCGCAGCTTTACCTGGCCGACGCGGACAAGGGGGACCGGCGCTATACCGATTTCAACGGCGACTCGTACTCGATGAAGGGCGCCTCGCCGCTGAGTTCCAGGAGCCTTAACCTTGGTTTTTCCGAAGGGGGCTGGAAGGCGCGTGTGATAGCGGACCTCTACCGTACCCGGGAGCGGGACGGCTGGACCGACACCATACTGCCCAGCCCCTTGAGGCGCGACTTCGACTCCTATTTCGCGGAACTTCGGCGCGACTTCAAACCGTCGGAACTCCTGACGGTGACGGCGGCCCTGAACGGGACCTATGAAAGGCCGTACTGGGGCTTCAACCCGGATTACTACGGCCGGGACAGAAGCAGCCGCTATCTGAAGGCGGCCCTCAACACGGTCTACGCGGCTTCGGCGCGCTCACGCCTGTCGGCCGGGGCCGAGGTCTCCGTGGTAGGCGCCAGGCTGGCGTCGTACGACGTCGCCCTCTCCACCTCCGCTCCGCCTCTATATTTCGCCAACGGCAGAAGGTCGGTCGCCTATACCAACTCGGCGGTCTTCATGGAGGGCATGGAGGAATTCTCCTTCGGCACTCTGTCGGCCGGGGCCCGATACGACGACAACGAGGATTTCGCCTCCGCTTTTTCACCGCGCATAGCCTGGACCAAGGCCATGGACAAGTTCCATTTCAAGGCCATCTATGGCATGGGCTTCCGCTCCCCCGGGATAGACAACCTGACCGCCAATCCACGGCTTAAGCCCGAGAAATCCAAGACGACCGAACTGGAGACCGGCTACCTGGCCTGCACCGATGTTTATCTGACCGCGGACGTTTTCGACATGCGCATAGACGACCCGATAGTCTTCTACACCTCGGGGGCCGGCCAGGAATACGGCAACTACGGCCACACCGGCACGCGCGGCTTCGAGCTGTCCGCCAAAGTCAAAAAGAACTGGGGCTACGCGAACCTTTCCTATTCGTACTACGTGGCCTACGACAACAAGGTGGACTTCTACGACTCCGGCGTCTCAGGGACGCTGCTGGCTTTCGCGCGCGGCAAGGCGGCCCTCAGCGCCTCCTTCAGCGCCGCCAGGGACCTGGTGATAAGCCCTTCGGCGGTATACTACTCCGGAAGGCGCGGCTATACCGCCGCTAATACCGTAACGGATCTGGGCGACGTGGCGCTGGTGAACCTCTACATAGCGAGGAAGAACCTGCTGCGCGGGCGCCTGGAGCTGGGCTTCGGCGTTTACAACGTGTTCAACGCGCCCTACAGCTACATACAGCCTTACGACGGCGGGCATTCCCCTCTGCCGGCCCTTTCGCGGGAGTTCAGGACGCGCGCGGCGTACAGGTTCTAGGCGCGGCAGCGTACTATGGCGAAGGCAACGCAAAAACTGGCTTTTCTGGCCGCCCTGCTGGCCTGCCTGTCCCTGCCGGCCGGGGCCCAGCGCACCGCGGCGGTGCTGGCCAAGGGTTCCGGCCTTTATTTCGATACCTACCTCGCTTTCCAGAAAGCCTACGGGCGGCCGGTGGTCCCTTTCGATCTTTCCGAGAACAGGAGCCCGGAACTGCCTGGCGGTCTGAGGGCGGTGGCCGCCTTCGGCACCAGGGCCGCGGCTCTGGAGTATAAGAAAGGCGTCACGGTGATCTACGCGCTGGCCCCGACCTATACCCCGGACCTCCGCGGCCCGGAATTCGTCCGCATAAGCCCGCTGCCGGAGCCGGGCAGCACGCTTGCGACCTATCTGCGCCTGCAGCCCGGGCTCAGGAGACTGGCCGTGTTCTACAGCCCCGGAAATTTCGATTTCTACCTGGACAAACTGGACGCCGCCGCCAGGGAGGCCGGGATAACGGTGGTCCGGTCGCCGCTTTCTTCCCCCGCGGATTTCCCTGCGGCGCTGCGCTCGCTGCTGGGGCGGATGGACGCCTTCTGGCTGCTGCCTGATCCGGCGCTGATAGACCTGACCTCGCTGCAAGTGCTGGGGGAGTTCTCCTGCGCCAACAAGGTCCCTTTCTTTGCCCCTTCCGGCGGGCTGACCAACTACGGCGCGGCGGCAGCCTTCGCGCCGGGCTACAGGCAGACCGGCGCGGCGGTAGCCAGCGCGCTGAAGACCGTGCTGGCCGGAGGGAAGCTGCCTGGCCTGATCTTTCCGGACGACGCCGTCCTCACCATCAACTCCGCGGCGATCAGGAAGTGCGGCCTGCCGCTGGTCCTGATCCCGGAGGAGAAAGAGGAATGAAGGTGAGGACGAAGTTCCTGTTGCTGCTGCTGCCCCCGCTCCTGCTGAGCGGCCTGCTGATAAACTACCTGTCTGGCCGGGCGGTGCGCAGCACTCTGCAGAAGAGGGCCGCCGAGGAAGCCAGGTCGGCCGCCGGTCAGGCGCTCTACCCGGACAGCCCGGTCTTCGCCTCGGGGAAGGAATCGCGGATGCTGCCGGTGCTATACTCCCTCAAGCTGGCCCTCAACGCCTCGGAGGCTTTTTTCGTCTCGACGGACGGGAACATCCTGGCCCATACGGACGTGGCGCAGAAGGGCCTGCCGCTGCCAGTTTTCGAGCGGCCGCTGCTGAGCGGGGCTGAATACGTCACCGACAGCACCGTGCACGGCGGAACGATGTATGTCCCGGTCCCGGTCTTCGAGCCAGCGCCCAGCGACCCGGAGGAACTGAGCCAGCTCGGCCCAGGCAAGGCGGCCAGGCTCGGCACCGTCATCGTGGCGGTCCCGGCGGCCGGGGTCCTGGCGGCCGAGAAGAACATCTCGGACAAGATAACGCTCATACTGGTGGCGGTCTACGCCGCCATCCTGCTGGCGGCCTCGCTGCTCACCGGCCTGGCCCTGCGCCCCGTGCGTCTGCTGACCGAGGGCACCCGCCGCATAAGGCTGGGCGAGTACGGCACCGTCATCCCGGTCTCCTCGGGCGACGAGTTCGGGGACCTGGCGCGCAGTTTCAACGAGATGTCGCGCACGCTGGCCGGGACCATAGTGTCCAAGAACTACGTGGACGCGGTGGTGGACAGCATCGTGGACGTGCTGTTCGTCACGGACCTGAAGTGCCGCATCACCCGCTCCAACAAGGCCGCGCAGGCCCTGCTGCGCAAGAAAGCCTCGGAGCTGGACGGACTGGACCTGAGGCCGCTTCTGTCCGGCGACGGCGCCTGGCCGGGGAAGTGCATGACGGCGCTGGAGAAGGACGGGGAGGTGCGCGACTACGAGACCACGCTGCTGGCCCCGGAGCCTTTCCCTGTGCAGCTGTCCGCATCCTGGATAAAGGACACGGAGGGCGCGCGGGCCGGCATAGTCGTGCTGATGCGCGACATAACCCTGCGCAGGAAATACGAGGCCGAGCTGGCGCGCTCCAACGAGGAGCTGCAGCGCTTCGCCTTCGTCGCGTCGCACGACCTGCAGGAGCCGCTGCGCACCGTCTCCAACTACGTGCAGCTGCTGGAAAGCCGCTACAGGCAGACGCTGGGACAGGAGGCGGGGAAAGAGATGGCCTTCATCACGGCGTCCCTCAGGCGCATGCGCGCTCTGGTGCGCGACCTGCTGGGCTACTCGCGCATAAATTCCAAGCTGCGCCTGGAGCGCGTGGACTCCTCCGAGGCGCTGGCTGCGGTGCTGGAGGGGATGAGGGGATCCCTTTCCTCTACCGGCGGCACCGTGACCAGCGGCGAGCTGCCGGTGGTGACGGCGGACAGGGGGCATATCGAGCGCCTGCTGCAGAACCTGGTGAGCAACGCCCTTAAGTTCCGGGGCGGTCGCCGCCCCGCCGTAAGGGTGGAGGCTTCAAGGCGCGGGGCCGGCTGGGTCTTCAGCGTCTCCGACAACGGCGAGGGGATAGATCCCCGCTACTCGGACAAGCTCTTCAAACTGTTCGGGCGGCTGCACGGGGCGTCGGTGGAAGGCTCCGGCATAGGCCTGGCCGCCTGCAAGAAGATAGTGGAGCAGTACGGGGGCGATATCTGGTTCGAGTCCAAACCCGGCGAAGGGTCCGTTTTCTTCTTCGAGATACCGGACAAGGCCGCGAAAGCGGAGGAGGTTCCATGAAAAGAATAGCCATGTTCATAGCGTTCCAGGGCTTCCGGGACGAGGAATATCTGGAGCCTAAGAAGGCGCTGGAGGCGGCCGGCCACAAGGTGACCACGGTCTCCACGTCCAAAGGCGAAGCGCGCGGCAGGTTCGGGGCCTCGGCTCAGGTGGACAAGACCGTGGACGAGATCGTTCCCGGAGACTACGACGCGCTGACGCTGGTGGGCGGGCCGGGGGCGCTTGAGCACCTGGACAGGCCGAAGGTGCACGAGCTTTTCAGGGTGGCGCTGGCGGCCGGCAAGCTGATAGGCTCCATCTGCATCTCGCCGGTGGTGCTGGCGCACGCCGGGCTGCTGAAGGGAAAAAGGGTGACGTGCTTCCCCGACGGGGCGGACGAGGTGCGGAAAGCCGGCGGGAATTATACGGGCAAAGACCTTGAGGCCGACGGGAAACTGATAACCGCGAGCGGGCCCGCTCCGGCGCGGAAGTACGGCGAGGCGCTCGCGGAAGCGCTGAAATGAGAGGGCGTGGCTAGCCGAAGACCTTCCTGAAGTCCTCCCAGAAACCCGGGTACGATTTGTCCACGCAGCCCGGGTTCTTTATTTCCAGCCCGGGGCAGGCTGCCGCGGCCGCTGCCGCGGCCATGGCTATGCGGTGGTCGCTGAAGGTTTCCGCCGGGCCTCGAGCGGAGAATCCCTTCGCGCCGGCCACCCTGAGCGCGCCGTTCCGGAAGGAGGCCTGGGCGCCCAGGGCGCCGAGCAGGGCGAGCGTGCTCTTCACGCGGTCGGATTCCTTGGTCCTCAAAGCCTGCAGGCCGCCGATGACCGTAGAGCCGGAGGCGCTGGCCGCCAGCACGGCCAGCAGCGGGACCTCGTCTATCATGGACGGGACTTCCGCCGGAACCACCCTGACGCCCCTGAGCCTGGACGGGAGAACGAGGATCTCTCCCGCCGGCTCCGGGAACGCTGCGGCCGGGCGCAGCTCTATCCGGGCGCCCATCCTGCGCAGCGCGTCAACGAAGCCCAGCCGCAGCGGGTTGAGGCCGCAGCCGGACACCCTGAGCGTGACGCCGGAGAGAAGCGCGGCGGCGATGAACGGCGCCGCCGCGGAGATGTCTCCGGGCACGGCCAGGGGCCTGGCCGTCAGCGGGCCCGGTTCCAGCCGCACTTTGCCGGGGGCGCTGGTCAGCCGCGCGCCCATCAGCGCCAGCAGCCGCTCGGTGTGGTCGCGCGTGGGCCGCTTCTCCTTTATCTCCACCGGGCCGCGCGCGTAGAGGCCGGCCAGCAGCAGCGCCGACTTCACCTGGGCGCTGGTGGTGCCCGCTATCCTGGCGCCCCCGAGCCTGGCCGGCCTTACCGAAAGCGGCAGCAGACCCCCGGCGGAAGTTATTCTGGCGCCGAGCTTTTTAAGCGCTTCCGCCGCCGGGGCCATGGGCCTCTTCAGCAGCGTGCCGCGCCCCGTTATCGACGACGGGAAAGCCTGCCCGGCCATCAGCCCCGCCAGCATGCGCGCCAGGGCCGCCGATTCGCCGGCGTCCAGCGGCCCGGCCGGCCTTTCGAGGCCGTGCAGCCCGCGGCCCTCCATCAGCAGGGCGTTCCTGTCGCGGCAGAAACGCACGCCCAGAGCCTCCAGGCAGCCCAGCGCGGCCTCGGTGTCGGCGCAGAACAGCGGGTTCTCCACGCGCGACGCGCCGTCGGCTATTGCGCCCAGCAGCAGAGCGCGCAGCGTGACGGATTTGTCCGGCGGCGGGGTGTAGAGGCTCATTTTTCCCGGGCCCGGATGGAGAGGCAGTAGTCCAGCGCCTTGAAATAGGAGCGCGGTCCCTCGCCCTTGAACTGCGCCAGGCAGACCGGTTCTATGACCGAGACGCGGCGGAACGGCTCGCGCCGCGAGATGTCGCTCAGGTGCACCTCCACGGCGGGGAGGTCCAGCGCCTCTATGGCGTCGCGGATGGCGTAGCTGTAGTGGGTGTAGGCGGCCGGGTTGATGACCAGCGCGTCCGCCCAGGCCGCGTTGGCCGTGAGCAGGTCTATGATGCGGCCCTCGGAGTTGCTCTGGAAGATCCTGACCCTCAGGCCTAGCCCGGCGGCCCGCTTTTTTATCCCGGCGTTAAGCCGCGCCAGCGTAGCGTCGCCGTAGATCTCAGGCCGGCGCCGGCCGAGCAGGTGCAGATTGGGCCCGTGTATCACCAGCACGTTCATTTCAGGGCCCCCTCGAAAGCTTTTTTCAGCAGCGGGGCGTCCAGGTCCTCGGCCGGGGAAAGGCGCCCCTGCCCGGCTATCAGCACGAAGCGGTTGGCGGCGCCGCGCGCCTTCTTGTCGCGCGAGACCAGCGAAAGGAAGCGCCTGAAGTCCCTGCGCACCGGCGCCTCCTTCAGGCGCAGCGCGTCCACCAGCGCGTTCAGCCTGCCGAAGTCGGCGCGGGAGAGGATGCCGGTCTCGCGCGAGACTATCAGCGCGAAACGGATGCCGCGCGCGACGGCCTCGCCGTGAGGCAGGCGGCCCCCGGCCATGGCCTCGAAGGCGTGCCCGGCCGTGTGGCCGAAGTTGAGCGCCTCGCGCACGCCGCGCTCGTCCCGCTCGTCGGCGGCCACCAGCTTCAGCTTGTAGGCGGCGCAGGCGCTGACGCAGGCGGTCAGCGCGGCCTTGTCCCCGGCCAGCGTGCCGGAGAGATGTCCTTTGACCGCCCGGTAGAGCTCCGCGGGGCCTATCATCGCGTACTTGACCAGTTCGCCGGCCCCGCTGCGCAGCTCGGCGTGCGGCAGCGAGTCCAGGAAAGCGGTGTCGCAGACGGCCAGCGCCGGCTGGTGGAAGGTGCCGGCTATGTTCTTGGCGCCGGCGAGGTTCACGGCCGTCTTGCCGCCCAGCCCGGCGTCTATCTGGGCGAGGAAGGTGGTGGGAACGCTGATCCAGCGGATGCCGCGCATGTAGATGGAGGCCGCGAAGCCGGCCAGGTCCGTGACCGCGCCGCCCCCGGCCGCTATCAGCAGTGAATCGCGAGAGAAGCCCTCTTCGAAGAGGAAGGAGCACAGCAGTCCCGCCTGCTCCAGCGTTTTGGCCTTTTCCGCCGGGGGCAGCCAGAAATAGGAATGCGGCCGCTCCTTTTCCGGGAAGAGCGCCAGAGCCCTGGCCCTCAGGCTCGGCGGGGCGTCGGAAGCGGTGACCAGGCAGATCCCGTCGGTCTGGCGGAACAGCTCCGGGAAGCGCGGCGGCAGGTCCGCCATGCCGCGGCCCAGCGCGGCCTTCATGGTGCCGGATGTCCTGAGGGTGTAGCTGAACGTCTTCATGGCAGATACCGCTCCTTCAGCAGCGCCGCTATCCTGGCGGCGGTGCTCTCCGGCGTGAGGCCGGAGGTGTCGACGGTAAGGTCGGCGCGCCGGTAGTAGGGCAGGCGCGCGGCGTAAAGCTTCCTGGCGCGGGCGGAGGCCTTCGCCCAGGGCCCGGCCAGCAGCGGGCGCGAGGCGCGGGCCTTCCTGAGCCTCCGCTCCAGTTCCGGCCACGGACAATAGAGGAAGACCGTAACGCCCGTGGCCCGCAGCAGCGGCGCGCGCCTGCCGGAGGGATAATAGCCTCCGCCCAGCGCCGCGACCCCGCCTCCCTTTCCGGCCAGCTCTCTGACCGCCGCGGCCTCGGCGCGGCGGAAGGCGGCGAGGCCTTTGCTTCTTATATGCCGGCCGGGGCCCAGGCCGGAGGCCTTCTTCACCAGCAGGTCCGTGTCGCTGAAGCGGCGCCCCAGCAGCCTGGCCAGCGCCCGGCCGGCCAGCGTCTTGCCGGCGCACATGAAGCCCGTGAGGTAGACGTTGCTCAGAGCCTGCGCAGTATCTTTCCGGTGTCCTTCCGCCATTCGTCCAGGCGCCGCCTGAGCTCGGGCAGCGAATCCCCTCCGAATTTCTCCAGCAGCGCCGAGGCCAGTTCCAGCGCCGCGGCGTGCTCGCCGACCACGGCCGCCGCGAAGACCGCCGAGGTGTCCGAGGTCTTCGAGACCGAAAGTTTCTTTTTAAAGGTCCTGAGGTCGGTGGAGAGCGCGCCTCCGGGCAGGCCCGGCACCGGCTTAACGGCGCAGCGCAGCGTAAGCGCGCGGCCGTTGGTCATTCCCCCGTCGAGGCCTCCGGAAAAGGAGGGGTCCCCGGAGGCGGCCCTGCCGCCCAGGGCGGCCAGCGCGAAGCCGCCGCCCACCTCGAAGCCCTTTACCCCGTTTATGCCCAGCAGGGCCGCGGCCAGGCGCGAACCAAGCCTGCGGTCCCACTGCGCGAAGCCGCCGAGGCCGGCGGGCAGGTTCTCGGCAGTCACCTCGAAGACCCCTCCCAGCGTGTCGCCGGCGCGGCGGGCGCGCAGCAGCAGGGCCGCGGCGCTTTCCGGCGTCGCTGCCGACAGGGAGCCGAGCGCGAGCACCCGCGAGCGGACCTTTATCCCCAGCAGCTCCAGCAGGCGCAGGGCGAAGGAGCCGAGCGCCACGCGCATCGCCGTTTCCCTGGCGCTGGCCCGCTCGCGCACCTGCACGGCGTCGAGCGTGCCGTACTTCAGCATGCCGGGCAGGTCCGCATGGCCTGGGCGCGGCAGGCTGGAGGCTGGGGGCAGCTGGCGCCCCGAGTTCCTTATCAGCAGAGCTATCGGGGCGCCGGTGGTGGTCCCGCGGCCAAGACCCGAGAGTATCTCGCAGCGGTCGGTTTCGAGCGCCTGGCGGGCGCTGCGGCCTGGCGCCAGGCGGCGCCGTCTGAGCTGGGCGGAGATGTACGCGGGCGTTATTCCCACCCCGGAGGGGAAACCCTCCAGTACGCCGGAAAGATATTCGCCGTGCGATTCGCCGGCCGTCAGGTAGCGCAGCATGTCATTCCCCTTTGAGCTTCTTCCTGAAAAGCCTGTCGGCTTCAACGCTAAATTCTACAATATCGCCGGCGGGCAGGCCCGTCCAGAACCTGAGGCTGAGCGCCGCCTGGCGCACCAGCAGCGCCAGGCCGTCCGCGGATACGGCGCCGGCCGCCGCGGCCGCGGCGGAGAGCTCCGTGCCGCCGGGCGCGTAGGCCAGGTCGGCGCAGAACATCCCGCGCGCCGGCTCGCACGGGGGGCGGCCCGGCTGGTACATGCCCAGCGGCGTGGCGTTTACCAGGATGTCTGGCGGGGCGGCCGGCCTCCCGAACGGCGCGGCGGAGAACGACGTGTCCGGAAAGAACTCGGTCAGCCTGCGCGCCAGGGCCGAGGCGTTCTCCGCGTTGCGCGCGCTGAAGACCACGGAAGCCGCGGCCGAACGGCCGAGAGCCCAGCCCGCGGAGGCCGCGGCCCCGCCTGAGCCGTAGATCACGGCGCTTTTCCCGGCCGCGCCGAAGCCGGCCTCCTCCATGACCTGCAGCAGGGCCCGCGCGTCTGTGTTGTAACCCTCCAGCCCGGACCTGCCGAAGCGCACGGCGTTGACGGCGCCGGCCGCCCTCGCGGCCGGGTCGGCCAGGTCCAGCAGGGCGCAGACGTCGCCCTTGTAGGGGATGGTCACGTTGAAGCCGCGCCAGCCTTCCGCGCGGGCCGCATCTATGGCGGTCCGCAGGTCGCGCGGCCCGGTCTCGCGCAGCCCGTAGATTATCTCTTCCCCGGCGAGGCCGGCGAAGATCCCGAACAGGACGGGGGAGAGGGAGTTGGAGAGCGGCCGGCCTATCAGGCCGGCCTTTATCGGCGGCTTCTTGCGCATGCGGCCGCCGCTATGGCCCGGAAGGTCTCCACGTTCACGGTCTGCCTGCCGTCCACTTTGGCCGAGAGCGGGTCGGGGCTGGCCTCCATCATCAGGCCGTCCGCCCCGGCGCGCAGGGCCAGCCGGGCCAGCTCCGCCGCCAGCCGCCTGTCGCCGGAGGCGTGGCTGGGGTCGGCTATGACCGGTAGGCCGGTTATCTTCCGGGCTTTCCTGATCAGGCCCATGTCCATAAGAGGGCCGCCGCCGGAGGAGGGCGAGTCTCCCCGCTCGCAGAGGATCAGTTTTTCCGCGCCATGGCTCAGGAGGTATTCCGCTGAGAGCAGCCATTCGCGCAGGGTTGCGCGCATGCCCCGCTTGAGCAGCACGGCCCTGCCGGAGCCGGCGGCCTCCTTGAGCAGCTCGTAGCAGCGCATGCTGCGCGCGCCTATCTGCAGTACGTCGCAGACCTCGGCCAGCCGCGCCACCTGCCGGGTGTCCGTGGCCTCCGTGACCAGCGGCAGGCCGGTCAGCTTTTTGGCCTTCGCTATTATGCGCAGGCCCGGCCAGCCTATGCCCTGGAAGGCGTACGGAGAGGAGCGCGGCTTGAAGATCGCGGCGCGCAGCGCGTGGGCCCCCGCTTCCTTGAGCCCCGCGGCGGCCCTGAGATAGGAGGGTTCGTCCTCTACGGCGCAAGGGCCGGCTATGAGCACCGGTCCGCGCCTGAAATCCAGCGGGCTGGAGAAACGCCTGTCGCCCCCGGCGCAGGCCAGCGGACTGAGCTCGCATTCGGAAAAAGAGACCTTCTCCACGCCGGGCAGGTTCTCCAGCGCGGGCGCGGCGTCGGCCAGCTTTTCCGGCCGCCTGACGCGCAGTTCCAGGCCGCGGCCGCGGCGTCTGAGCGCGGCCCCGGGCAGCAGCCTCAGAGCCGCCCTGGCTATCTCGTCCCGTTTTCCCCTGCCGGAGCTCTTTTCGAAAATTATTGTCATCTGCGCGCCTGAAGCCTCTTGGACTGACGTATGATCTCGCGGAAAACGGCCCTCGCGGCCGGCCCGTACCTGCCGCCCGCGGCGGCGGCCGCGTGGAAAAGCACCGCCCTCTCGCGCGCGTGGTCGGTGGGCTTCTTTTTAAGCAGCCTGAGCGGCCCGGTCAGGCGGAACCTGCGCGCCAGCAGGACGGCTATCCTTCTGTCCACAGCGTCTATGGCGGCGCGCGCCGCGGCCAGTTCGTCCTTGAGCATCATAAAATTCTATATAAAATGCGCGGTTTTTAAAATTGCTAAAATAAAAGCATGGCAGGAACCCTGGAACTCAAGGACGTCTCCAACAAGATAGAGGAGCTGGAGGCCGCGCTGGCCGCTGCCGCCAAGCTCTACGGGCTGGAGGGCAAGCGGGCCAAGCTGCGCGAGAAGGAAGCCGTTTCGGGCTCCGGCGATTTCTGGGACGACGCACAGAAGGCGCAGGCCCACATGAAGGAGCTTAACGAGCTGAAAAAGGGCGTGGAGCTGCTGGACTCCGTTGAGAAGGAGATAGAGGATTTCAAGGTGCATTTCGAACTGGCCAAGGACGCGGGCGACGCCGGCGAGCTCGCCGTCATCATGGACGGTCTCGCGGCGGTGGAGAAGAAACTGCGCGTGATGGACTTCGAACTGAAGCTCTCCGACCCCAACGACAAGCTGGACGCGATCATCAGCATCCACGCCGGCGCCGGCGGCACCGAGGCCTGCGACTGGGCGCAGATGCTGCTGCGCATGTACACGCGCTGGGCCGAGCAGAAGGGCTTCTCCTTCTCCATGACCGACATGCTGGCCGGCGAGGAGGCCGGCGTGCGCAGCGTGACCGCCGTGGTGCGCGGCCGCTACGCCTACGGCTACCTCAAGAGCGAGATAGGCGTGCACCGGCTGGTGCGCATCTCGCCGTTCGACGCCAACAAGCGGCGGCACACCTCTTTCGCCTCCATCGACGTGCTGGCCGACATAGACGACGACATAGAAATAAAGATAGAGGACAAGGACATCTCGATGGACACGTTCCGCTCCGGCGGGGCCGGCGGCCAGAACGTCAACAAGGTGGAGACCGCGGTGCGCCTGACCCATATCCCGTCGGGCGTGGTCGTGAGCTGCCAGGTGGAGCGCAGCCAGCACAAGAACCGCGAGATGGCCATGCGCATGCTGAGGGCCCGCCTCTACGAGATAGAGATGGACAAGAAGCGCTCCGAGATGGAGCGCCATTACGACGCGAAGGGCGACATCGGCTGGGGGCACCAGATCCGCTCCTACGTCTTCATGCCGTACCAGATGGTGAAGGACCTGCGCACCGGAGAGGAGACCTCGCAGATAGACGCGGTGATGGACGGCGCGCTGGACCCGTTCATGCATTCGTACCTCTCCTGGGTGGCCGGCGGCCGCAAGAAGCGCAATATCGCCGCCGAAGACTGAAGCCTGAAGAGGCAGGGGGCGCCTGAAGTTCATGGGCCTGCCACGGGTCCGGGGGCCGGAAAAACCGGCGTCGCGCACACCGTGCGCGCGCCTGCCTGCCTCGGACCTCGCGCTTACGCAAGCTCGGTGCGAGTTGTGTCGCTTCGCTCCACCCCGGAGGCTTTTTCCAACCCCCGGGCCCGCGTCAGGCCGCTAGAAGCTGAAGGGCCCGATAACAAATAATGCTCATAGACACTCACGCTCATCTTAACGACAAGGCTTTCGACGCCGACCGCGCCGGGGTGATGGAGCGCTCGCTCGCCGCCGGCGTGGAGCGCTTCGTCGAAATAGCCTGCGCCCCCGCGGAATGGGCGCCCGGCGAGGCCTTCGCCGCCGCCTGCCCCGCCGCCGTGCGCCTGGCCTTCGGCGTGCACCCCGAATACATCAAGGACCTCCCCCCGGACTGGCTGCCGGGGCTCAAAACCTGTCTCGCCAGGCCGGCCGCCGTCGCCGTGGGCGAGATAGGCCTGGATTACTGGTGGGAGCCCGGCCGCCGCGAAGAGCAGGCCCGGCTGCTCGCCGCGCAGCTGCCGCTCTGCTCCGAGTTCTCCAGGCCCGCCGTCTTCCACGCCCGCAACGGCAGGGAGAGCGGCCAGAACGCCTACTCCGACCTGCTGACCGCCCTGAAGGGCTGGGGCTACTCCCCGAAGCGGCGCTTCCGCGGCGTGCTGCACTGCTTCTCCGGGAGCTGGGCCGACGCGAAAGCCGGCCTGGACCTCGGGCTAGCGCTCGGCGTGAACGGCACCTTCACCTACAAGAACAACCACGACCTGCGCGAGAGCGTAAAGAAGGCTGGCGCGGGCAACATAGTCCTGGAGACGGACTGTCCGTACCTGCCGCCGCAGAGCTCCCGCGGCAAGCGCAACGACCCGTCGTTCATCCCCGAGATAGCCGCCCTGGCCGCGTCCTATCTCGGGCTGAGCAACGGCGAATTGGCGGCCAGGACCACCGCCAGCGCCTTCGACCTTTTCGGGGAGTTCTAGGCGCCTTCCGGCGTCCGGCTTTTCGGGGACGGCGCGGCTTTTTAAGGGAATAAAATGACCAACGAAGAGATAAAGAGGATCCTGGCGGAGCGGATAGCCGTGTTCGACGGGGCGATGGGCACGTATCTGCCGTCCTTCGGGCTGAAGGCGGCGGATTACGCCGGGCACGAAGGGCTCAACGAGATGCTTTCGGTCTCCAGGCCGGACGTGGTCTCGCGGGTGCACGCGGACTACCTGGAGGCCGGCGCGGACTTCGTGGAGACGAACACGTTCGGGGCCAACGCCGCCGTGCTCGCCGAGTACGGCCTGGAGGGGCGCGCGCGCGAGTTCAACCTGGCGTCAGCGAGGCTGGCCAGGGCCGCCGCGGAGAGGTTCTCCCGGGGCGGGCGGAAGCGCTACGCGGCAGGCTCGGTGGGCCCCACCAACAAGGCTCTGTTCGTCACCGGCGGGCTCTCTTTCGACGACCTGCGGGACATCTACCTGGAGCAGTTCTCTGGCCTTATCGACGGCGGGGTGGACCTGCTGCTGCTGGAGACCGCTCACGACGTGCTCAATCTCAAGGCTGGTCTGGCCGCGGCGCGGCTGGCCTTCAAAAAAGCGGGGAAAGAACTGCCCGTCATAGTCTCCGCCACCATGGACGAGCGCAACAAGATGCTCTCCGGCCAGGACGCCGAGGCCTTCTTCGCCTCGGTGGAGCACTTCCCGCTGGCGGCCGTTGGCTTCAACTGTTCCAGCGGCCCTGAGGGCATGGCCCTGCGCCTGGAGCGCCTGGCCGCGCGGGCGCAGTATCCGGTGTTCGTGATGCCCAACGCCGGCCTGCCGGACGAGAACGGCCGCTATCTGCAGACCCCGGAGAATTTCTCGGCGGTGATGAGCGGCTACGCCGGGAGGGGCCTGGTCAACGTGGCCGGCGGCTGCTGCGGCACCGGACCGGAGCACATCAAGGCGCTGGCCGCCGCCGTGAAGGGCCTCAGGCCGCGCGGGCCGCTCCCGGCCGCGCCGTGGGTGGTCTCCGGTACCGAGGCGCTCTTCTTCGACGAGATAGAGCCGCCGGCCATGGTGGGCGAACGCAATAATTCCATCGGCTCCAAGAAGTTCCGGGACATGGTGGCCGCGGGGGACTGGGACGGGGCGGTGCAGCTGGCCCGTTCGCAGGCCGCGGCCGGCGCGCATATCCTGGACGTCTGCCTGGCCAACCCGGAGCGCGACGAGCTGGCCGACGCGAGGACGCTGGTGCCCAGGCTGGCCCGCGCGGTGCGCCTGCCGCTGATGACGGACACCACGAGCACCGAAGTCATGGAGGAGGTGCTCAAGAGCGTGCCGGGCAAGGCGCTGCTCAACTCCGTCAATTTCGAGTTCGGCCAGGACAGGCCGCGCGCCGCGGCGGAGCTGGTGAAGACCTACGGCGCCAAGCTGGTGTTCGGCTGCATAGACGAGGACAAGAAGAACGGCCTGCCGCTGGACTCTGAGCGCAAGGTCTCCATAGCCCGCCGCGCCTACGCCTTCCTCACCGGCGAGTGCGGGCTGAAGCCGGAGGACATCGTCTTCGATACGCTGGTCTTCCCGGTGGCCGTTGGCGGCGAGCACGCGAAGACCGCCGGCGAGACGATAAAGGCCATAGAGGCCATAAAGAGTGGATTTCCCGGAGTTAAGACCATACTCGGCGTCAGTAACGTCTCGTTCGGCCTGCCGCCGGCGAGCCGCGAGGTCCTGAACTCCGTCTTCCTGCACCACGCGGTGAAGGCCGGACTGGACCTGGCCATAGTGAACATAGAGAAACTGCGGCGCTACGCCTCTATCCCGGAAGAGGAGCGTTCGCTGGCCGAGGACC
The DNA here is from genome assembly GCA_021786295.1 of bacterium. Taxonomy (GTDB): domain Bacteria; phylum Elusimicrobiota; class Elusimicrobia; order Elusimicrobiales; family UBA9959; genus UBA9959. The sequence goes on along the minus strand of JAJYNO010000021.1, from coordinate 74,458 downwards.
TGATCTTCGCGCGGAAGCCCGGCGCGGCCGCGGCTTTCGCCGCCCGCTACCGCGACGCCGGGAAAAGTTCCGCCGCCGCCGCCCAGGACGCCCCTCCGGCCGAGAGGCTGCGGCTCTCGGTGCTCAACGGCGTAAGAGCCGGCATAGCGGAGACCGTCGCCGAGCTGCTGCGCGCGGAGGGCCCGCTGGATATCATCAACGGCCCGGTGATGAAAGCCATGGCCGAGGTGGGGAAGCTGTTCGCGGCCGGGGACCTGATAGTGACGGAGGTGCTGCAGAGCGCCGAGGCCGCCAGGGCCGCCGTGACCGCGCTGGAACCGGCGCTCAAGGCGCAGAAAGCGCCGAAACGCGGCCGCGTGCTGCTGGCCACCGTGAAGGGCGACGTGCACGACATAGGCAAGAACCTCGTCGGGATAATCTTCGAGAGCAACGGCTTCGAGGTGGAGGACCTGGGCGTGAAGGTGCCGCCGGAGGAGATAGCCGCGGCGGCCGCGAGGTCGCGCCCGGACTTCATCGGCCTCTCCGGTCTGCTGGTGCGCTCCTGCGAGCAGATGACCGTGACCGCGCGCGAGCTGGCCGGGGCCGGGCTCTCCTGCCCGCTGCTGGTCGGCGGCGCGGCCCTTACCGAGAAGTTCACGCGGGCCAGCATCGCCCCGCATTATCCCGGCCCGGTGTTCTACGCCAGGGACGCGATGGAAGGCCTGAACTACGCCCTGGGGCTGGCGAGCGGGAAATGAGCGCCGGCCCCGCCCCGCTTCACCCCGGCGACATCCCGGTGCCCGGGGACCTGGAGCGTCATTTCGTCGAGCAGCCGCTGGAGGAGCTCTTCGAGAACCTGGACGAAGGGCTCTTCAGCCTGCGCTTTCTCGGCCTTAAGAAGGGGCAGGAGGAGAAGCGCCGCGAGGCCGCGGAGCTGCTGGGGCGGCTGAAGGGGGAGATAATTGAGAAGAGGCTGCTGAAGGCACGCGGCGTCTACCGCTTCTTCCCAGTCAACGGCGACGGCGACTACATCCGTTTCTACGGGGCTGACGGCGGCGAGCTGGCGGTATTCTCCTTCCCGCGGCAGCGCGCCGGCGAGCGCCTGTGTCTGGCCGATTTCGCGGCGCCGCTCTCGGGCGGCAGGAGGGATTACGCCGCGCTGCTGGCCGTGACCTGCGGCGAGGGAGTGGCCGAGCTCTCGCGGCGCGAGCGCGAGGCCGGGAATTACGTCCGCTCGTACCTGGTGGAGGCGCTGGCCCTGGCGCTGGCCGAGGCCTTCGCCGAGGTGCTGCATTACCGGATACGGCGCGACTGGGGCATAGCCGAGGAGAACCCGGCCGTGCCGCTGCTCAGGAGCAGGTACCGCGGCAAGCGCTATTCCTTCGGCTACCCCGTCTGTCCGGACCTGGCCAACCAGAGGCCGCTCTTCGACCTGCTCAGGCCCGAGGCCGACGCCGGGATAAGCCTGACGGACGGCTATATGATGGAGCCTGAGGCTTCGGTCTCGGCCCTTGTCTTCCATAATCCCCGGGCCGTCTACTTCGGGATCTGAACGTGGCCGGGGTCTTGACAAGTCAATATAATCTGCTATACTATCAACGGGTCCGCGGCCCCTCTCAGTGGGTTTCTCGCGGGCCCTTTCTTTTTGTCCGGTGAAGCGCCGTCCTTCTACCTGACGTATTCGTGACCGTCGTGGTCGATATAGAAGGAGCGGCCTCCGCGCGCTACCTTGGCCAGGCCGTCCCGGAAACCGTCGGCCCGGTCGTACCGGAAGCCGATGACCACCTTGCCGTTCCGGTCTATGTAGCCCCATTTGCCCTTGAGGCGGGGCAGCACCGGGGCCAGGCCTTCGTCGAAGGCCGCGCACATGGCGAAAGAGGCGGGGATGATCTGCCTGCCCTCCAGGTCTATGTAGCCGCAGCGGTTGCCGTCCTTGAGGGACTGGGCGTGGGCGAGCCCCCCGCTGTAGGGACCTATGGAGATGAACGGCCGGAACTTGAGGGTGAGGGCCTTCCGGTCGATGAAACCGTACCTGTCGCCCATCTTGGCGGTGGCGTAGCCCCCGCTGAAGGGGAAGGCCTCCTCGTAAACCGGCGGCAGGACCTCCCTGCCGGAAAGGTCTATATAGCCGTACTTGCCCTTCACGCGCACGCGGGCCAGGCCCTCGCTGGGCGGATAGACCTCCTCGTAGGTCCCCGCTATGAACTTGTCCGAGCCCGCCAGCAGCAGACCCCAGCGGCCGTCCTTTTCGGCCGGCGCGGCGCCTTCGGAGAACTGCAGCAGCTTGTCGTACTGGAAAGGCACCACGGTCTGCCCGTCCTTGTCCACGCAGCCCCACTGCCCGCGGCTCTCTACCGGCGCGCAGCCGCCGCTGAAGGAGGCGGCCGACTGGAACCTCGGCCAGATCGCCATCTTGCCCTTTTTGTCTATAAAGCCGTACCGGCCTCCTTCCAGCACCAGCGCCCGTCCCTCGCTGAAGGGTTCGGCGTAATCGTAGCGCGGGCGTATGCGCAGGCGGCCGCCCGGCGCCGCGAAACCCCATTTGCCGTGGGAATTGAAGGGGATAAGGTCCTGCGCCGCCGCTGGCAGGCAGAGGGACAGGGCCATGAAAAATAGCAGTTTCCTCATGCAGTAATGATACAACTTTGAGGCGGCGGCCGTCCCGGAGTGAAATTTGTATAATGCCCTTAACATGAAAAACAGGATCGCGGTCTACCCCGGCAGCTTCGACCCGGTCACCTACGGGCACCTGGACATCATTGACCGCGCCGCGAAGATCTTCGACCACGTCATAGTGAGCGTCTTCGTGCACAGCGCCAAGAAGCACATGTTCTCGCTGGAAGAGCGGGTGGCCATGCTCAGGACGGCCCTTAAGGGCAGGAAGAACGTCAGCGTGGACTGCTTCGAGGGGCTGCTGGTGGATTTCGTCAAGAAGAAGAAGACCAGCGTGGTCATAAGGGGGCTGCGGGCCATCTCGGACCTGGAGTACGAGTTCCAGATAGCGGCGGTAAACCGCACGCTCTACCCCGATGTGGAGACGGTCTTTTTCATGCCGCGCCAGCGCTACACCTACCTGTCCTCCAGCGTCGTGCGCGATATAGCCTATTTCAAGGGCGACGTCTCCAAGCTGGTGCCTCCGCACGTGGCCAAGGCCATAGCCGGCAGAAAGAAGTGACCCGCCCGGGCCTCTCAGCCGAATTCGGTGAGGTTCTTGCGGTACTTCAGCGGCACGTTGCGCCGCTGAAGCCGCGGGTTCTCCCGTTCCTTTATCGCGGCGGTCCGGAAGAAATGCTTCCACAGCTCCCGCACCAGGGCCTCCCCGGCGTTCTCTTGCAGCCGGGCCTTCTCCAGGGGGGCGACGACCAGCCTGCCCTTGAAATAGAGGGCCGCGCTGCCGCGGCGCGCGTCGTGGATGACCCAGTCGAAGCCGCCGAGGCGGGCCCGGAAGTGGCCCGTTATCAGCGTCAGGATATTGTGCTCCGGCTCTATGCGCGAGTAGAGCGTGCCGTCGGCCAGTTCCGTGAAGCGCACAAAGCCCTTGAACATGTGGGCCTCCCCTCCCACCGAGGCGGAGAGCGCGTGGACCCTCCTGACCCTGTCGTCGGCCAGCATGTGGTCGGCGGCCGGGCCTTTCTCCAGCAGCAGCCGCGCGTAGGCGAGGACCGCCGCGCCGGAGCCAGGGCTTTCGGAGAGGAAGGCGTACCTGGCGTGGCGCCAGCTTTCGGCGGAGCCGCGCCGCTCGAACAGCTCCCGCATGGCCTCCGCCTTCGCCGGGTCCGCGCCGGCGCCGAGGTATTCCGTGAAAAGTTCCGGCTCCGCCGCTCCGTCGGCCGTCTTTTCCGGGGCTATGGCGCAGTCCTGGCCGCCGCGCTCCAGCGCGAGGGCCAGCGCGGTGAGGAAGCCTGTAAAACTGCCGTCGTGAAGATATATCCGCATAGAGCCGCGGCCGCCGCCGGCTACAGCTGGCCGGTGACGGTTTCCGCCAGGCCCTCCTTTGCCTGCTCCAGCCCGCCGAACAGGTCCAGCTGGCGGTCGGAGTTCTTGTGTTCCAGCAGCTTCATCTTTATGGCCTCCCCGCTCTCTTTCTTTACTCCGGCGTATCTGCCGCCGGCTGTGACGAAGTAGACCGCCCTTTTCATCACGACCCCCAGCTTCCGCAGGTCGTCCAGCTGCAGGGCCCCGGCGCGGCGCGCGCGCAGGATGCGCCCGGCGGAAGTCACTCCTATGCCAGGCACCCGCAGCAGTTCCTCGTAGTCGGCCGTGTTCACCTCTAGCGGGAACCTGTCCAGATTGTTGAGGGCCCAGACGGTCTTGGGGTCGAAGGCCAGGTCGAGCTCCGGGTGCTTTTCGTCCAGCAGCTCGTCCGCGGTGAAGCCGTAGAAGCGCAGCAGCCAGTCGGCCTGGTAGAGCCGGTGCTCGCGCAAAAGCGGTGGCTCGGCCAGCGCCGGCAGGCGGCTGTCGCGGGACACCGGGACGAAGGCGGAGTAATAGACGCGCTTCAGTCTCATCTTGCCGTAGAGCGCTTCGCTGAGCTTCATTATCTCCCGGTCCGTCTCGGGCGTGGCGCCGACGATGAGCTGCGTGCTCTGCCCGGCGGGGGCGTAGGCCGGGGCGCTCTTTATGGAGCGCCGCTCGTCCCTGTACGCGGCTATCCTGCCGGCCAGCCTGTGCATGGGTCTGAGCACGGTCTCCCTGGTCTTGCCGGGGGCCAGCAGCCGCAGGCTCCTGTCCGTAGGGAGCTCTATGTTGACGCTCACCCTGTCCGCCCAGAGCCCGGCCTGGTCTATCAGCCCCTGGTCCGCGCCCGGGATCACCTTCAGGTGCACGTAGCCGTTGAAGCGGAACTCACGGCGCAGCTTGCGCACCGCCTCCAGCATAAGCTCCATCGTGCGGTCTGGGGAGCCGGCTATGCCGGAGCTTAAAAAAAGGCCTTCGATGTAGTTGCGCTTGTAGAACTCGAACGCGAGCGAGGCTATCTCGTCTGGCGTCAGGCTGGCGCGGGGGACGTCGTTGGAGCGGCGGTTGACGCAGTAGGCGCAGTCATAGACGCACTCGTTGGTCATCAGGACCTTCAGCAGCGACACGCAGCGGCCGTCCGCAGTCCAGCTGTGGCAGACGCCGCTGATATGCGCCGCTCCGGTGCCGCGGCCTCCGCGGCCGGAGCCGCTGGAGGCGCAGGAGGCGTCGTACTTGGCGGAATCCGCCAATATCTCCAGCTTCCGCTGCAGGTCCATTCTAAAAGCATAGCACATCAACCCGACAAGGGCGTGTCGCTCTGCCTAAGGGCAAAAAAAATTCGCGGGCCGGTGTTCGGCGCAGATAGGGGGCGGAGCGGGCTAATTCCTATAATATATGCCGGCCCTGGGCCGGACGATGGAAAAAGCCTATATCTACGCGCTGGCGGCCAACCTGAGCTTCGCGGTTGGGGTGCAGTTCTTCACCCACTACGCGCGCCGCATCTCCACTCTGTGGGTAAACAGCTTCAAGGCCATAGTGGCGGCCCTGCTCTTCGCGGCCACCATACTGGTCCAGGGCGGCTTCCACCATATCCGGCCCGGCTACGCGGCGCTCTTCATGCTGTCAGGCATGACCGGGCTGGGGCTGGCCGACGTGCTCATCGTCAAGGCCTTCGCGCTGATGGGACCTGGCCGCACGATGATGCTCTTCGGCTTCCAGCCGCTGATAATAGGGGCGGTCAGCTATTTCGCGTTCGGCCAGGCGCTGGACGCGCGCAAGGTCTACGCCGTGCTGTTCTTCGTGGTCTGCCTGTACATCTTCTCGCTGGAGTCCTTCAGGAAGCACGGGCACTGGAACGCGAAGGCCAGCTTTTACGCGCTGGGGGGCGTCGCCTTCGACGGCATAGGCGTGTTGATGACGCGCTGGGCGTTCAACGGCAGCCCGGGCATCGGCACCGCCGAGGGCAACCTCTACCGCGCGCTGGGGGCCCTGCTCCTGTTCGCCGTCGTCTCGGCGGTAAGGCCTTTCGGTTTCGCCGGGAAGCTCAAAGGACTGGGCTGGAGCGGGCTTTTATGGATAACGGCCGGCTCGGCGGCCGGCACCTACCTGTCGCTGATGTTCTACCTGAACGCTATCCGCTATGCCGGGGCGCTGGCGGCGGTGAGCGGCATAGCCATCACCGGCACCATCTTCGCCTCCGTCTTCGAATGCGCCTTCGAGCGCAGGGCGCCTTCGCGCTACCTGGCGGCGGCTTTCCTTTTTTTCCTCGGCGGCATGGCCATGCTGTTTTGACCGTTCAGATCAGTTTGTATACCACGAAAACGCAGATGAGGACCATGAACCCCAGGCCGCCCAGGAACACCGTGTCGGCCAGTCGCTCCAGGCTGAGCCGGAGGCGCCTGTCCCGCGTCTTGATGGCGGCGTAGGAAAGGCCGCAGGCCGCCAGGAACAGCGCCGCGTCCAGCGCCGTTATGTCGTCGGCCATCGTTTCGGCCCTGCGCAGGGTTGAGATCAGGTTTATGATCCCTATCACCGTGAAACAGACCCCGACCATGCCCGCGGAAACGGAGAAGATGTGTATGGAGAGATTTTCTTCCTGCTTTTCTACGAAGGTTTCTTCCGTCATATAGGTCCCTCTGGCGATATTTTCCAAAGAGTGGGAGCGGGAAGTCAACAAGCTCATTTACCGGAGAGGGGTCCGGAACGGCCCCCCGGAGCTTTTTTACCGCAGAATTTGCTAAGATTTGGGGGTTGTAAAGACAGGTTTCGCGGCTATAGCCGCATTATAGGAGAAAAATACACAATGAAGACCATAGCAGCAGTAGTCCTGATGACCTGCTTTGCCGCCGCAGCCGGCGCGCAGAGCAATACCGCCCCGGTCCAGCCTGATCAGCAGCCCGCCGCCGCCCCGGCCCAGCCCGCCGCCGTCCAGGCCCAGCCCGCCGCCCCGGCCAAGCCCATGACGTTCGCCGAGCTGCGCAAGAAACATATAGACTCCGTCGCCGAGCTGCGCAAGCAGCAGATAGACGAGATGAAGACCCTGCGCGAGTCCCTCAAGGGCAAGCCCAAGGCCGAGGTCCGGAAGGCTATGGAGGCCAAGAGGGCCGAGCAGCGCAAAGCCCTCGAGGAGCTTAAGAAAGCCAACAAGGCCGAACTGGAGCAGTGGAGGAAGGACCACCCGAGGAAGCACAAGGCCGAGCACAAGAAGTAACAGTCCGAACGCGGCCGCAGAACGCCCGGCGCCGGAAAGCGCCGGGCGTTCCTTTCCGGGGGCGTTGCGTCCGTTCCATAAAAGAACCATGATAAGGAAAGCCCTGTTGCTGCTCTTCGCTTTTGCCTCCCGCGCCGCCGCGGGTGGGCCTCCCGGCTTCGCCCCCGGGTCGCTGGCCCCGGCCCGCATCCCGGTCTCAAGGCCGGCGCTTGCGGAGCTGACCGCCGGTTTGCGGGCCAAGAGGAGGACGCTGGGGCTGGACGGCATCGAAGGCCCAGGCGGCAAGGTCTCGCGGGCTGTGCTGCTGCTGCCGCGCGACCGTTCAGGGGTCGGGGCGCTCAGCTTCGAGATAGAGGGCGGGGACAAGGCGGGGGTCTGGCAATGCGAAGCGCTCGGCCGCGGGCTTACCTCCGCCGAGCCGCGCCTGCGCTGGGTGGTGGGGATGATAGGCGGGACTACTGTCTATTATGCGCCGGAAGACGAGCCCGACGGGGCCACCATACCGGGGGTTTATGACCTTACGAACATTTCGCCCGAGAGCTACGACATACAGGTGCTCGGCAAGCCGGATCCGCGCGTGCTTGCCCTTACGGCCAGGCCGCAGGGGGCGCTAAAAGGGAAGCGGCGTTTTTCCGGGGTCTGGGACGACTGGTACCCTCCCGGCTACGATCTGATGCCGGTGGACATGGTGTGGGCTGCCGATTCGCAGGCTGGCACGCAGGGGGAAGGGGTTCCGGTCTTCGACAGGACCGCGGGACAGCCGGCTCCCGAACCGGGCTCCATGCGCGCGCGCCAGCTGGCCGCCGATCCGCTGTACTACAGCGGTCCCTACGGCCGCTATGGTTTCGCCGTGCACACCGACCTCTGGGAGGACCCGGCCAGGCTGGCCGATCCCGCTTACGCCGGCAGGCCCGAGGCCGTGGACTTCCGCTGGCGCGACACCGACGGCTGCGTGAAACTGCGTCCGGCCTGTCTTGCTCTGTTCAACCGCTTCATAGCCGAGCAGGCCGGCAAGGGCCGCCGCGTGCAGCTGCTGGTGCTGGAAACCCCGCTGCTCGACGGCTCCGCGTCCTCTCCGCCGGCGGCCGGGAGGAAATAGGGCCATGCAGAAATATTACAGGGCGGAAATGGACAGGATGCTGCGTATAACTACCCGCGTCGTCTACGCCACCTTCCTGTTCCCTCCGGCGCTGCTGTTCTACCTGTGGTACAGGTCGCGTTATCTTCCGGGGCCGGCCTGCAGACCGGCGCCGCCCGGCATAGACCGGCTCCTGCCGCCCATAATGCTGGTCTTCGTCGTGCTGGAGGCCGTCACCGCCTATGTCGCCCGCGCGCTGGCGCCTCGCGGCTACCTGCTCAACGACGTGGAACTGGTGGTCGACAGGGCCAAGAGGCCTATAAAGGTGCCGCTGCGCGAGATCAGGGAGTTCGGCCGCGCGGAAGACGGCCTGATGCGCCGCAGCCTGCGGGTGATGGGTACCGCCGGGTACTACGGGTACTACGGGCTGTTCTGGAACAGGAAGCTCGGAAAATTCAGGCTCTACGCGACCCGGACCAGGGACCTGGTCTCGGTGAGGACGGAGCGGACGCTTTACGTGCTCAGCCCGGACGACTCCGGGGATTTCCTGGCGGCCCTTGCCGCCCTGAAGCGCGGTTCTCCCGCCGGCGGGACGCCTCAGAGCACGGCGTAGCCTCCTGGCGGCAGGAGCAGCGTCCCGGCGCCGTTCCCGGCCGCGAACCTTACGCCGCCGGCGGCGAGCCTGAGCCCTCGCCCGGCGAGCCCGCGCCCGAGCCGCGCCTCCTTCCGGGATTTGCCGCTGTTGATGAAGGCGGTCACGCTCTCGTTGCCGAGGCGGCGCCTGAAGGCCAGCAGCTCCCCGTCGCAGAGCTTCTCGATGAACTCGAAACCGCCTTCGCGCAGCGCGGGGCTGGCCCGGCGCAGGGCCGCCAGTTCCCGGTGCAGCTTCAGCAGCCCCGCGTCCCAGGATTTGCGCCTGCTCCACGGCATCGCGTCGCGGGTGCCGCGGTCCAGTACGCCCCGCATGCCTATTTCGTCGCCGTAGTAGACGTTGACCGCTCCCGGGAACAGGAAGGAGAAGACCACGGCCATCCTTACGCGCGCCCCGTCCCCGCCGTACGTGTCGAGCAGGCGGTCGGTGTCGTGGCTGGAGAGCATGTTCATCTGAGCCAGCGTCACGGCGCGCGGGTACTGGGCCAGAAGGGCCTTTATTCTGGCGATGAACCGCTTCTGCCCGCAGGGCTTCAGCCAGCGCCCGTCGTAGGGCCGGCTCAGCCTGAGCTTTTCCCCGCCGAAATAGGAGATGCAGGCGGCGCTCAGCTGGTAGTTCATCACGGCGTCGAACTGGTCCCCGGAAAGCCAGCGCCTGGCCTCCCCCCAGATCTCGCCCACGATGTAGCAGTCCGGGTTGACGCCCTTGCATACGCGCCGGAACTCCCGCCAGAAGGAGTCGTCGTCTATCTCGTGCGGCACGTCCAGACGCCACCCGTCCGTGCCCTTCTCCAGCCAGTACCTCGCCACGCCGAGGATGAAGCGGCGGACCTCGGGGTTCTTCGTGTTGAACTTGGGCAGCGCCGGCAGGTTCCACCAGCAGGCGTAGTTGGGCTTCTCTCCCGGGGGCAGATTGTAGGCCTTCAGCGGGAAGCCGTGAGGGTGGAACCAGCCGCGGTACGGAGAGGCCGCGCCGTTCTCGAGCAGGTGGTTGAACTGGAAGAAGCCGCGGCTGGCGTGGTTGAAGACGCCGTCGAGGATGACCCGGATGCCGCGCCTGTGCGCGGCCTTCAGGAAGGACGCGAAGGCCGCGTCGCCTCCCAGCACCGGGTCCACCCGGTAGTAGTCGTAGGTATGGTAGCGGTGGTTGGCGGCCGAAGCGAAGATGGGATTGAGGTAAACCGCCGTGGCGCCGAGCTCCTTGATGTGGTCCAGCCTCTCCTCTGCGCCCTTCAGGTTGCCGCCCTTGAAGCCGTCCGGAGTCTCAGGACTGTCCCAGGCCTCGAACCTGCCGTCTATGCCCGGCGCCCTGGCCCGCGCGAAGCGGTCCGGGAAGATCTGATATATCACCGCGCCCTTCACCCAGTCTATGTTGGTCATGTCCATTCCTGAATCGTCAGGACCGCCGCTGATCCCGGGAGTATAAAAAAGCCCCGCCGGAGCCGCCGGCGGGGCTTTTCGCGGCGTGGCGGGATCACTTCTCTCCGCCGTTCTTGTCCTCGAGGTGCCGCTTGAGCTGCTCTCCCAGCGAGCCCATCGGGCCCGCCGGCTCCTGGTCCTGGTACTTCTTCAGCGTGGCCTTGTTCTCGGCCTCTTCCCGGCTGATCTCGGCCGGCACCAGGGAGATGCGCTGGTTCTTGACGTCCACGTCCTCCACCAGCACCTCTATCTGCTGGCCCACCTGCAGCACCTCCTGCGGGTGGCCGATGCGCTTGTCGCCGCCGAGGCGCGAGACGTGTATCAGGCCGTCGATCCCCTCGCCCAGCGTGACGAAGGCGCCGAACGGCGCCAGGCGCGACACGGTACCGGTGTGGTAGGTGCCGATGGGCCAGTTCTGGGCGGCGGCGTCCCACGGATTGGGCAGCGTGTCCTTGAGGCTCAGCGAGATCCTGCGGTTCTCCCAGTCCAGGGACTTGATCAGAACTTCTACGCGCTGGCCGGCGGAGAGCAGGTCTCCCACCTTGCCGGTGCGGCCCCAGGACAGTTCTGAGACGGGCAGCAGTCCCTCCACGCCGCCCAGGTCCACGAAAGCGCCGAACTTCTGTATCGAGGTGACCACGCCGCGCACGCGGTCGCCCTCGTGCAGCGTCTCCTTCAGCTCCGCCAGCTTGGCCTTGCGCTCGGCTTCCACTATCTCGCGGCGGGAGAGCACGATGTTGCGCCTGTCCAGCTCTATGATGTGGAAGGCCAGCTCGGTGCCGATGTAGGCCTCTCGGCTCTCGTCGCGCCGCAGCCCCATGTGGGAGAACGGGCAGAAGGCGCGCATGCCGCCCTGCAGCGTGATCTCGAAACCGCCCTTTATCTCCCTGGCCACGCGCCCCGCCAGCGGCAGGTGGTCCTTAAAAGCGTCCTCGAGCTGCGCGCGGGCCGCTGGGCCGGTGCCGATGCGGGTGGTGAAGCGCATCTCGCCTTCCTCTGAACGCAGGAACCAGGCGCGCACTATGTCGCCCTCGTTGGCTATCAGGTTGCCTTCGGCGTCCTTCAGTTCGTCTATCGCGATATAACCTTCGCCCTTGCCGCCCACCTCTATCAGCGCCCATTCCTTGGTGAGCTTGACTATCGGGGCCTCCACCTTGTGGCCGGGCTCCATCCTCTCCGGCTCCTTGTAGCTCTTTTCAAATAGTTCCGCGAAACTTTCTTCGTGATCCGTTTCCATGGGTGTCTCCTGAGGTATAAAATTTACAGCCATCGGGAAAGCCTCCGTACTGGGGGGGTATCGTCTAGCCGGCTGTAAAGAAAGGACATCTCTATGCAATGATTTTACAAAATTATAGGGCGGTCCTGACAGCCATCCGGGCGGCGCGCCGCGCCGCCGCTAATTTTGTATGATATTCCCCGTCGGCCGGAATAAAATCCTCACGTCGGGCGGGAAACATGGACACCAAAAAGAAATCGCGCTTCATCCTTGGCATAGCCGGCGGTTCCGGCTCCGGCAAGACCACGCTGGCCGGCAAACTGATAGACCAGTGCGCGAGGATCGGCATCTCCGGCCAGCTCTTCTCGCTCGACAACTACTACCAGCCGCTGGACCATCTGAGCTTCGAGGAGCGCAAGACCTACAACTTCGACCATCCCGACGCTATAGATTCCGCCCTGGCCGTCAAGCACCTGCACGACCTCTGTTCAGGGAAGGCCATACGCCAGCCGGTCTACGATTTCAAACAGCATACCCGCGAGAAGGAGCCGGTGATCTGCGAGCCCACCCAGCTCATAGTGGTGGAAGGCCTCTACACGCTTTACTTCGCCAAGCTGCTGGCGCTGTGCGACTACAAGATCTTCGTCTCCACCGGCATGGTCACCGCGATGCTGCGCCGCGTGCAGCGCGACATCAGCGAGCGCGGCCGCGACATAGAGGGCATCAAGCACCAGATCCTCGCCACCGTGCTGCCGATGTACGAGACCTACGTGAAGCCCTCGCAGAAGAACGCGCATTTCTCCATAAACTGGGAGGGGGAGGAGATCCCGGCCAAGGCCGCCGAGGGCCTGGTGCGCATGATGCGCGACCACTTCCGCTGATATGAACAAAAAAGAGCTGGAGGAGCTTAAGGGGATAGGGCTTTTCTCCTCTTTCTCCGAAGAGGTGATGAAGGATTTCGTCAAGGCCTTCCGCCGCGTGCCGCTGGCCGGAGGCGAGGTGCTCTTCCGCGAGGGCGAGGAGGGCAGCACGTTCTACGTCATACTTTCCGGCGGGATCGCCATAGAGAAGAAGCTGGACAGGGGCGGGCAGAAATTCCGCAAACTGGCCACGCTCAGTCCGGGCGACTGTTTCGGCGAGATGGCCGTGCTGGAGGGGCGTCCGCGCTTCGCCCAGGCGAGGGCGGTCTCCGCCGCCGAAGTGGTGGAACTGGACCGCGAAAGGCTGCTCGGGTTCATAGACGGGCATCCGCGGGAAGGCGCCTCCCTGCTGATAGGGTTAGTCCTGATAATGCTGAAGCGCCTGCGCCATACCTCGGACGAACTGATGGCCGCCCACAGCTTCATGGAAGTGCTGGCCAAGTACAACCGCAGGCTCTGAAGCCGTTCCGGAGATTCAGCCGGGCCGCAGGCCCCCCGCCGCAGACGCGTCCAGCAGGAAAACCAGGCTGCCGCGGCGCGGCCTTACCAGCGCCGCCGGGACCCCGCCGCCGCCGTTCAGTACCTTCCGCGCTATAGCCGACTTCTCCCTGCCGGTCACAAGGAAGACCGCCTCGCGCGCCGCGTTGAGCACCGGCAGCGTCAGCGTGACCCTGGGCAGCCCTCCGGGCGGGCGCGCGGCCGCCGCGAAGCGCCTGTTCTCCCCGAGCGCCGGGGCTCCGGGGAAGAGGGAGGCCGTGTGGCCGTCGGCCCCGAGGCCCAGCAGCACCAGGTCGAAGCGGGGGAAGGCGCCGCGGCGCGGCCTGAAGAAGCGGCGCAGCTCCGCCTCGTAGCGGCTGGCCGAAAGCTCCGGCGTCCCTTCCGTGCTTATCCCATGGACGTTGGCGCGCGGGATCCCCGCCGGCCCCAGCAGCGCGGCCTCCAGCGCGCGGTAATTGCTCTGCGGCGAACCGCGCGGCACGAAGCGCTCGTCCACCTGGAAGACGTGGGTGCGGGAGAGGCCCGGCGGGCGGGAGCGCGCCAGGACCCTGAAGAATTCCAGCGGCGTTCTTCCTCCGGAGACGGCGACGCTGAAGCGCCTCTTGCGGCGCAGCGCCCGGCGGGCCGCAGTCGCCCAGAGCTTCACGGCCAGGGCGGCCGCGCCGCGCCTGTCCCCGGCCGTCAGGAGCAGGGGTCGGCCTGGCATCAGAGGTCCAGCCAGCGCCTGCCGTCGCGCTCCATCAGCAGGGCGGCTTCCGCCGGGCCCTGGCTTCCCGCGGCGTAATTCGGGAAAGCCGGCCCGGGGCCGTCCCGCCAGGCCCGTATCAGCGGGTCGACTATGCCCCAGGTCGTGTCTATCTCGTCCTCCCTGGCGAAGAGGGTCAGGTCGCCCCTGACGCAGTCTATCAGCAGGCGCTCGTACGGGGAATGCCGCCTGGCCCCGAAACTGTCCTCGTAGTCCAGTTCCATGTCCACGCTGCTCAGCCTTCTGCTGACTCCGGGCTGTTTGACGTTGAGCAGCAGCGAGATCTTCTCCCTTGGCTGTATATCGAAGAGCAGCGCGTTCGGTTCCAGCGCCTCGCAGCTGCCGCCGAAGATCTGCAGCGGGGCCGCCTTGAACTGCACGTAGACTGAGGTCCGGCGGCCGGCCAGGCGCTTGCCGCTGCGCAGGTAGAACGGCACTCCGGACCAGCGCCAGCTGTCGAGGAAGAACTTGCCGCAGAAATAGGTGGGGCTGTCGGAGGCGGGGGAGACGCGGTCCTCCTGGCGGTAGCCTTTCGCCTGAGCGCCGCCTACGGCGCCGGGGCCGTACTGGCCGAACACGGCCGAGGGGCCGCCGTCCGGCGGGGCTGGCCTGACGGTGCGCAGCACCTTCACCTTCTCGTCGCGGATCCGGTCCGCGTCGAAGCCTACCGGCGGTTCCATCGCGGTCAGCGCCAGCAGCTGCATCATGTGGTTCTGGATGATGTCGCGCACGACGCCGGCCTGCTCGTAGAAGCGGCCGCGGTGCTCTATGCCTATCTCCTCTGCCACCGTGATCTGCACGTGGTCGATATAGCGCCTGTTCCAGAGCGGTTCGAAGATGCTGTTGCCGAAGCGGAAGTACAGCATGTTCTGCACCGTGTCCTTGCCGAGGTAGTGGTCTATGCGGTAGATGCGGTCCTCGCTGAAACTGCTCCGCAGCAGCGCGTTGAGGCGGGCGGCGGAATCCCTGTCCGCTCCGAAAGGCTTCTCGACTATGATCTTGCCGGCCAGCGCTCCGGCGCAGAGCCCGGACCGGCCCAGGTTGAGGATGATGGCCTCCAGCACGTCCGGAGGGACGGCCAGGTACAGGACGATATTGGTGGCTGCCCCTCCGCCCCCGGCGCAGCCGGACAGCTTCCGCGAGAGGGCCGCGTAAAGCTCCGCGTCGTTCATGTCGCCGGAGAGATAGCCTAGATGGGAGACGAACTCCCCGCACTTCTTCTCGTCGAAGCTGCCCGGCAGGAACTCCTTTATCGCTTTCGCGGCCAGCTCCCGGTAGGTCCCGTCGGTCAGCTGCGGGTGCCCGAGGCCCACCAGCGTAAAGTCCCCGCCGATGCGCCCCTTGAGGTACAGCAGGTAGAGCGCCGGCAGCAGCTTGCGCTGCGCCAGGTCCCCTGCCCCGCCGAAGATGGCCATCGAGAACCGGCCGAGCGACAGGTCGTCCTCCGGCTCCCCGCAGAGCTTCGCCAGCCTGCCTTTTATCTCCATATGTTCGTTCATGTCGCCCCCGTTCCCTCAGGCTTTCCGGCGCAGAGCGGCCGTCTTGGTCTCCAGCGCGGACAGCAGCGCCGAGAAGGAGTCGCCGAAGGCCTTCAGGCCCTCCTCGAGCAGCCTGGCGCAGACCGCGTCCAGGTCCGCGCCGGCGTCCGCCAGCCGCTTCAGCGCCTTCTCCGCCAGGGCCGAGCGCTCCGGCGTCAGCGCCTCGGCGCAGCGGCCGTGGCCGAGGAAGGCGGTCAGCGTCCTGCCCGGCACCGTGTTGACGGTGCCGCGGCCTATCAGTTCCTCCACGTATTTCACGTCGCTGTAGGCCGGGTCCTTGGTGCTGGTGGAGCCCCACAGCACGCGCTGCGTCCCGCCGCCGTTCCCGAACAGTTCGAGATATTTCCCGTAGATCCGCGCGGAGTTGGCCACCGCGGCCGTGCCCAGCAGCTCCTTAGGAGCCCCTTTCTCACGCAGCAGCCTGTCCACGGCCGTATCCACGCGCGAGACGAAGACGCTGGCCACCGAGCGCACGGCCGCCGTCCTGCCGCCGGCCCTGGCCAGTCTGGCCATGCCGCGCTTGTAGGCTTCGGCCGCTTTTTCGTACTGCGCCAGCGAGAAGACCAGCGTGACGTTGACGCTGATGCCGGCCGCCAGCGTCCCCTCTATCGCCGGGAAGCCTTCCTCGGTGGCCGGGATCTTTATCATCACGTTGGGCCGGCCCACGGCCTTGTGCAGCCGCGCTGCTTCGGCCATGGTCCCGGAGGCGTCGCGCGCCAGTTCCGGGCTGACCTCCAGGCTGACCCAGCCGTCCAGGCCGCCGGTCCTTTCGTGCACCGGACGGAAGAGGTCCGCCGCCGTGCGTATGTCGGCGATGGTCAGCGCGTCGTATATCCGCTGCGCTCCGGCGCCGGAGACGGCCAGTTCCTTTATCTGGGCGTCGTAGGCCGGGCTTTCGCGTATGGACTTCTCGAAAATGGACGGGTTGGAGGTCATGCCGCGCAGGCCGCGGTCTATCAGCCCTTTCAGCGTGCCGTCCTCCAGCATAGCGCGGCCGATGTCGTCTATCCAGACGCTCTGTCCCAGCTCCGCAAGTTCGTCGAGTATCTCTTTAGGCATTCGCGGTCCCCCTTATTCCTTCCTCACGGCGTGGCCGCCGAAGGCGTTCCTGAGCGCGGCTATCACCTTGGCGCCGAAACTCTCCTGCTGCCGCGAGCGCACGCGCTGCAGCAGCGACAGCGTTATCGCAGGCGCGGGCACGTTCTCCTCCAGCGCCTCCAGCACCGTCCAGCGTCCCTCGCCGGTGTCTTCCACGTAGCCCTTGACCGAAGCGAGCCCCGGCTCGTTCCTGAAGGCGGTCTCGGCCAGCTCCAGAAGCCACGAGCGCACAACGCTGCCGCGGTTCCAGAGCGCCGATATCGCGCCGAGGTCCAGCGAGTATTCCTTCTTGGCCTGCATGATCTCGAAGCCTTCCGCGTAGGCCTCGAGCAGGGCGTACTCCACGCCGTTGTGCACCATCTTCACGTAGTGCCCGGCGCCGCTCTTGCCCACGCGCGCGCAGCCGTTTTCGGGGGCCAGCGTTTTGAAGACGGGCTCCGCCGTTCCGTAGGCGGCCTCGTCGCCGCCGACCATCAGACAGTAGCCTTCTTTCAGGCCCCAGACGCCGCCGCTGGTGCCGGCGTCCAGGAAGGCGATCCCTTTGTTCCTGAGGGCCTCGCCCCTTCTGACGGAGTCCGTGTAGCGCGAATTGCCGCCGTCTATCAGGATGTCGCCGTCCTCCAGCAGCTCGGCCAGCGAGGAGATCGTCATTTCGGTGGGTTTCCCGGAGGGGACCATGACCCAGACGACGCGCGGCGCCGGCAGGGCTTTTACCAGCGCGCGCAGGGAGTCTGCGGTTCCGGCGCCCTTCTTGCGCGCGGCTTCGCGCGCGTCCTCGCTGAGGTCGTAAGCGACCACCTCGTGGCCGCCGCCGAGCAGGCGCTCCGTCATGCTGGCGCCCATCTTGCCCAGTCCTACGAATCCTATCTTCATCGTTGGCCTCCCTGCCGCGCGGAGGGCGCGACCCCTGTATTATACCGGGATGGACGGCCGTTGGCAACACGCCTTTCGGCGCGCGGCGAGGAAGATGCAGATTCGGCGCCTCCCGGCTTGGTATAATTTAAAATATCTATACAGCAACGGAGGTTCTATGTCCAAGGCGCCGCAATTCTCGTTTACTCCGGAGCAGGTGAGGGGGCTCTTTGATTCGGCCGTCAAGGAACTGGAGGAGAAGCTGAAGGCCCTGGTCGCCGTTCCCGGCCCGCGGCGCGATTTCTCCAACACGATGCTCGCCTTTGAGCGGGCCACCGCCGATTTCGGAGAGGCCGTCCATATCCCGTCCATATTGGCCTATATCTCCGACAACGCCGAGCTGCGCCAGGCCAGCCAGGAACTGGAACTCAAGGTCAACCAGTATTCCGTGGACCTCATGACGCGCGAGGACGTCTTCGGCGCGCTCAGCGAGTACGCCGGGAAAGGCGAAAAACTGGACCCTGTGGACGCCCGCCTGCTGGAGAAGACGCTGCGCGATTTCAGGCGCAACGGCCTGGGGCTGGAACCGCGCAAAAAGAACAGGGTAAAGAAGCTGATGAAGGAGCTCATCGCGCTGGAGCTGGATTTCGAGAAGAACCTGCGCGAGGTCAACGACGCGCTGGAGCTGACCGACGACGAGCTAAAGGGCCTGCCGGAGGACTACAGGGCCAGGCTCAAGAGGGGCGGGAAGGGCGGCTGGCTGGTGACGATGAACTACCCGGACTACGTCCCGTTCATGCAGAACGCCGAGAACGCCGACGCCCGCAGGCGTCTCGAGGCCATGTTCAACGACCGCTGCGCCGCGGTCAACATCAAGCTGATGGAGGACGCGCTGGCCCTGCGCCGCAAGATAGGCGGGCTGCTGGGCTTCCCCACTTTCGCCGACTACGTGCTCGACGACAGGATGGCCAAGAACAGCGCCACCGTGCTCTCCTTCCTCGCGCGCACTCAGGACAGGCTCAGACGCAAGGCCCGCAGGGAACTGCGGGAGCGCCTGAAGCTCAAGGGCGACGGCGCCCGTACGCTCAACGCCTGGGAGACGGCCTATTACAACAACCTGCTGAAGAAGACGAAGTACTCCATAGACCACGAGAAGATAAAGGAGTACTTTCCGCTGGAGACGGTGCTGAGGGGCATGCTGGAGGTCTTCGGCGAGGTGCTCGGGGCCAGGTTCGCGCCGGCGGACCTGCCTGTTTGGCACAGGGACGTGCGCGCCTACGAGGTGAAGAACGCCGACGGCTCCACCGCCGCCTATTTCTACATGGACCTGTTCCCGCGCGACGGCAAGTACAAGCACGCGGCCTGCTTCGGGGTCAGGTCCGGCCGCGAACTGGAGGACGGCTCCTACGAGACGCCCGCCGCCGCCATCGTCGCCAACTTCTCGCCGCCGTCGGGGAACGTCCCGCCGCTGCTGAAGTTCGACGAGGTGGTCACGCTGTTCCACGAGTTCGGCCACGTCACGCACAACATCTTCACGCGCGCCAGGTACGCCACCTTCTCCGGCACCAGCGTCTCCCGGGACTTCGTGGAGGTGCCTTCGCAGATGCTGGAGAACTGGGCCTACTCCCCGGAAGTGCTGCGCCGCATCTCCGGCCATTACCGGAACCCGGCGGAGAAGCTGCCCGACGCGACCATAAAGAGGCTGATAGACGCCAAGAACATGGACTCCGGCCTGGCCTATCTGCGCCAGATCTTCTTCGGGCTGCTGGACATGAAGTACCACACCGCCAGGGGCGGGGTGGACACGACGAAGGTCTATGAAAAACTGATGAAGCGGATAGCGCTCATTCCCATGAGTCCCGGCACTCACCCGCAGGCGAGTTTCGGCCACCTGATGGGCGGCTACGAGGCCGGCTACTACAGCTACCTCTGGTCGCTGGTGATAGCGGCGGACCTGTTCGGAGCCTTCGAGGCCGCCGGCGTCATGGACCCGGGGACCGGGGCGCGCTACCGCGAACTGATCCTGGCGCCCGGCCGCAGCTACGACGAGGCCGGCCAGGTGGAGAAATTCCTGGGCCGGGCGTCGACGGAGGACGCGTTCCTGAAGAGCATAGGCGCGGCCTAGGGAAAAGGGCGGGGGACCGGTTCCCCGGCATGAAAAAGACGCTCTCGATAATAGCGGGTTCCCTGGTCGGCTCGCTGCTGCTGTGGCTGGCGCTGCGCCACATAGACTTCGGCCGTCTGGCCGCGGCTTACGCCGGTATGCGGAAGATATACCTGCTGCCGTCGGCGCTGCTGGTAGTGGCGGAACTGTTCCTGCGCGGGGCGCGCTGGCGCCTGCTGCTGAGGCCTTCCAGCCCGTCGGCGCGCGTCGCGGACGCGTTCAGGCTGGAAACGGCCGGGCTGGCGCTCAACAACATCCTGCCGCTGCGGCTGGGCGAACTGGCCCGCGCCACCTTCGGCGCCAGGGTCTTCGGCGCGCCGCTGGTCACGGTGCTGGCCACGATACTGGTGGAGCGCCTGCTGGACGTGGTGGTGCTGTTCCTGCTGTTCGCTCTGGCGGCCAGGCTCGGCGGCCTGACCGGAGGGATGCTGGCCTACGGCGGCGCGCTGTGGACCCTGGCCGCCGGGGCGGCGGCCGGGATAGCGGCCCTGATTTTCTCGGACGAACTGGTCGCTCACGCCTGGTTCTCGGGCTTTTTCCGGAGGTTCCCCAGGTTCCGCGCGCTGTTCGAGCGCGTGGCCATGGGCGTGAAAGGCTTCCATTCCTTGCGCAGCGGGGCGCTGATAATCGGCTTCGCGGCGGCCCAGTGGATTGTGGACGCGCTTAACATGTACCTGCTGGGGCTGGCCTTCGGTCTGGGGGCCGCGATAGACCTGTTCAAGGGTATGGCCCTCATCTTCGCCGGAGCGGCGGCCGCTTCTATGCCGGGGATGCCGGGCTATTTCGGCAACTACGAGCTGGTGCTCACGCGGGTGCTGGGCGCCTGGGGAGTTCCCGCTGACGCCGGGTTCGCCTATGTCTTCTGCGCCCATGTGACCGGTTATCTGATCGTAACGCTGCTGGGGCTGTTCTTCATCTACCGGATGGGCCATTCGCTGGAGAAGGTCTGGGCGGAATTCTCTGCGGTCCGGAAGGAGCGCGCATGACGCCAGTGAAGAGGGTGGTGATGCTGACGCAGACCTTCTACCCGTACCTCGGCGGCTCGGAGAAGCAGGCGCTGGAGCTCTCCCGCGCGCTGGCCGGGCGTGGGGTGGAGGTGACGGTGCTGACGAGGCGGCCCGGCGGCCTGCCGGGCGAAGAGGAACTGGACGGCTTCCGCGTGCTGCGGCTGGGCGTCTTCGGTCCGCGCTCGGTGGATTCGGCCGTGTTCATGCTTAAGAGCTTCTTCTGGCTGCTCTACAACCGGGACTCCTACGACGCGGTGCACGTGCACCTGGCATCCTCTCCCGCGGTGGCGGCCGTGCTGGCCTCCCGCCTCACCGGCAAAAAGACCGTGGTGAAACTGGGCGGCGGCCGCGGGGTGGACGAGATAACGCTTTCCATGCGCACCGCGCTGGGGCGGCTGAAGCTGGCCTTCTTCCGCGCCTTCCGCCCCGAGCTGCTGGTCATGAACCGCGAGGTCTACGACTGGCTTAAGGCTATGCCCGGGTATTCCGGCCTGGGGCTGCGTCTCTTCCGCAACGGCGTGGACACCGGCCACTACACGCCGCTGCTGTACAACGAGAAGATCAACGCCAAGGCAGCTCTGGGCCTGGACAATTCCCAGCTCTTCCTTTTCGTGGGCAGGCTGTCTCCGGAGAAGCGCGTGAGGGAGTTCCTGGAGGTCTGGGCCGAACTGCTGTCCGAGGGGACACAGCGGCCAAGGGCGCGTCTGCTGATAGTGGGCGACGGTCCAGAGAGGCCCGCGCTGGAGATGGCGGCGGCGGACCCCGGGCTTTCCGGCAGCGTGACGCTGGCCGGCAGAAAGGAGGACCTGTTGCCTTACTACCGCGCGGCCGACGTGTTCATCCTGCCGTCTATCTCTGAGGGCCTGTCCAATTCGATGCTGGAGGCGATGTCCTGCGGCGTGGCCGTGCTGGCCAGCCGCGTCGGAGGCGCGCGCGAAGCCGTGGAGCCGGGGGTCAGCGGCTGCCTGTTCGACCCGCTGAACCGGGCGGAACTCAAGCAGTGCCTGCGGGCGCATCTGGCCGACCGCGGCCTGGCCGCCAGGATGGGCGAGCGGGCCCGCCGGACGGCCGTGGAGAGGTACTCCATGGCGCGCGTCGCCGACGAGCTGATGGCGATATACGGCGGCGGCTAGCGGAGCAACGGGAGCTATATGTGCGGAATATGCGGACTTTACAACTACGGTTCCGGCCTCGCCGTGGAGCGCGGGGACCTGAAGGCCATGAACGACCTGATCGTCCACCGCGGCCCGGACGACGAGGGCTATTTCCAGGACCGGAACGTCGGCCTGGCTATGAGGCGGCTCTCGATCATAGACCTTTCCACCGGCCACCAGCCGATCTCCAGCGAGGACGGGACCGCCTGGATAGTCTTCAACGGCGAGATCTACAACTACCTCGAGCTGCGCGAGGGGCTGCTCTCCCGCGGCCATAAGTTCAAGACCAGAAGCGACACCGAGGTCATCCTGCACCTCTACGAGGAGAAGGGGGCCGACTTCCCGAAGGAGCTGCGCGGCATGTTCGCCGTCGCGATCTGGGACGGCAAAAAGAAGCGCCTGGTGCTGGCGCGCGACCGGCTGGGCAAGAAACCGCTCTTCTACGTCCGCACTCCCGGCAGTTTCGTCTTCGCCTCCGAACTCCGCTGCCTGCTGACCCGCCCCGACGTCAAGCGCGAGGTGGACCCGGCGGCGATAGACGCCTACCTGGCGCTGCAGTACATCCCGAGCCCGCTGAGCATATTCAGGGGGGTGAGGAAGCTGCAGCCGGCCTCGGTGCTGGTCTTCGAGGACGGCCAGTTCTCCGAGGAGCGCTACTGGGACCTGCCGCTCGGAGAGGAGAAACTGTCGTACGTGCCGCTGCCGGAGCTCAAGGAACGGCTGCTGGCCGAGCTGTCGGAGGCCGTGAAGGTCAGGCTGATGTCGGAGGTTCCGCTGGGAGCCTTCCTGTCAGGCGGCATAGATTCCTCCGTGGTCGTGGCGCTGATGGCGAGGCATTCCGAGCGTCCGGTGAAGACCTTCTCGATAGGCTTCAGGGAGGAGCGCTTCTCGGAGCTTCCCTACGCCAGGCAGGTCGCGAAGATGTACGGCACCGCGCACACCGAGTTCACGGTGGAGGCGCGCATGGCCGACGTGCTGGAGAAACTGGCCTGGCATTACGGGGAGCCCTACGCCGACTCCAGCGCGCTGCCTTCGTACTTCGTCTCGCGCGAGACGCGCAAGGCGGTCACGGTGGCGCTCAACGGCGACGGCGGCGACGAGGCCTTCGGCGGCTACCTGCGCTACGTCGGGATGAAGGCGGAGCGCCTGGTCTCGTGGGCGCCGCGCTCCGCCAAACTGGCCGCGCTGAAGGCGATAGCCGCGGCGCCGAAGACGGCACCGTTCAATTTCTTCTGGCGGCTGGAGAAGTTCCTGAAGTTCTCGGTCATGGAGACGCTGCCGCGCCGGTATCTGTCCACCGTCTCTTTCTTCGGTCCCGGTGAGACGGACGCGTTCTATTCTGACGCCTTCGCCAACAGGCTGGGGGCTGACAAAGGCTACGCGGAGCGCTACCTAGCCAGGCTCTTCTCGCTGGTCCCGGACGACGACCTCCTGAACCGCATGAGCTACGTGGACCTGCGTTCCTACCTTCCGGAATGCCTGATGACCAAGATGGACATAGCCTCGATGGCCAATTCCCTGGAGACGCGCTCGCCGTTCCTGGACCACAAGGTGCTGGAATTCGCCTTCGCGCTGCCGGGCGGCATGAAACTGAAGGGCTTCAACCGGACGAAGTGGATACTCAAGGAGACCTTCCGCGGCATGCTGCCCCCTGACATCTACCGGCGCGGGAAGATGGGCTTCGGAATACCGCTCGGCATCTGGTTCCGCGGCGAGCTGAAGGACTACTGGGCCGGGACGTGCCTGTCGCAGAAGGCGCTCGGGCGCGGCTATTTCAGGCCCGAGGCGGTGTACAGGCTGTGGGACGAGCACCAGCAGGGGCGCGCGGACCACGGCTACAAGCTGTGGGCGCTGCTGATGCTCGAGCTCTGGCACCGGCAGTACGCCGACGATTTCAGGCTGTAGCGCGCGTGCCGGGCTTCCGCCCCGGCAGGAACGCAAAACGCGTTCGGCCACACCGTGGCCTCACCCGGTATTCGCCCGCCGCGCGACGCAAGCGGCGGGCTCAACGACGGTTTTGCTTATCCTGCCGCGTCGGCAGCCCGGCGAGGGGTGAACATGAAAATTGTGCTTATTAATCCGGATATCCCGTGGAACGCGGGGAACATCGGGCGCACCTGCGTGGCCACCGGCACGGAGCTGGCGTTCGTGGGGAAGATGGGGTTCAGCCTGAGCGACAAGGAGATAAGGCGTTCGGGGCTGGACTACTGGCAGTTCCTGAAGTACTCGGTGCACAAGGACTTCGAGGCGTTCCTGGCGTCGCTGCCGCCGGACCCTTCGCTCGTCTTCTTCTCGACCCGCGGGGGAAAGAGCTACTGGGAGGCGCCGTACCGGGAGGACTCCTGCCTTGTCTTCGGGGCGGAAACGGCCGGTTTCCCCGAAGAGATCTACGAGAAGTACGCGGACAGGCTGTACCGCATACCGATGTGGTCCGACCGGGTCCGCTCGCTCAACCTTTCCACGTCCGCCGGGGTCGCGCTCTACGAGGCCCTCAGGCGCACGCGCGGCGCCGGCCGGTAGCCGCCTCAGGGGCGGACGGCCCGTATCAGTTCTTCCCAGGCCTTCAGGTAGTTCTCCTCGCTGAAGCGCTCTACCACTTCCGGCGCCCTGGCGGCCAGCGCCTTCCTTCCGGCGTCGTCGCCCATCAGCGAGGCCATGGCTTCCGCCAGTTCCCCGGTATCGCCCGGCGGCACCAGCAGGCCGTCCACCCCGTGCCGGATTATCGTCCCGGGGCCGGACGGGCAGTCGAAGCTGACCGGCGCCACGCCGCAGGCCATGGCTTCGGCCAGCGCCATGCCGAAGCCCTCGTAGCGCGAGGGCAGCACGAAGAGGTCCGCGAACTTCAGCGCGTCGTGGGGCGCGGGGGAGGCCCCCGGCATCGCGACCCTGCCGGCCAGGCCGAGCTCCGAGCGCAGCGTTTCCAGCGCCGCCCGTTCCGGTCCCTCGCCGAGGATGGTCAGGTTCCAGTCCGGGAACCGGCCGGCCAGGCCGGCGAAGGCGCGCAGCAGCAGGTCGAAGCCCTTGTAGTCGTAGAGCCGCCCCATGGCGACGGCGTTCCTGCCCGGGCCGAAGAAGGCGGGCCGCGCCGCGCCCGGAGCGAAGACCGGCGCCGGGACGGGGTTCGGGATGGCGACCGCGTTCCAGGCCGGGACCATCGAGCGCGCCCGACGCAGGGCGTCTTCCGTGAGCATGACCACGCGCGCGGCCGATGGATAGAGCAGCCTTCTGAGCAGCTCCCAGTGCGGGCCTATGCGGTGCATGGAGGGGTCGGTGTGTTCGCAGACTATCACCGGCACGCCCGAGCCCCTGAAAGCCGCCAGCGTCAGGATGTTGGTCGCGTCCACGAAGCTTATCAGCAGGTCCGGGCCCTGTCCGGAGGCCGCGCGGCGCAACGCGCGCATGCGGGCGAGCTGGCGGGACAGCTGGTACCATCGGCATTCCCCGGCCGGGGCTTTCGCGGCCGTCCTGGCGACCCCGGAAGGGACCTGGTAAAAATCAGGTATCGAGGGGTCCAGCGTGACTATGTCCGTCCGGTGCCCTGCCCGGGCCAGGCCTCCGGCGAGGCGCGTCAGCACCCGCTCCGCCCCGCCGCCGCCCAGGGAGTTTATGACGAGGGTTATCCTCATCGCCCCGTCCCGAGCGGCCCAGCCTCCGTTTTCTTCCTCGCCGCGAAGACCCGGATGTCGCTGCACTTGAACTTGTACCTGTCGTAAACCGCTGGCGGGTAGCCTTGCCTGAACAGCAGGTAATCTTCGGAAAAGAGCGGCTCGAAGCCGGCGGCGGCCAATATCCCGGAAACGACGTCCCACTCGATGTGGTCGTCCGGCCAGACATGGATGTCGCCTTCCGCTATATACCTCGGGTCGATCAGCAGGCGCAGCTTTCCGAGGTAGGTGGATAATTTCAGGAAGCGGGACGCCGGAGGCGCCGCCCGCGGCGGGCTTGCCTCCGCTATAAAGGCGTCGTACTCGGGCCTGGGGCCCCAGTAGGCCGGGGAGGATTCGTGATCGATGTAGATAACGCCGCCGGGCTTCGTCACTCTTCCCATTTCGCGGACTATTCCGCGGTAGTCTGGCGCGTGATGGAGCACCGAATAGGCGGCAGAGAGGTCGAAGCTGTTATCCGGAAAGAGCGCCAGATCGCGGCCGTTTATCCTAGCGGTCGTCAGCCGCGGGTTCCCGCCGAACTTCCCTCTCACCAGCTCCAGGAATCTGTCGGAGATATCGGCGGCCGTTACCCGGAAGCCCAGCCTCAGCAGATGCGAGGTGAGGTTGCCGCTCCCGCAGCCGAGGTCCAGCGCGGCGCGCTCCTCGGCGCCGGCCCGGATATGCTCCGCCGCTTCCGCCAGTTTGGCGCCGAGCCTGGCCTGCTCTACAGCGTTGAAGATCTCGAGGTGCTCCGATTCGTAGCGCCCCGCTATCCGGTCGTGCGCTCTGGCGTTCTGGGCGATCTTAGAGAAAATTTTCATCGTTCCGCAGTGAAAAGTATATCAAACTAGAGGTACGAACCCTTCGCGGCCCAGAGCCAGAGCGTCAGAAAAACGTAGGTGAGCAGGAAGGATATCGCGGCCCCGCTTACTTTGAATATCGGTATCAGTATCAGGCACGCGGTCAGGTTGATCGCTCCGCCACCCAGTGCCATCAGCAGCGAAAGCCTTGCCGCTCTTATCCCTTCCGAAAAAACTATCTGGGCCAGGGAGCTGTACGCCATCATGACGGCGCCGCAGAGCGCGAAGAGCAGCATCATGCCCGGCTGCATGCCGTACTGGTGCCTTCCCATCAGGGTCAGCACGGCGGCCTGCGAGGCTATGAACAGCAGCACCGCGGCCGGGGCGAGTCCGGTCCAGCCGGAGACGGTCATGTTCCACAATCTTCTGCGGTTGCTGCTGGCGGAGGCCTTGGGGAACAGGACCGTGCCTATCATATACCCAAGATAGGCGGCTATGCCTATGGTAGCCGTGTAGTAGGCCGCGTACTTCCCGACCTCGCCCGGAGAAAGGATGGAATTCATGATCAGTCCCTGCACGTTTAGTATCAGGAACGAGCCTATCCCGCTGCCGAACGAATAGGCGCCGTACTTTACCAGCGAGCTGAATTTCTCCTTTCCAAGCCAGCCGGTCCTTTTCAGGATGCCGGCTTTGAGCAGCAGAACTGAGCCTACTCCGCCGAACGCGAGGACATAGGCCCAGCCCATAGCCTGATAGGACCTTCCGAAGACCCTCATCCCGGAGAAGAACGCCGCCGCCAGCGTCAGGCTGAAGGCTATCTCGCCCAGCCCTCTCAGGCGGAAATTCCCGGCGGCCTGATGCATGGCGGTGGAGAGCAGAAAGATGTCCGTGGCCATGGCGTAGCCCAGCGCCAGCAGCAGCGTCCGCTGGTCTATCCCCAGCAGAACGCCCAGCCGGCCCCTGAAAAGCAGCACCAGGGAGCCTGAAGCCAGCGTCAGCGCCAGGACCAGCGCCGCGGCGGTCCCGAATACGCGCGTCCTGTCCTCCGCCGAGGCGCCGTACTTTATGAGCGAGGTGTTAAGGCCGGCGATCAGGAACGGGGCTATCATCGTGCCGGTGGAGACGAGCACGTTGACCTTCCCGAATTCGGCCGGGCCGAGCGTTCTGCCGGCGGCTATGTTCACCAGAGCGGAGCCGATCTTGGCCAGCGCGAAACAGCCCCCTATCCAGCCCAGGTTGCGCAAGAATTCGATGGCTCCCTCTCCGGGGTGCTCCCCGGAGAGGCGGCGGTATAGGGAGTTGAATATTCCGTCTGTCATGGACAGGGCTCAACCGGCCTGCGCGTCTTCCCCGGGGGCGCCGCTAACCAGCCCCGCGAATTCCCGTGACCGCAGCCGGGGGAGCAGTTCGTGGCCGTTGACCTCCTCGCGGAGAATTAGGGACGCGCCTTCCTTGCGCAGGGCGAGATAGGCTTCCCCGTTCGGGTAGCGCGCGTTGTTCTGGGACACGAAAAGCCAGCCCCCTTCGGCCAGGTTGTCGGAGAGGTTCCTCAGCGCTCCTGCTATCTCCGGGTAGGAGAAATAGGCGGAGTTCAGGACGTTGGCGCATTTTATTATATCCGCCTTCCGCTCCAGCCTCCCGGAAAATACGTCGAACTGCTCGAGCCGGACGGCCGGGAAGCGGAGCTGCAGGACCGGATTGAGCAGCTCCACCCGGCGGGCGCCCGGCGGAGGTGGCGGAGCGGCCGTCCCTGTGCAGAGATAGAATCCGGGCAGTCTGACCGAGAGCAGGCCGTTCTCGGCCCCATAGAAGATCCGGAAGGGACCCTTGTCGGCGTAAGAGTAGAAGGCCTGTCTGTCTGAGAGCCGGACGTCCGCTCCGCCGGCCGCCTCCAGCAGCGCCAGCGAGGAGGAGCCGTCGGAAACGCCGGTCTCGAGCAGCAGGCTTCCGGGCCTGAGCCGGCCAAGGATGGCGGTGTCGGTCAAGGGGGTGCGGCCGGCGGCGGTGGTCTTAAAGGAAGGCCCGCTGCGGAAGATGGTCATTGCGGCGGAAAAAAGCGCTCCTTTCTCCTCGGACGGCAGTTCCGAGGCCCGCACCGCGTCCAGCACGGCCGGCGTGAACTTCAGCCTGGACAGGATCGCCGTCCAGCGCAGAAGCGGGGTCCTCAGCGCGGCCAGGTACAGGCGCAGCGCCGTAACGCTGTCGGCGCACGGTCCGCTGCGCAGGAGCAGTTCCTTGAGTTTCGGCACCAGAGAATTTAAGCAAATAAAACGTCCGCTTTAAATGCCGGGCCGCAGCCGACGGGCTTCCGGCCGGCGGCGGTGTAAAAACGGGACCGCCTTTTATAAGCGCGTTTAAAAGTTGTTTAATATGCCCATATGCTGAAAAAACTCGTTGAAGCGATAATAGGCTCCAAGAGCGAGCGCTCTCTGAAGCTGATACAGCCGGTAGTGGACCGGATAAATTCACTGGAAGAGGGGATCTCCAAACTTTCCGACGAACAGCTCAAGGCCAGGACCCCGGAATTCAAGGAGCGCCTGGCCAAGGGCGAGACGCTCGACGACATCCTGCCCGAGGCCTTCGCCTGCGTGCGCGAAGCCTCGCGGCGCGTGCTGAAGATGCGCCACTACGACGTGCAGCTGATAGGCGGCCTCGTGCTGCACCGCGGCAAGATCGCCGAGATGCGCACCGGCGAGGGCAAGACGCTGGTGGCCACTCTGCCGGCCTATCTGAACGCGCTCTCCGGCAAGGGCGTGCACGTCGTCACGGTCAACGACTACCTGGCCAGGCGCGACAGCCAGTGGATGGGCCCGGTGCACGAGTTCATGGGCCTGACCGTCGGCTTCATCCAGCACGACATGAACAACGAAGAGCGCCGCGAGATGTACAACCGCGACATCACGTACATAACCAACAACGAGGTGGGCTTCGATTACCTGCGCGACAACATGGTCATGGACAAGCGCGAGCGCGTGATGCGGGAGCGCAACTTCGCTATCATCGACGAGGTGGACTCGATCCTGATCGACGAGGCCCGCACGCCGCTGATCATCTCGGGGCCCTCGGACGAGTCCACCGACAAGTACTACATAGTCAACCGCGTCATCCCGCTGCTGACCCCGCGCTTCATCACGGAGAAGGAGGAGATCGAGGCCAAGCGCGACGGCGTGGACCTCGGCAAGGGCTTCGACGCGATCATCGACGAGAAGAGCCACACCGCGACCCTCACCGAAGAGGGCGTGCACAAGGCGGAGAAGATCCTCGGCGTGGGCAACATCTACGACGACGTCTCCTCTGAGTGGGCCCACCACCTGACGCAGGGCCTGCGAGCGCACCATCTGTTCAAAAAGGACGTGGAATACGTCGTCAAGGACGGCGAGATCGTCATTGTCGACGAGTTCACGGGCCGCCTGATGCCCGGCCGCCGCTGGTCGGACGGCCTGCACCAGGCCATCGAGGCCAAGGAGAGCCTCCGCATCAAGGAGGAGAACCAGACCCTCGCGACGATCACGTTCCAGAACTACTTCAAGCTTTACGGCAAGCTCTCCGGCATGACCGGCACCGCGATGACCGAGGCCGACGAGTTCTGGGAGATCTACAACCTGGACGTCGTAGAGATCCCGCCTAACCGCCCGCTGGTCCGCAAGGACTCCCCGGACCGCATCTACCGCACCGAGCGCGAGAAGAACAACGCGATAGTGGGGGAGATAGACGAGCGCTGGCGCAAGGGACAGCCGATGCTCGTCGGCACGCGCTCGATAGAGAAGTCCGAGAAGCTGGCCGCGCTGCTGCGTACTAAGGGCATCCCGCACCAGGTGCTGAACGCCAAATACCACGAGATGGAGGCGCAGATAGTGGCGCAGGCCGGCCGCAAGGGCCAGGTAACGATAGCCACCAACATGGCCGGCCGCGGCACGGACATCATCCTGGGCGGCGTGCCTCCGGACGACGGGCTGCAGAAGGAGGTCGCGGCCTTGGGCGGCCTGTGCGTGCTGGGCACCGAGCGCCACGAGAGCCGCCGCATCGACAATCAGCTGCGCGGCCGCTGCGCGCGCCAGGGAGACCCCGGCAGCTCGGTGTTCTACGTCTCGCTGGAGGACGAGCTGATGAGGCTCTTCGGCAGCGACCGCATCTCGGCCATCATGGAGAGGCTGGGCATGAAGGAGGGCGAGGTCATAGAGTCGGCCCTGGTCAGCCGCCAGATAGAGGGGGCGCAGAAGCGCGTGGAAGGCATGAACTTCGACGCGCGCAAGAACCTGCTCGACTACGACAACGTGATGAACAAGCAGCGCATGGCCGTCTACGAGCTGCGCAACGCCGTGCTCGACGGTGAGGGGGTGCCCGACCGCGTCAGAAGCATGGTCCGAGAGGCCGCCGAGGAGCAGCTGGACCAGCATGCGCCGCAGGACCAGGCGGCGGCCCTCTGGAACCTGGAGGCGCTCAACGTCTACCTGAAGAGGACCGCCGGCTTCGAACTCTCTTATACCGAGGACGAACTGCGCGGGCTGACCAGGCCGGCCCTGCAGGAAGAGGTCATCAGGAAGCTCGACGAGGCCTACGCCAAGCGCGTGAGCGACTTCCAGGAGCGCAACGTCGACTTCGCCGAGCTGCAGCGCGTGCTGCTGCTGCAGATCATGGACCACGTCTGGAAGAACCACCTCTTCGAGCTGGACCACCTGAAGAAGGGCGTAGGCCTGCGCGCCTACGGCCAGAAGGACCCGCTGATAGAGTACCAGAAGGAGTCCTACACGCTCTTCGAGGCCATGCTGGCGCGCGTGCGCGACCAGATGGTGGAATATGTTTTCCGCATCCAGCTGCCCCCGCGGCCGGTGCCTCCTCCGCCGCAGGTCCAGGGGGCGCCGAAGCGGGACCCCCAGGCCGCTCCGCAGGGCCAGCCCGCCAGGCCGGCCAACAAGTTCGCCGACGCCAAGGTGGGGCGCAACGACCCGTGTCCGTGCGGGTCTGGGAAGAAGTACAAGAAGTGCCACGGGGCCAACGCTTAGCGGTGTTCGGGGACGCGGGGGTATGGGCCCCTCAGGCACGGGGTCGGCAACACCGTTGCCGCCCCTTGTCACTCGGCCCTCGCGCTTACGTAAGCTCGGGCCTCCGTGACAGCCTTCGGAACCCATACCCCCGCATCCCCTCATGGTTTAGAAACGGACATGCCCGCTGACGCGGTACCATTCTGTAGATGAAGAAAATACCACAGATCGCGTGGCCGGCGCTGACGGCGCTGTTGCTGGTGCTGAGCTACCCGAAGTTCGGGCAGGGGTGGCTGGCGTGGGTGGCGCTGGCGCCGCTGTGCTATTTCCTGCTCAAGGCCAAGAGGCGCCGGGACGCGGCGGCGGGGGGGCTGGCCGCCGGCTTCCTGTTCTACGCTGGCATCCTGTACTGGGTCTATCCCACCATGCGCGCCGGCGGCGTGGGTCCTTTCGTCTCGGCGCTGGGGCTGGTGCTGCTGGCGCTGCTGATGTCCTCTGAGTTCGTCCTGATCTCGCTTTACGGCCATTACCTGAAGAAGGCGGGCGCCGCGGTCTGGCCATACTTCTTCGCGCTGGGCTGGTTCCTGCTGGAGCACGGCAAGGTGTGGCTGGCCGCCAAGGCGGTGTGGTTCCCGTGGTTCATGCTGGGCTACACGCAGTGGCATTATATCCCGCTGATACAGATAGCCTCGGTCACCGGCGTGTACGGCCTGAGCGCGGCCCTGGCCTTCTGTGGGGCGCTGGCCGGTTCGCTGCTGGCGCGCGAGCTTTCCTGGCCTGGCCGGGCGCTGCGCATGCTGCCGGCGGCGGCGGTGCTGGCCGGGCTCTGGGCCTTCGGCCGTTACGAGCTCGCGAACGTTCCGGCGCCGGTAAGGGTGCTGCACTTGGCGCTGCTGCAGCCGTCCATAGACCAGTACGCCAAATGGGACGAGACCCAGGCCGGGAAGATACTGGCCCTGATGGCCTTGCAGGCCGCGCAGGCGAAAGGCGCCGACCTGGCGGTCTGGCCGGAGAACGCGCTGCCTTGCTGGATAAACGACTCCGCCTGCCGCGGCTGGCTCAGGAAAGCGGCCTCCTCCTCCGGGGTGGAGGGCAGCTTCGTCGGTTCCGTCTCGCGCGGAGAGGGGAAGCATGTTTCGGCTTTTTTGCTGGACAGCTCCGGCACCATAACGGCTTCGTACGACAAGCGGCAACTGGTGCCTTTCGGCGAGTACGTGCCGCTGCGCGGTCTGCTGGGCAGGTACATAAAACCGGTGGGGGAGCTGGGGGAGTTCGAGCCCGGCGCGTCGGACCAGCCGCTGATGGTTTTCCGTGGCTATAAGATAGGAGCTACGCTCTGCTACGAGTCCATCTTCCCGTACCTGTTCTCGGGGGACACCCTCGCCGGGGCGGACCTGTTCGTCAACATCACCAACGACGGCTGGTACCTGGACACGGCCGCCCCGTACCAGCATTTCATCGCCAGCGTGTTCCGCGCCGTGGAGAACCGCCGCTCGGTGGCGCGCGCGGCCAACAACGGCATCTCCGGGGTGATAGACCCGTGGGGCCGCGTGACGGCCGTCACGGCCTTGGACGAGCGAACGGTGCTGCGCGCTTCGGCCCCGGTCTACGCCGTCCGGGCCCTCTTCCCGTTCTACGGCCGTCTGCTGGCCGCAGGCGTCCTGCTGGCCGTCTCCGCCTTCCTGCTCGTCCTGCTGCTGGTCTGACGCTTCCTTGAAAAGCGCTAAAAAGAACGGCCGGCTTATGGCCGGCCCCCATGGGCCGCCGTCACGGCCTGCGATTTCCTGTTGACTGGTCAATAGGACCTCGGGCCCGGCCGCAATAGGCCGAAAGACTAGGGCTTGACTGGGACCTTTGTCCTTGATTATAATCAATAGGAAGTTAAAATATCTGGGTAGGTTCCAGAC
This sequence comes from bacterium, assembly GCA_021786295.1. Classification (GTDB taxonomy): domain Bacteria; phylum Elusimicrobiota; class Elusimicrobia; order Elusimicrobiales; family UBA9959; genus UBA9959. The sequence continues at coordinate 41,635 of JAJYNO010000021.1, read as the reverse complement.
CAGACCAAACCGCAGTATTGGAGGAGTGCATGTTAAGGAAAGCAGCTGCAGCGTTAGGTATAGTAGCGATGGTTTCCCCCCTGGTGTCGGCGGAGATCTCTTTTGATTCCCCCAACAAGACCAGCCTCAACCAGGAAATAGCCGCGCAGGCCGTCAATGTGCCCGCGCCCGTGAAAGCCGATGCGAACTCCGTGGCCGCGTCCCGGTCCGCCAAGGACTGGACCATCATGGTCTTCGTCAACGGCAAGAACAACCTGGCCCCTTACGCGGTAAAGGATATGAACGAGATGGAGCAGGTGGGCTCCACCAGCAGGATCAACGTCGTCACCGAGACCGGCCTGGTCTCCGGCTACGGCGATGTTCCCTTCACCGGCACCCGCCGCTTCCTTATAAAGAAGGACAACGACACCAACACCGTCACCTCCCCGGTCCTGCAGGACATGGGCAGCGTGGACATGGGCAACTATACCAGCGTGGTCGACTTCGTCAACTGGGCCAAGCAGAACTACCCGGCCAAGCACTACATGCTGATCATCTGGAACCACGGTTCCGGCTGGGACAAGTCCATGCCCCAGGGCGTCACCAAGGGCATCTCCTACGACGACGAGACCGGCAACCACATCAACACCCCTCAGATGGGGCAGATCCTCAAGCAGGTCGGCGGCGTGGACGTGTACGGCTCCGACGCCTGCCTGATGCAGATGGCCGAGGTGGACTACGAGATCAAGGACTACGTGACCTATATCGTGGGCTCCGAAGAGACCGAGCCCGGCGACGGCTACACCTACAACACCTTCCTGGGGCCCCTGGCGGCCAACCCCTCCATGACCCCGGAGCAGGTGGGCGAGCTGGCCGTGAACGCCTACGCCGACCACTACCAGCAGGAGGGCAACCAGGGCTCCACGCAGAGCCTGGTGAAGTCCGCCGCTATCCCGCAGTTCACCGTGCTGATGAACAACTTCGCCAGCGCGATGATGCAGGCCGGAGACAAGGACACGGTCAAGAACGCGATCAACAACTCGCAGAGCTACGCCGTGGCCGACAACCACGACATCTGGCACTTCGCTTCGCTGATGAGCCAGACCACGAAGAGCCCGGCCGTGAAGTCCGCCGCCCAGGCCCTGATGGACTACATCAGCAACACGCTGGTGCTCGTCAACAGGCCGGTGGGCAGCGGCTATACCAACTCCCACGGCATAGACGCCTATATGCCTACCTACGGCTTCGAGAGCGCCTATAACGACCTGCAGTGGGCCAAGGCCTCCCAGTGGGAAGAGTTCATAAAGTGGTACGAGAATTGAGATAGTTCAGTTCAGCGTATCCCGGAAGGGCCGGCCGAAAAGCCGGCCCTTCCTTATTTTATATCCTTGACATGACAAAGGTAATAAAAGAAACAAAAGGTATGAAAGAAAAGAAAGTAAAAAAAGCTTTTGGAACCCACGAAGTGGGGCGCCTCTGCCATGTAACTCCGCCAACAATAATACGCTGGATGGAGGAAGGGAAACTGCGTTTTTTCACGACCGGCGGCGGCCATCGCAGAGTATGGGACAGCGACCTGGCCGCTTTCATGCGGGAGCACAACATTCCGGTCCCGCCGGAACTGGGGACCGGCGCGCCGCTCAGGATACTTATAGTGGACGACGACGCGGAGATACGCGGGCTGGTGAAACGGGTGGTGACCCGCGAGTATCCACGGGCGGAGGTGGCGGAGGCTGTGGACGGTTTCGAGGCCGGGGCGAAGATCTACTCTTTCCGCCCCTCGCTGATACTGCTGGACCTGCAGCTGCCGATGCTGGACGGCTTCAAGGTCTGCGCCATGATACGCGAGGACGCGGATATGGGGGACGTCAAGATATTGGCTACCACCGGCTACAATACGGCGGATTCCGGCAGCGAGATCCTCGCGGCAGGGGCCGACGCCTTCCTGGCCAAGCCGTTCGAGCTGTCCGCGCTCTCGGAAAGTCTGCGCAAGCTGGTCCCGGAGGGGGCGTAAGAGACGGGAGGTGAGGGTCATGGACTTTTTGGCGAAGATACTCGTGGTGGACGACGAACCGGGCATGCGGGAGATGCTGGCGTTCGAGCTGGGCCAGCGCGGCTACGAGGTCGCCTCCGCGGCCAACGGCGAGGAGGCCATGGCCAGGCTGCGCGCAGAGAGGTTCCAGCTGGTGATCAGCGACGTGAAGATGCCGAAGATGGGCGGGATCCAGATGCTTGAAGCCCTCAAGAAGCTGGACCCCGGCGTGGAGGTCATAATGTCCACCGGCTTCGGCACTATAGAGACGGCCGTGGGCGCTATGAAGAAAGGCGCCTATGACTTCATCCAGAAGCCCTTCAACCTGGACGAGATGGCCGCGCTGGTGGAAAAGGCGCTGGAGAAGACCGAACTGAAGGCCGTGCTGGGGGTCTACGAGAGCAGCAAGGCCGTGCTCTCCTCGCTTAAGCTGGAAGAACTGCTTCCGCTGGTGGCCGGCCTCGCGGTGAAGGTGCTGAAGGCCGACGACGCGTCCATCATGCTGCGCTCGGGATCCGGCTGCCTGGAAGTGGCCGCGGCGGCCGGGCTTTCGCGGGAACGGGGCAACGCCTGCCTGCTGCCTGGCGAGAGTGTGGCCGGACTGGTGGCGCAGGACGGCGAGCCGGTTATAATAAACGGGCCTCTGAAAGACGACCCGCGCTTCGGAGGCCTGGAGAGTTCGTACGCCATAACTTCCGCCATAGTATACCCGTTGTATGCCGATGCCGGGCTGCTGGGGGTCCTGAACGTCAACAGGGTCGGGCGGCCCGAACAGTTCACGGCGGCCGACCTGCGCTACGCCGCGGTCTTCTGCTCGCAGATCTCGCAGGCCATCAGGAACGCCGAGCTCTACCGGCGGCTCGGGGAGCGCCTGAAGGAGATACAGGGGATGCAGGCGCAGCTGGTGCGCTCGGAGAGGCTGGCCGCGGTGGGGCAGCTTTCTGCCGGCATAGCGCACGAGATAAACAACCCGCTGGGCGGCATCATGGGTTTCGCCGAGATGCTGCTGAAGAGCGGCCTCTCAGGCCAGCAGCGCGAAGACGCGGAGACGATACTGCGGGAGAGCAGGCGCCTGCGCGACATCGTGCAGGACCTGCTCCGCTTCGGGCGGGGCGGGATGGGGAAAAGCGAGCCGGTGGACCTGGCCGGCGCCCTGGAGTCCGCGTTGCGGCTGGCGGCGTTCGAGCTGCGCCGCGCCGGCATAGCGGTGGAGAGGTCCCTCGCTCCTGGGCTGCCAAAGGTGCGCGGCGACGGCGGTCAGCTGCAGCAGGTGTTCCTGAACGTGGTTATGAACGCCTGCCACGCCATGGAGGGCGGGAAGGGCGGCCGGCTGCGGGTGCTGGCCTCCGCTGCGGACGGCAGGGTGACGCTGCGCTTCGAGGACAACGGCACCGGCATCCCGGTGGAGAACCTGGACAGGATATTCGAGCCGTTCTTCACAACGAAGCCGTCCGGCAAGGGCACGGGGCTGGGGCTGTCAGTCTCTTACGGCATAATACAGGAACATAAGGGGACCATACGCGCGGAGAACGTGCCCGGCGGCGGAGCGGCGTTCGTCGTCGAGCTGCCTGCCATGCGCGAGGCGGGAGAGGAGGCCGTATGAGCGGTCAAGTCGTACTGGTGCTGGACGACGAGGAGCCCATGCGCAGGCTCTGCGGGCGCGTGCTGGCCTCCATGGGGCTGGAGCCGCTCTTCGCCGGGACACTATGCGAGGCCCTGGAAAAGCTCACCGGGCTGGAGCGCCTGGACGCGCTGGTCGCCGACATGCGCCTGCCCGACGGCTGTGGCCTGGAGGCGGTCAGGGCGGCGCGCGCTAAATTCCCGCTGGCCGGGGTACTGATAATAACCGCGTTCGTCGATGGCGATGAGGAGGCCGGGGAACTGGCCGCGCTGGCCGGCGGAGCTGACGGCGTGCTGCTCAAGCCTTTCGCGGTGGAGAGCCTGGAGGCCGCGGTGAAGTGCAGGCTGGACCTCGGAGCCTGAGGCTGCCGGCCCGGAGGATATATGGGTCCGCTCACGGTCTGGATCAACGCCAACATGGACGTAGTGCTGTTCCTCTACGGTTTGGCCTTCTTCTACTTGGGCGGGGTCATCTTCGTCCGCCGCCGGATGGAGAGCGCCCTGGCCCTTGCCTCCACGCTCTGGCTGCTGTCGGCCTTCGGCCTGACCCACGGACTGAACGAGTTTCTGGAGATGTGGGCGCTTATAAAACGCCCGGAGGGCCGCGCCTTCTTTTGGTTCCAGGACGCTGCGCTGGCCGTGTCGTACGTTTTCCTGCTGGAGTTCGGCCGCAGGCTGCTGCTGGCCGCTTCTGCCGACGGGGTCGCCTGCTGCGCCGGGGCGGCCAGGCTGTTAGGCCGTAAACTGCTGGCGCCGGCCCTGCTGCTGCTGGCCGCCGCAGCCGGCGCCGCCGCTGGAGGCGCGGGCGCGGTACCGGCGTTCATAAGATACCTGTTGGGCTTTCCGGGCGCGGAGCTGGCGGGACTGTGCCTGCTCAGTTATCGCAAGCCGGGCGGCAGAGGCTCCCGTATGATGGTCAGCGGCTACTTCGCGCTGGCCGGCTGGGCCTTCCTGGTCTACGGCTTCATAGGGGGGCTCATCGTGCCCGCCGGGAGCTTCTTCCCGGCCAGCCTGCTCAATGCCGACGCGTTCCTGCGGATCACGGGCCTGCCGGTGCAGTTCTTCCGGGCGCTTTGCGCCGTGGCCGCGGTCTGGGGGATACTCGGGGTGATGCGAGTCCTCAATATGGAAACGATAGCTGCGCTCAAGGACGCGCGCCGGCGGCTGCAGGATATAATAGATTTTCTGCCCGACGCGACGTTCGTGGTGGACGGCGGGCGCCGCGTGATAGCCTGGAACCGCGCGCTGGAAAGGCTGACCGGCGTCCGGAAGGAAGAGATGCTCGGCAAAGGCGATTACGCGTACGCCGTGCCGTTCTGGGGAGAACGACGCCCCATACTGGTTGACCTGATCACCGCCGGGGGGGGCGGGGAGGCGCACAACTACGAATACGTGCAAACCACCCCGGACGGGGCTTTGCAGGCGGAGGCGTTCGTCCCGCTGCTCTACGGCGGCAGGGGCGCCCACGTGTGGACAACGGCCTCGGCCCTGCGGGACGCAGAAGGCAACGTCTACGGGGCCATAGAGAGCGTTCGCGACGTCACCGACCGGAGGCGGGCCGAGGAGCGCCTGGCCGAATCGGAGGAGAAGTTCAAGACGCTCACCGAGAAGTCCCTGGCCGGGGTTTACCTGATACAGGACGGCCTTTTCCGCTACGTCAATCCGCGTCTGGCCGAGATCTTCGGCTACGCGCCGGAAGATCTTACGGACAAGGCAGGTCCGGAGCTGCTGGTAGCCCCGGAGGACTGGCCGCTGGTCAGGGAAAATCTGATCAAGCGGGTCAGCGGTGAGACCGATTCGGTCGCGTACGGGTTCAGGGGCAGGCGGAAGGGCGGCGGGACCATCTATGTGGAGGTCTACGGCTCCAGGACGGTGCGCGCCGGCAAGCCGGCGGTGATAGGCACGCTGGTGGACGTCACGCAGCGCAGGCTGGCGGAAGACGCGCTGCAGGAGTCGGAGAACAAGTTCAAGACGCTGGCGGAAAGGTCGCTGGTGGGGATATTCCTGGCGCAGGACGGCGTAATGAAGTACGTCAACCCGAAGATGCTGGAGATCCTTGGGCGCACTCGGGAGGAGGTGGTGGGGAAGATGCGGGCGGAGGACTTCCTGCTGCCGGAGGAAATGCCTGTGGTGGGCAGCCATATAAGCAAGCTGCTGTCCGGGGAGATGGCGTACGACCTCCGGGAGCACAGGGCCAGGGACAAGGACGGGCGGGTGAAGGATATAGAGGTCTACGTTTCCGCAACGGCGTACGAAGGCCGCCCGGCCATCATAGGCACCATGCAGGACATTACCGGGCGCAAGCGGATGGAGACCGCGCTGAGGGAGGAGGAGGAGCGCACGAGGCTCATACTCGAATCGGCCGGCGACGGGATAATAGGCGTGAACGGACGCGGCGAGGTGCTGTTCGCCAACGGCGCGGCGCAGAGCGCGCTGGGCTGGACGCTGGACGAGATGAAGGGCAGGAAGCTGCATCCCCTGATACACCACACCCGGCCGGACGGCAGCCGGTACCCTGTGGAGAGGTGCCCGATGGCGGCTGCCTATACCGACAGCGCCGTCGGCCACGTGGAGGACGAACTGCTCTGGCGCAAGGACGGCTCCGGTTTCTATGCCAGCTATTCCGCGCGGCCCATCGTGCGGGCCGGCCGCACACAGGGGGCGGTCATCACCTTCCGCGACGTGACCGCGCGCAAGAAGGCCGAGGAAGAGGTGCGCAGGCTGAACGCCGAACTGGAAGAGCGGGTCAGGAAGCGCACCGAGGAACTGGAGCTGGCGCGGGACAGGCTGGTGCAGTCGGAGAAGATGTCCGCCGTAGGGCAGCTCGCGGCCGGCGTGGCGCACGAGATAAACAACCCGCTCGGCATAATACTGGGCTTTGCGCAGGGGCTGGTGAAGCGCATGAAGGACGGTGACCCGGCCGCGATGCCGCTCCGGTCCATAGAGCGCGAGGCCCTCAGGAGCAAGAACCTGGTGCAGAGCCTGCTGGTCTTCTCGCGCAGCTCCAGGAACGAGCAGCGCGACGAGGCCGACCTGGACGAGGTCATAGAGGGCGCCCTGCCGCTGGTCGAGGCCAGGGCACGGGCGGGCGGGGTGGAGATAGCGCTGGAAAGGTCCCCGGTGCCGCTCAGGGGGCAGGTGAACAGGAACCAGCTGCAGCAGATAATAGTGAACCTTGCCAACAACGCCGTGGACGCCATGCCCCGCGGCGGGAAGATAACGGTGCGCACGGCGCTATCAGCGGAGGGGCGAGCGGTCATAACGGTGCGGGACACCGGCACGGGCATACCGAAGGAGATACGTTCGCGGATCTTCGAACCTTTCTTCACTACCAAGGAGGCCGGCAAGGGCACCGGGCTGGGGTTGTCGCTGGTGTACGAGATAGTCAAGAAGCACGGCGGCAGCATAGATGCGGAGAGCCGGGAAGGGGAAGGGACCGTGTTCACTATTGCCCTGCCGCTGCGCGCCTCCGGAAAGGCCGCTGGATTTTACGACCGCGGCTCCGGCATCTGAGCCCGGCCGCTTGCGGCGGCCGCGGTTTTCGGCTAAGATATCCGCATGGCAAGGACCATACTCGTGGTGGACGACGAGGCCGGTTACAGGGACCTGCTCTCCTACGAGCTTTCCGGGGAAGGTTTCAGCGTGCTGACGGCCAGCTGCGGCGCTGAGGCCATGGCCGCGCTGGACGGGGGGGGAGTCTCGCTGGTGATAACGGACATGCGCATGCCCGGGCTGGACGGTCTTGACGTGGTACGGGCGGTAACGGAACGCCGCCCTGACATCCCGGTGGTCCTGATGACCGGCTATGCTGTGGAGGCGCGCGCCGAGGAGGCCTGCGGCCGGGCCTGCGCGCTCCTCAGGAAGCCGTTCGATATGGACGAGCTCAAGGCGGCGGTCAAAGCCCATTCGCGGTGAGGGGGAGCCCCCTCCGCGGCTCAGTAGGGTTCTTCCCCTTTTTTCCTTGCCTTCGGAAAGCGGATTATAGTAGCCTTGTGATACGTCGTAACATCCCATCCCTAAGGGGAACAATGGAGGAAGTTGATGAAGAAGCTGGCAATAGCTGTATTTGCCATGTCATGCTGCGCCCAGTTAGCCCTGGCCGCGGTGGACTTCGACAATGGCAACTTCGACCTTAAGAACGAGATCTCCGACCTCGCTCTCAAGGTCCCCGCGCCGGCGGTAAAACCCGCAGGCGCGCAGAAGGACTGGACCATAATGGTCTTCGTGAACGGCAAGAACAACCTTGAGCAGTTCGCGCTGAAGGACATGAACGAGATGGAGCAGGTCGGCTCCAGCGACAAGGTCAACATCGTCACCGAGGTGGGCCGCATGAACGGCTACGACACCTCGGACGGCGACTGGAAGACCGTGCGCCGCTACCTCGTGAAGAAGGACGCCGATCCCTCCCACATCGCCTCCCCGGTGGTGCAGGAGCTGCAGAGCGTGGACATGGGCGACTACCACAGCGTGATAGACTTCGCCGACTGGGCCAAGGCCAACTATCCCGCCAAGCACTACATGCTGATCATCTGGAACCACGGCGCAGGCTGGATAAAGGGGCTGCCCCCCGCTACCAAGGGCATCTCTTACGACGAGGTGACCAACCATCACATCGACACCCCGCAGCTGGGACAGGTGCTTAAGCAGATCGGCGGCGTGGACGTGTACGGCTCCGACGCCTGCCTGATGCAGATGGCCGAGGTGGACTACGAGCTGAAGGACTACGCGCAGTACATCGTCGGCTCCGAGGAGACCGAGCCGGGCGACGGCTACACCTACAACACCTTCCTGGGACCGCTGGTGGCCAACCCCGCCATGACCCCCGAGCAGGTGGCCAGGCAGGCCGTCGACGCCTACGCGGACCACTACCAGACCACCGGCGACGGCTCCACGCAGAGCTTCCTCAAGACCTCGGACCTGCCCGGTTTCCTGAACGCCACGGACGCCTTCGCTTCCGCGATCATGAAAGCCGGCGACAAGGCCGCGGCGACCACCGCCATGAACTCCGCGCAGAAGTACGCCTACCCGGAGAACAAGGACCTCTACGACTTCGCCCGGCTGGTCGTGGCCAACACCAAGAACGCGGACGTGAAGGCCAAGGGTCAGGCCCTGATGGACTACATCAAGAACACCCTGATCCGCGAGAACCGCACCACCGACAGTTCCGGCGGCTGGTACGGTCCCACGAGCTACGCCAACTCCAACGGCATAGCCGTGTACCTGCCCGGCAAGGCCGCGCCGTCCACGTACGCCGCCCTGCAGTGGGCCAAGGCTTCCAACTGGGACGACTTCATCGCCTACATGGCGAAGTAAGCCGAAAAGCCTCGACCAAAAAGGCCGCCCGCCCAAAAAGCGGGCGGTTTTTTTGTACTATGGAAAGAGGATGGAGGTGCGTATGAAAATGCTGAACGGTGTGGAGATCTATGAGGAACTGGAGGAGATCGCGGACCCCAAGCACAGCTGCCTTGTGGTGTGGGACGTGCAGAACGGGCTGGTGGACAGGATCTACAATAAGGACGAATTTCTGGGCAACACGGCGCGCCTGCTGGCCGGCCTGCGGGGAAAAATGCCGGTGTTCTATACGCTGATAACCCCGCCGCCGCGGCAGTTCACCTCGGGCTGGGGCTATTTCACCATGATGCGCCGCTACGGGATAAAGGACCCGGCCAAACTGCCCGCCTTCATGGCCCCCGGCACTCCGGAGCGCGAGGTGCCGGAGACGGTCCGGCCGGCCGGGGGGGACGTGGTCCTGGAGAAACCGGCGGCCAGCATATTCATCGGCACCAATTTCGAGAACCTGCTGCGCGCGCGCGGGATAAAGACCGTAATTTTCACCGGTATAGCCACGGAGATCGGGGTGGAATCCTCCGCCAGGGACGCCTCCAACAGGGGCTTCTACCCGGTGGTGGTGTCCGACTGCGTGTCCTCCATGGACAAGGCTGCGCATGAGCGTTCGCTCGAGAACATGAAGCGGCTGGCTGTCGTTGAAAGTTCGTCCGCCGTTCTGGGGGCCGTTAACGGCTGAAACGCTGAGGGGGGTATAAAAAGCGGACCGGCCGGTTAGCCCCGGCCGGTCCTTTTTTATGCCTTCAGCTGGCTATCTTACTGGCCGGCGGCGGGAGCCTCCGCGGCCTTCGGGGCCTCGGGCGCCTTCTCCTGCTTCTTCATCTCGTGCTTCTTCATCTCGTGCTTGCGGACCTCGTGCTTGCCCTTGTGCTCCTTTATCTCCTTCACGATGGTCTTGCCGTCCTTGACGACGACGCGCACCTTGGCGCCCTGGGTCAGGTTGGCGACGCTCTCGACGGGGAAGGTCTTGTCGCCCTTCCGGGTCTTCACGACGATCTCGTTCTTCTGGGCGTTGATGGAAGCTATCTCGCCGATGGTGACTTCGGCCCGCTTCCACTCGTGCCTCTTGACGGGATGATGCTCGGCCTTCTTGGCGGGGGCCGCGACAGCGGGCTTCTCGGCCGGCTTCTCGGCCGGCGCCTGCTGGGCGAAGCCTATGCCGGTGAAAGCGGCAAGGGTGACTACAGCTATTACGTATTTCATTTTAGTGTCCTCCAGATTTATCCTTCTAACGCAATATAGTGTAGCATTGACCCCATTAAATCATCCTTAAAAAAGGATTAAAAGATTTTAATCTTGGCAAGCCTGCGGGGAAGCCTTGGCGCGGACAAGTATTGTATTATATCGGGACGGATATATTAAGGAAAGGGACGGGGATATGATCAGACTATCGCTCTTGATGGCTGTGGCCGGCCTGCTGGCGGCCTGCGCGGGAGGCCGCCCGGCGGCCGTGAGGCATTGGGGGATCACCGTGGCCGAGGGGATGCGGACGGAGCCCGATTTCGACCTGGAGCACGATCCAGGCACGGACCGCTCCTTCTTTTCCTGGACTTCCGTAGCCGGCAGCGGGGCCTCCTCGGTCTCGCTGCTCTGCGTGGACGCGGCCGGCCGCGAGCTGTGGCGGGCGGCCCCGGCCATGGCGCGCGGCGGGGCCGGCAGGGAGTTCGAGGCCAGGATAGCGGCCTCCTCCTCCGCCATCTTCGCGGCCTGGGACGAGGTGGCGGGCGGTTCCATAACGCTGAACGCCGAGGCCTTCGGAGTGAACGGGAGCACGCTGCCCCTGAAGGACAGGATCTACGGCCTTTCCCGGGTAAGCCGCGGCAGCAACGTCGTCGTCCCTCTTCCCGGAGGGACGGCCGCCGCGGCCTGGGAGGACCTGGACCCGGGGCTCGACACCACCTACGTCGGCGTGGCCGAGCTTGGGCCGGCGGGGGTTCGCTGGCAGCGCATCATGGGCGACCGGAGCCGGGGGGAGCGCTATATGGCGCCGGTGGTGGCGCCGTCCGGGGACGGCGGCGTGCTGGCCGCTTTCAGGCTTATAGATAACGGGGACAGGGGGATCGTGGTGCGCAAGTTCTCGGCTGACGGCTCGGCCTGGCCCCTCGACGTGCAGGCCAGCGACGCCTTCGGCTACAAATCCTCCGCGCAGATAACCTCCAACGGCCTTGGCGGCGCCTATGTGGTCTGGGAGGACGGCCGTAACGGGAACATAGACCTTTACGCCCAGCAGATCAGCTCCGCGGGCGCCGTGATGTGGCGCACGGACGGGGTCCCGCTGGCGGTCACGGACGGGAACAGCTGGAATCCGGTCATAGCGCCGGACGGCAAAGGCGGTTTTTTCTGCGCGTGGATAGACGACAACCAGGGTTCGCAGTGGCAGCTCAAGATGCAGAGGCTGGGGCCCGACGGCCGCCCGCTCTGGGGAGCTGACGCCGTCACGGTATGCCCTTCCGACAGCAGGCAGTCCGTCCCCTCGCTGGTCCCGGACGGCTCCGGGGGGGCCATCGTGGTCTGGAACGAGGACCGCTACGGTCCGCTGGATATCTTCGCCCAGCGCTTCTCGGCCGCCGGGGCCAGGCTCTGGCCGGCCGGCGGAGCCCGGGTGGACAACAGCGGCCGGGACCATCTGTTTCCGCAGGTGGAGCCTGACGGAAAAGGCGGGTTCCTGGTGGCCTGGAAAGAAAAGGCCGAAGGTAAATGGAGGATAATGGCCCAGCGCCTGAACGCCTCCTGCGCCTGCGTGTGGAAGTGACGGCGGCTCAGGCCGCTGGCTTGGGAAAAACCACTGAGAAGGCGGAGCCGCTGCCGGGGGCGCTTTTCACGCGGATCTGTGCGCCGTGGGCGTCGGCTATGGACTTGGCTATGGGCAGGCCCAGGCCGAAGCCCGCCGAACTGCGGGAGGAATCGGCCCTGTAGAAACGCTTGAAGATGTGCGGCAGGTCATCGGCCGGGATGCCCGCTCCCTTGTCTGTTATCCTGACGGCCGGTCTGCCGCCCTCGGTATAGATCTCCACCACTATCTCCGAACCCTCGGGACTGTATTTGACCGCGTTGTCCAGCAGGTTCAGGAAGAGGCGCGAGAGCTGCGCGTGGTCGCCCTCGGCACTCCCGCTCCCGGACACGGTTATCCTTATCCCGGACTTGCCGGCCACGCCGGCCAGCCTTTCCGCGGCGTCGCGCAGCAGCTCCAGGAGGTCCAGCGGCTTGCGCTCGAGCCGCACCTCCCTGTTGTCGAACCGGGCCAGGGTCAGCAGGTCCCCCACGATGCTGGACATCTTCTCCGTCTCCTCCAGGTTGCTGCGCAGGGTCTCCTCGTACTCGGCCGGCGAGCGCGGCTTCTTCAAAGCCACCTCGAGCTCCCCTTTCAGTATGGTCAGGGGGGTCTTGAGCTCGTGCGAGGCGTCCTGGATGAAACGGCGCTCCGAGAGGAAGGAGTCCTCCAGGCGCGAGAGCATGGCGTTGAAGAGGTCGGCGAGCTCGCGGATCTCGTCCTTTGTGCGCGGGGGGGCGAGGCGCAGGCTGAGGTTGGCCGCGGTTATCTGCCTGATGGTCTTGGCCATGTCCGCCACCGGCCGGAGCGCCACGCGCGCGAAGAACATGCCGAAGGCGCCAGTCAGGAAGACGATGAACGGCACCAGCGCCACCATCATGTAGCGCAGGTTCCTGAGCGCGAACTGGGTATGATAGGTGGGGCGGTAGGCCTGCACTATGTAGGCCGTGCCCGAGCTGCCGACCGTGGGGGTGGTGTAGGAGCGGTAGGTGACCGGAGCGGCGCCGCTGCGGGGCATGACTATGGTGTCGTAGGCGGCGTTGCCGTTGAGCGCGTCATTCAGGGTGCGGTCCGGCAGGTCGGGCGCCAGGTCCGCGTTGCCGGAGTTTATCAGCTCCTTGCCCGTAGGGTCCATGATGCGCAGGTCCACAGCCGCCTGGCGCGGGTCGTCGGCCTGCAGCTGCACCAGATCCTTGGCTATCTTGTAGAAGGCTTTCTGCTTGGCCGCCGCCCGCGAATGCCGCCCCACCTCTATGCGCTCCGTCTCCAGGTAGGTCTGAAGCGCGTCGGCCACGCCCTCGGCGCGGTAGGCCAGCAGCTGGTCGGTGTTCTCGGTCAGGCTCGTCGCCAGACTGTTGTAGACCAGCCAGCTGAAAAGAGTGAGCGTGACGGCCAGGGCGGCCGCGTACCAGAGGGTTATGCGGAACCTTACCGATTTAAACATCCGGCTTCAGGACGTAGCCTTTGCCGCGCACGGTCTGTATGACCCCTTTCGCGCGGCCCTTCTCGAGCTTGCGGCGCAGGTAATTTATGTAGACGTCGATGACGTTGGTGCCGGTGTCGAAGTTGATGTCCCAGACGTGCTCGGCTATCATCGTGCGGGTCACGATCCTGCCCTTGTTGCGGACCAGGTATTCCAGCAGGGCGAACTCCTTGGCGCTGAGCTCCAGCTCCCTGCCTGAGAGGCTGGCCTTGTGGGCTGGCAGGTCCAGTTCCAGCGCGCCGGCCTTCAGCACCAGGGAACTCTCCCCAGGACGGGTGCGCAGCAGCGCGCGCACGCGGGCCAGCAGTTCCTCGAAAGCGAAGGGCTTGGTCAGGTAGTCGTTGGCGCCGGAATCCAGGCCCTTTACCTTGTCCTCGACCGTGTCCTTGGCGGTCAGCATCAGGATCGGCGCGGAAAAGCCGGCGGCCCGCAGCTCGGAGCAGACGGCGAAGCCGTCCTTGCCGGGCAGCATCAGGTCCAGCAGCAGCAGGTCGTAGTCGTTCTCGGTGGCCAGCTCCAGGGCCTTCGGGCCGGAGGCGGCCAGGTCGGCGGCGTAGCCTTCCTCCTTCAGGCCGCGCCTGATGAAGTCGGCTATCTTCTTCTCGTCCTCGGCTATCAGTATCCTCATCGGGATAAAAAGGGGGTCAGGCCAAAGATCAGGACCTGACCCCGTTCGCTGCCGGCCCGCCGGGCCCGCGTCAGGCTTTCGCCGGCGCGGCCTCCAGCTCCCTGTTCAGCGCCAGCTCGGCGGCGCGCTTCCTTTCGCCCTTTCCCATGAAGAAGATCGCGATCAGGATGGCGGCCAGGGCCAGCCAGTCGTCGCCCTTGGGGGGCTTCTGGCCGGCTATCAGCCACCAGACGAACAGCGTGGACGCGGTGCCGGCCATCAGCGAGGTCAGGCGGTTGACCAGGCCCGCGAACGTGGCGGTGCGGCCCTTGAACATGAACAGGAAGACCGAGAAGAAGGCCGAGATGCCGAACGGCAGGCCCGACATGATCGCCGCGCCCCAGTGCGCCGGGATGTGCACCAGAGAGTCCTTGAACTGGAAACCGAAGGAACTTGGCGCCGCGGTGGAGAGGTTCACCGAGAAGAACAGTATGGCGCCGGCTATGATGATGGCCAGCGAGGAGGTGATCTGCTCCACGGCGAAGTAGCCGTTGGTGTCGTAGATGGCGTCCTTCTTGCGGGTGTTCTTGTAGTAGTTGAAGATGTAGATGCGGATCGTGTAGGCTCCCAGGTACGAGCCCAGGATCGTCATCGCGGCCACGTTGTGCAGGAAGTCGAAGTCGCTGGCGTGCACGAAGTAGAACTTGATGAAGACGGCGGCCAGCGCGAACACGACCGCGACGTTCTCCTCCCAGTAGACCTTCTTGTGCAGGATGCCCTGCGCTATCTGTATCGTGTCTATGATGCGGCTGATGATGATGACGCTGGCGCGCATGATGATCATCGCGACCATCACCGAGATCGGCAGCACGTACATCAGCGTGGTCGTCGGGATGATGACCGCGGTGCAGATGCCGGACGGGATGATGTAAAGGAACTCGCGCGGCATCCTGACTCCGAGGAGCTTGGTGTAGTCGCTGGACTTGAACTTGTACCAGCCCCAGACCAGCACGACCGCGTTGCAGATGAACAGGCCGCCTATAGTGTTGTAGACGGTGTAGGTGTTGCCGCCCATGCCCAGCACTTTCTCGAAGTATTTGGCCAGGTAGCCGGTCACCACGTAGAGCATGAAATAAAGGGTGGAGTACTGGAGCAGCCTCTCCGTGGTGCCTTCCCCCGATCTTGAGAACAGACCTTTCAGCAGTTTTCCCATTTTCAGCAGCTCCTCGGTTAGCAAAATAGGCCGCCCCTGTGGCGGGCGGCCGGACTTCGCGCGCCCTTATCGGGTCTTGGGCGCCCTCTTCCGGGCCAGTTCGGCGGCCTTCTTCACCTTGGCCATCAGCGCTCCCATCTCGAACGGCTTAACCAGATAATCCATGGCGCCGAACAGCAGCGCGTCGTTGAGCGTGGCGGCGTCGTTGAGGCCGCTGACCGCTATTATCGGAACGTGGGCCGCGGCTTCCCTGCCGCGGATGTCGCCCATCAGGCTGATGCCGTCCACGCCCGGCATCATGATATCCATCAGGATGACGTCCGGGATCTCCTCCGGTTTGGCGGAGGAGAAGAATTCGCGGGCCTTTTTCGGGTCCTGGAAAGTGCGTATCTCGCAGCCTTCAGCGGCAAGGCCGGTCTCGTAGATCTCGAGTATCGTCTCGTCGTCGTCTATCGCTGCTACCCTGATCCTTCTTTCTTCCGGCATATCAGTCCATTCTAACAAATAAATGCGTTTATTTTACCTCGGCCGGCCGCCGGCGCGGACGCCTGAGGCGTCGCCTGGCCTTTTTGGCGTCCTTCCCTGCTTTGTCTCCGGCCGCCAGGTCGCCGCGCCAGGCGTCAAGCACCTGGCATTTGAAGGTGCCGCGCGTGCTGGGCAGGTAGAAAAGGGTGCGCAGACCGTGGAGCTGTTTAGCCGAGACGAAGTCCTGGAGCTGTTTAAGCCCGGCTTCGTCCTCGATCGGGATGAGGCGGTAGGGCTCCTCGATGGCCGACATCAGCGGCTTGACCTTCATGATCTCGGCTGTCTCAACGATCCTGCCGTCCCCGCCGCGCCCCGAGTCCGGGCGGTAGGAGGCCAGGTCCTCGCCTGTGGCCGGTACCGCGCGCAGGAAGGCCTTAAGCTTCCTTTCCTGCGGCAGGGCGGCCACGGCCTTTCTGACCTCTCCGAACGCGTAGGCGAAGGCGTCGCCGAAGTTCTTCAGCGGCGCGGAGGTGCGCGTCAGTTCGCCGTTGATGTAGGCGGAGATCTTCAGCATGTCGCCGCGGTAGAAGACGAGTTTGCCGCCGGCGTCCCCCTGGGAGTTTATGACCTCGGAGTTGTCGATCTCGCGGAAGAAGTCGCTGACGAGCTGCTTTGCGATGGTCCCGCGGCGGGTGATCAGGCTGGTCTGGGTCTCCTCGCGCATAACGGCGGACCCGTCCTCGGAAACCTCCAGGTAGTATTCCCGCCCGGTCTTGAGGGACGAGACCGTCATCCACGCCGCCTCCGGCCTAGCCCTGAGACCGTAGGGCCGGTAGGCCGTAAGGAACGCGGCGGACAGCATCGCCAGGACCGCGAGCGGCAGGCGGCGGATCACAGTCCCTCCATGTATTTGTCCAGGGACCAGCGAGAGCCGTACCTGAAGGCCAGCCAGACCAGCGCCAGGCAGACCAGGTTCTGCAGGAATTCGTGCCCCAGCGAATGGCTGTGGGAGCTGCCGAAGCAGCCGCAGGAGGTGACGGGAAGACCGCGCAGCCAAGCCTGCGCCAGCATGGCCTCGAATACGGCCAGCATGAGGCCGGAGGCGAGCGCCGAAACTCGGGTGAAGACGCCGGCCGCCAGCAGCAGGCCGACCCAGAGCTCCAGCCAGGGCAGCACATACGCCACGTAGAGCGAGAGCTGCGAATTCAGCACCCTGTAGGTCTCTATCGCGTAGCCGAACTCCTCCGCCGGGGCCAGCAGTTTGAGAACGCCGGCGTAGACGAAGACCCCCGCCACCGCCAGGCGGGCCAGCAGCCCGATCAGGTCCTTTGTTCCCTGTTTCATGGCTTTCCCGCCTTGGCTATGATATTGTCGAAGTTCTTGGCGGCGTCCAGCAGTTGTCCAGCGCCCACCGCCCGCTTGCCGTTTATGAAGAACGTCGGCGTGGAGTCCACGTTCTTCATTTCCGCCTCCGACATGTCCAGTTTCAGGGCGCGAAGGGTCTCGGTCGAGCCGGCGCAGGACTGCATCTTGTCCCAGTCCAGGCCCAGCTTCAGGGCGTATTCCCTGAACTCCCCGGGCTCGCCCTTTTCGAAGGCCCAGGTTTCCTGGTTGTCGAACAGCAGATCGGCGTACTGCTTGAACTTGCCCTGTTCTCCGGCGCAGTCGGCGTAGGCCGCCGCGTACAGGGACCAGGGATGGATGCCCAGCAGGGGGTAATGCTTGAAGACCAGCCGGATCTTCCCCGGGTAAAGCTTCATCAGCTCGTCCAGCTTGGTATGGGCCATGCGGCAGAATGGGCAGGAGAAGTCCGTGAACTCGTAGATCTGTATCGGGGCGTCCGCAGGCCCGAAAGTGCGGTAGGCCGGTTCCGGGCGCATGGGGGCGACGTTGAGCTGGCGGGCCAGCAGCACTGCCACCGCGGAGACGAAGACTATCATCAACGCCGCGGCCGTCAGGCGCGCGTTTGTCCTGTTCTTCATGTTTTTAATTATAGCGAAGTTGTCGCGCGAAATCTACACGCGCAGCGCCGGCGCGCGGATCAGATCACCTTGACTATCTTGGCCGGGGAAGCTGCGCCCTTGACCAGCAGTATGCGCTTCGGGTCCGTGCCCAGCTGCAGGGCCAGCAGGCGTATGGCCGAGGCGTTGGCCAGGCCCCGCTCGGGCGGGGCCTTGGTCCAGACCTCGTAGGCGTCCGGCGCTTTCTTCATTATCTTGTCGCGCCGTTCGCCCGGGTGCACCTTGAGCTTTATGAACATCAGGCCAAGAGCGATTTCGAAGTCATGTCCTTGGGCTGCGGCAGGCCCAGCACCTGCAGCACCGTGGGCGCCACGGCCGAGAGCACGTCGTGCGGGCGCAGCTTCACGCCGGCGGTGTCGTTGGCCACGTAGATGAACTCCACCGGGTTGGTGGTGTGGGAGGTCTTGGGCATGTTTATCTTGTAGTCCCACATCTCCTCGGCGTTGCCGTGGTCCGAGGTGATCAGCACGGTGTAGCCGTGCTTCAGGGCCTCGGGCACCAGCATGCCCACGCTCTCGTCGGTGATCTCCACGGCCCGCTTGGCCGCCTCGTAGATGCCGGTGTGGCCCACCATGTCGCAGTTGGCGAAGTTGACGAGGATGAAGTCGTACTTGCCGGAGGCTATCTCCTTGAGGGCGCGCTCGCGCACGGCGGGGGCGTCCATCTCGGGGTGCTCGCCGAAGGTGGCCGGGTCCCAGGAGCCCTTTATCTCCACCTGGTCCTCGCCGGCGTAAGGCTCGGTGCGCTTGCCGTTGAAGAACGAGGTGACGTGCTTGAACTTCTGCGTCTCGGCGAGGCGCAGCTGCTTGAGGCCGTGCTCGGAGATGACCTGGCCGAGCAGCTGGTCCATGCCGCCGCCCTCGTCCATGGGGGGCAGCGCGCTGAACTTGAACTCGTCGTAGTAGCGGGTGAGGCCGCAGTACGTGACGTCGAGCTTCTTCCAGCGGTTGCCGGGGTACTCATCCTCGACGAAGCACTTGGTGAGCTGGATGGCGCGGTCCTGGCGGAAGTTGAAGTGCACCACGGAGTCGCCGTCCTTCATGCCGGGGTAGCCTTCTATGATGGTGGGCGGGATGTACTCGTCCACTATGGGCTGGCCGTTGGGGTTCTTCAGGGTGGCGTAGTCGGTGTTGAGGGCTTCCTCGGCGGACTTGGCCTTTGCGCCCTCGGCCCTGGTGAGGGCGTTGTAGGTCTGGTCGGTGAGCTTCCATTTCTCGCCGCGGTCCATGGCGTAGTAGCGGCCCATGATGGTGCCAACGGAGGCGTTGCCGACCTCCTTGATGACCTCGTCGAGCATCTTGACGAAGGAGAGGGCGCTGCGCGGGGGGGTGTCGCGGCCGTCGGAGAAGAAGTGCACCCACACCTTCTTTATGCCGCGGCGCCTGGCTTCGCGCATGAGGGCGTAGAGGTGGTCCTGGTGGGCGTGCACGCCTTCGTCCTGCACCAGGCCCATCAGGTGGAGGGCGCTGCCCTTGGCCACGCAGTTGTCGTAAACTGCCTTGAGGGCGGGGCGGCCGAAGAAGGTGCCGTCCTCTATCATGTCCTTTATGCGCTTGAGTTCCTGCACTACTATGCGGCCGGCGCCCATGTTGAGGTGGCCGACCTCGGAGGAGCCCTGGTACCCCGCGGGCAGGCCCACAGCCTCGCCGGCGGGCTCGAGCACGGAATTGGGGTAGGTCTTGAGGTAGCGGTCCATGTTGGGCTTTCTGGCGTTGTCCACCGCGTTGAACTTGTCGGGTTTCGCCATGCCCCACCCGTCGCGTATTATGAGCAGCACTTTGTTCTTGGCCATATATTTACCTCTCGTACCGTTATTCCCAACATTTTATTAAATAACTGAAAATAGGGACAGACACCTATTTTATTCCCTAGAAGGCACAACTTAGGGGAAATAGATGTAAATAGGTGTCTGTCCCTATTTTAGCAGGGCGGGGAGGGCGCGGATGTCGGTCAGTTCGCGGAAACGATCAGGGTCCTGGGCCGGGGGCTCGGCCTGCTCGTGGCGCCAGGTGACTCGGAAAGGGATGTGGACCCCGCGGCCGCCTATGCCGAGCACAGGCAGGATGTCGGACCTGATCGAGTTCCCCACCATAAGGAAATCGCGCGGTTCCGTTCCCAGCTCGGCCAGCAAATCCAGATAGTCCTGCTCGCGCTTCTCGCTCAGTATTTCCGCGCGATGAAAATAGTTCTTCAGCCCCGACCTCTCCAGCTTGCGCTCCTGGTCCAGCAGGTCGCCCTTCGTGATCAGCACCAGGCGGTAGCGGGGCTTCAGCTCGCCGAGAGTCTTCTTTACTCCCGGCAACGGTTCTATCGGGTAGTCCAGCAGGCGCCGTCCGGTCTCCAGCAGCCGGCCCAGCACGGCGGCCGTGACCCCGTCGCCCCCCAGGCGCAGCGCGGTCTCGACCATGGAGAGCATGACGCTCTTGGCGCCGTAGCCGTAGAGGCCCAGGTTCGCCGTCTCTGTGCGGAACAGCTCCTCGGCCGCCTTTTCCGGCGGCGCCCACGGCGCCAGCAGCGCGCAGAACTCCCTGCCTGCGGCCTGGAAATGGGTCTCCGTTTCCCACAGCGTATCGTCCGCGTCGAAGCCGATGACCTTCACTCCCTTCATCGCGGATATTGTCGCAGACGCGGCGGCAAAAGTCAAACCTCGCCGCGGCTTTTTGATATCATAGTGGGGCCCGCCCGCGCGGCGCGCCGCGGCCAGAAATTATGAAAACACTTTTGAGATACGCTTTCATCGTCCTCCTCCTCTCGTCGCAGCCCTGCGCCGCGGCCCAGGTCCCCCTGCTGGAGCCTGACGTGTCCGCCCCGGTCATCGCCCAGCTGGTGGCGCGCATACTGGAGGAGGGCCAGTACGAACGAAAGCCCATCACGCGGAATACCTCCCCCGAGATGCTGCGGCTCTATCTGCGCATGTACGACCCCGCCAGGATGTTCTTCACCGCCGCCGACATAGCGGAGTTCAACGCCCGCTTCCAGCCGGACATGGCGCCGCGCGTCAAAGAGGGGCACGTGGAGCCAGGCTATTTCGTCTTCAACCGCTTCATGAAGCGCCTCTCGGAGCGAGTGGCGTGGGTGCACGAGTTCGCGCGCTCCACGTACACCTTCACCTCCGACGCCGTCATGCTGGCGGACCGCAGCAAGGCGCCCTGGCCGGCCGACCGGACGGCGGCGCGCTCGCTGTGGCGCAGAGAAGTGGAGCTGGAACTGCTGCAGGACAAGCTGAACGGCATGAAGCCGGCCGCCGCCGGCTCCGAGGTGGTCAAGAACTACGACAGGCTCCTGGAGAACTACGAGGAGCTGGAGCCCGGGGACGTGCTGCAGAGCTACCTGACCGCGCTGGCCAACTGTTACGACCCGCACAGCGAGTACATGGCCGCCACCGCCGAGGAGAACTTCGACATCACGATGAGCCTTTCGCTGGTGGGCATAGGCGTGGTGCTGCAGCAGGACGAGGGGTCGGCCAAGATAGTCTCCATAGTGCCCGGAGGGCCGGCGGCCAAGAGCAAGCTGCTGCATCCCAACGACAGGATAGAGGCCGTGGCACAGGGCGACGACGGCGCCTTCGTGCAGGCTGCCGGCATGAAGCTCGACAATCTGGTCAAGCTGATACGGGGCGAGAAGGGGACCGTGGTCCGCCTGAAGATCGCCCCGGCAGACGCGCTGGACCCCTCTACCCGCGTGACGGTGCCGCTGGTCAGGGAGAAGATCCTGCTGCGCGACCAGCAGGCCAGCGCCAAGATAGTGCGGGTGCCCGTCAAGAAAGGCGGGACGCTGTCGGTCGGCGTGATAAAACTGCCGTCCTTCTATACCAGGATGGGCCCCTCGGGCGGGGAGAGCGCAGGCCGGGACGTGAAGACGCTGCTGGATTACCTGAAGGGACAGGGCGTGGCCGGCGTGATACTGGACCTGCGCGACAACGGCGGCGGCTCGCTGGACGAGGCGGTGAACATCGCCGGTCTTTTCATCGGCGGGGGTCCGGTGGTCCAGGTGCGGGACAGCCGCGGCGAAGTAAGCGTGCTGCGCTCGGACGAGAAGACCCCGGATTATGCGGGGCCGGTAGTGGTGCTGGATTCCCGCTTCTCGGCCTCCGCCTCCGAGATAGTCTCCGCGGCCCTGAAGGATTACAGGCGAGCCGTGCTGGTGGGGGAGAAGAGCACTTTCGGCAAGGGGACCGTGCAGGCCGTGGTGGACCTCGACCCGTACATGCCTTACGCGCTGCGCGGCTACAAGGCCGGGGGGCTGAAGCTGACCTTCCAGAAGTTCTACCGCGTCTCCGGCGGTTCCACTCAGAACCGCGGGGTGCGGCCCGACATCCGTCTGCCTTCGCTGGAGGACTACGTGGGCCAGACCGAATCCTCCCTGCCCAACGCCCTGCCGTACGATCAGATAGCCCCGGCCCGCTACGTTCCCGACGGCGACGTGACCACGGCCGAGACGGTCCGGCTGGCCGCGGACTCCGCAGCGCGCGTGGCCGCCTCTCCCGATTTCAGGTACGTCAGGCAGGATATAGAACTCTATCTGCGGCGCAAGCGGGAAAGGACGATATCCCTCAACTACGCCAGGAGGCTGGCCGAGCGCAAGGCCGAAGAGGCCAGGATGAAGGCGCGCGCCGCGGAGCGCGCGGCCCGCAAGGAGCGGCCGCTGGCCGTGGCGGGCATAACGCTGGAGGATATTGCCGCCGGCAGGGCGCCGGTGTTCGACTCCACAACGGCCGCGGAGGGCTTTTCCGGCGAGGTCTCCTCTGGGAGCGTCCGGGTTCAGGCTTCGACTTCGTCCGCCTCCGGGGTCCAGGTCTCCACAGCGGCGGCCGGGGGCTACGCGAAGGCCCCCCCGGAGAGCGATTTCATGCTGGAGGAGGCCGCCAGGGTGATGGCGGACATGGTGGAGCCGCGGCCGGCGGCGAACGGGAGGACCGTCTCCCGGAAGCGCGGCGAGGCCGCGCTGAAATAGGCCGTCCGCCTCAGAGCCCCGCTTTCGTCTTTCTGACGAGACCCTCTATCATCTCTTCGGCGAGATCGAAGCCGGCGGCCGCGGTGTCCACGCAGAGATGGAAGTTGTCCGCCTCCATCCAGTCCCTGCCGGTGACGACGCGCACGAACCTTTCGCGGGCTTCGTCGTTCCTGTCTATCATGGCCTCGGCCTCGGAGCGCGTCTTCAGCCTGTAGAGCTCCATTACCCGCTTTACGCGGAACTCCAGCGGGGCGTGCAGGAAGACGTTGACGGCCCCGGGTCTGCCGGCCAGCACGTGGAAGGCCGCCCTGCCGATTATCACCGCGTCGTAGCGCCCCGAGATGTTCCGGATTATGTCCGCTTCCGCCTCCAGGAGACTTTCGTCGCTGACGGTCCGCAGCGGCGGGGGGGTGTAGAAGCCCGTGTCAGGCGCGCCGAACGTGAAGCTCCGGAAGAAGTCCTCCCAGAAGCCCGGCGCCTTCTCCTCTTTCAGCGAGAGTTCCTCCACCGGGACATCCAGCCGCCTGGCGGCCAGCGTCAAGATCTCCCTGTCCGCGTACTTGAAACCAAGCTTTCTGGCCAGCCTGCGCCCCACGTACGCGCCTCCGCTGCCGAACTGCCTCGAGATGTTCAGCGTTATCATTCCGCCTCCCCTTGCGGCGCTTTCCCACATGATACACAATTTCCGGGTCCGGTCCGCAGGGGCGGCCGGGGCGCGCCGTAACGAGGCCCGGCGAGTTTGTGCGGCCCGCGGCGTTATATAATGTAAGCGCGGAAAGCCGCGGGAGGAGGTGCTGTCATGCTTTTTGAAGAACTCAGGATCGGGGATTTGACGCTTAGGAACCGCATAGCGGTCTCGCCGATGTGCCAGTACTCGGCCTCGGACGGCCTGCCTAACGACTGGCACCTGGTGCACCTGGGCGCGCGCGCGGCCGGCGGGGCAGGTCTGGTCATAGCGGAGGCGGCGGCGGTCGAGGAGCGCGGCCGGATAACGCCGCACGACGTCGGGCTCTGGAACGACGCCCAGGCGGAGGGCTTCCGCAGGATAACGGATTTCATAAAGTCCCAGGGCGCCGCGCCGGCGGTGCAGCTGGCGCACGCCGGGCGCAAGGCCTCGGTCACCAGGCCCTGGGACGGGGATTCGCCGCTGCCGCCCGGACGCGGCGGCTGGCGGCCGGTCGGCCCCAGCCCGGTCCCTTTCGCGCCCGGCTTCCCGGAGCCGCTGGAGCTCTCCGCCGCCGAGCTGCCCGGCATAGCGGCGGCCTTCGCCGGGGCCGCGCGGCGGGCGCTGGCCGCCGGCTTCCAGGCGGTGGAGATACACGCCGCCCACGGCTACCTGCTCCACCAGTTCCTTTCGCCGGTCTCCAACAGGCGGCGGGACGCCTACGGCGGTTCCCTGCCCAACCGGATGCGCCTGACGCTGGAGACGGCGCGCGCCGTGCGCGCCGTCTGGCCGGAGCGCCTGCCGCTGCTGGTGCGGGTCTCCGCCACCGATTGGCTGGGGGAGGGCTCCTGGGACGAGGAGCAGGCCGTAGAACTGGCCCGCGCGCTGAAGGCGGAAGGGGCCGACCTGGTGGACTGCTCCTCCGGCGGGACCTCGCGCGAAGCGGCCATACCCGCCGGTCCTGGCTTCCAGGTGCCTTTCGCCGAGAAGATACGCCGGGAGGCCGGGGTGATGACCGGGGCCGTCGGCATGATCACCTCCCCCGAGCAGGCCGAGACCGTGCTGCGGACCGGACAGGCAGACCTGGTGCTGCTCGGCCGCGAGCTGCTGCGCGACCCCTGCTGGCCGCTGCGGGCCGCTGCCAGGCTGCGCGCCGCCGCCGCGCCGCCGCCGCAGTACCTGCGGGCGTTCGGGCGGGCCGCATGACCGCCACGGGCCGGGTGACGACCTTCGAAACGGATATCCCGCCGCTAGGGGTCAAAGGCAGGAGGGTCTGGTGCTACCTGCCGCCTGGCTACGGGGATACGGAGGAACGCTACCCCGTGCTCTATATGCAGGACGGGCAGAACCTCTTCGACCCGGCGGCCTCCTATGCCGGGGAGTGGGGCGTGGACAAGACGCTGGACCGGCTCTTCGCCGAGGGCCGGACCAGAGGGGTCATAGTAGCCGGGCTTGAGAACGGCCGCGAGGAGAGGCTGGCCGAGTATTCGCCCTGGCCTGACTTCACCGGCCGCCGAGGAGGGCGAGGGGCCGAGTACGCGGAGTTCCTCGCCGGGGACTTTAAGCGCCTTGTCGACTCCCGCTTCAGGACGCTGCCCGGCCGCCGCCACACCGCCGTGGCCGGAAGCTCCTTGGGAGGCCTGATCTCGCTTTACGCCGCGCTGAAATATCCGGAGGTCTATTCCATGGCGGGCGTCCTCTCGCCGGCCTTCTGGTTCGCCAGGTCCGCCGTGACCGACTTCGTCCGCGCGGCGTCGCCGGCGCCCGGGTTCAGGGTATACATGGACGCCGGCACCGAAGAAGGCTTCAGGAAGGAGGAGTACGTGGCCGACGCCAGGGCCGTTTCCTCCCTGCTTTCCGGCAAGCCCGGAGTGGAGCAGAAACTGCTGATAGAGGAGGGCGGACTCCACAACGAGGAGGCCTGGAAAAGACGTTTCCCGGGGGCTTTCCTCTGGCTTTTCGGCGGTCTATGACGGCAGTATGGGTTAACCGGGGCGGCGCTTTTTTGTATTATTTAGGATTATGAAGGAGATATTCGCCGCTTTGACCATGATAGCGCTGCTGGCCGGCTGTTCCGGCACGCGGCGCGGGGCCGCGGCCTCCGGCGCCGACGACCTGGGGGGCGGGAAGGACATATCCATGCCGCCGAGTTTCGCGCTGCCGGGGGTTCCTCTGCGCAACTACAAGGAGGAGCCGGCGGCGAAGCCTGCCGCGGCGCCGTCCGGGAGCGGCACCGTAGAGGTGGAGCCGGCCGACAAGAATTCCGCCCCGTCCTCCGCTTCGGCCGAGCCCGTCTATATACTGGCGCCGGCAGGCAAGGCCGCTCCGTCCGCCGCTCCGTCCGCCTCGTCCGCTCCGGCGGCCGGCGCGGAGCCTGCCGCGGATCCCCGCGACCTGAAGTTCCATCTCGCCGCGGCCAGGAGATATTACGCCAGGAAGAAGTATCTTTCCGCCGCCGCCGAGTTCAAGGCCGCGCTGCGGTTCCTGCCGGCCGGGGACGCGCGCGCCGTCTACCTGCTGGAGCGGCAGGGAGCCATGCTGCTGAGGGCCGGCCGGCTGGAGAAGGCGCAGGAGGATTTCAAGGCCGCCATCGCCAAGGCCGGCGATGTCGGCTCCTCCGGAGAGGACCTGGCCAACGCCTACCTGGGGCTGGGCTACTGCCAGGAGAGGACCGGGAACATCGCGGAGGCCGTGGCCAATTACCAGAAAGCCATGGCCTTCACCTCCAGGAAGATGATAAAGGCCAGGCTGGCCGACACCATAAGGGAGCTCAAGAAGAAGCTGAAGTGATATCCGCTGTCCTAACGCTAAAAAAGCGCCGGGTTCACGCCCGGCGCTTTTTCGTCTTCAGTCCGGGAGCGGCCGCCGCTACTCGCGGTTCTTTCCGGGGTTGGAGGCCTGCTTCAGGGCCTTCTCTATGGCGCCGGGGGCGCCGGAGATCTTCATGAACGTTCCCATGGTCAGGTCGGGGAAGTCCAGCGCTATACGGAACTTGCCGGGCAGCATGTAGACCTTGCCTCCCGAGACCACCAGCTCGTAGGGCAGGTGGGCGGAATGCTTCAGCTCCGCCCTGTCGGTCGCCGCCATCACCGTAGCGTCGGAACCTTTGCCCTCGGTTAAGGCCACGCCGATGAGCGACTCGTCCTTGCCGGGGACGTCCACGCGGTAGACCTCCGCCGTGCCGCCCCTGTGCGCGGCCAGGCCTTCCTCCACGGCCTTGAGCGCGGCGGCCTGGTCGGGGTATTCAGCCAGCTTCACCTGGCTGGTGAAGTAGGGCATGGCTATCATGTAGTGGTATTTGCGCAGCTTGGAGGGCTTGAGCCCTTTCTCCGAGCCGAAATCCTGTTCCCGGCCGAGGGCCTTCTGCATTTCCGCGGCCACGGAGGAGAGGTCCCCGTCCATGCGGTAGGCCTGCGCCATATAAAGCGGGTTGAAGTAGGAGACCTGCAGGCCGGAGGGGGTCTCGGTCAGCGCCACGCGCTCGGCCGCCCCGTAGGCGCCGAAGCCGGACTTGGCGGCGTTGGCCTTCAGCTCTTGGCTGGTGACGACCAGTACCCGCACGCCCTTGTAGGGGGAATAATCGCCGACGGCCTGAAAGCCTTCCTTCTCCAGGGCCGTCTTCACCAGCGGCAGCTCGCTCTCCGCCGTGCCGGTGCTGACGTAGGCCAGCACGTAGGGTTTCAGCGCGGTCTCCGCCGCGGCGGCGGTGGAGGACAGGGCCGGGGCCAGCAGGGCGGCCGCGAGGGCGGCTGTTCGCAGGAAAGTTCTCATCGTTCTTCTCCTTGGGTCTGCGCGTTCAGTGGCGGCGCCAGGGGCGGCCGACTTGGGAAATTATATAAATTGCCCCGCGCGGCTGTCAGGCGGCGGGCTCGCCCGCGAACTGCGTGCGGTACATCTCCGCGTAGAAGCCGCCCGCGGCCATCAGCGAGGCGTGGTCCCCCTTCTCTATTATCCGGCCCTCGTTCATCACCAGGATGACGGCCGCGTCGCGGATCGTGGAAAGACGGTGCGCTATCACGAAAGAGGTGCGGCCCTTCATCAGGTCTTTCATGGCCTTCTGCACCAGCACCTCGGTGCGCGTGTCCACGCTGCTGGTGGCCTCGTCCAGGATCAGCATAGGCGGGTCGGCCAGCACGGCGCGGGCTATCGTCAGCAGCTGCTTCTCGCCCTGCGAGAGATTGGAGGCCTCCTCTCCCAGGCGCGTGGCGTAGCCGTCCGGCAGCGCGCGGATGAAATGGTCGGCGTGGGCCGCGGCCGCCGCGGCCGTTATCTCCTCCCGCGCCGCGCCCTCGCGGCCGTACGCTATGTTCTCGCTTATCGTCCCGTTGAAGAGCCAGGTGTCCTGCAGCACCATCCCGAACAGGCCGCGCAGGTCTCTCCGCCTGAACTCCCTGACGTCCCTGCCGTCCACGGTTATCCTGCCTCCCTGCAGGTCGTAGAAGCGCATCAGCAGGTTGACCAGCGTGGTCTTGCCGGCGCCGGTGGGGCCGACGATGGCCACGGTCTGGCCGGGCTTGACGTCGATGCTGAGACCCTCCAGCACCGGCACGTCCGGGCTGTAGCCGAACCTGACCCCTTCGCAGACCACGCGCCCCTCCGCGGCTTCCGGCCCGGCCGCGCCGGGCGCGTCGGCCGGCTCCTCCTCCTCGTCCAGGATCTCGAAGACGCGCTCGGCCGAGGCGGCGGCCGATTGCAGCGAGTTGATGACGCCGGCGCTCTGCGCCACCGGCTGGGTGAACATCCGGATGTACTGGATGAACGCCTGCACGTCGCCCAGCTCCAGGCGCTTCCTGGCCACCAGGACCCCTCCCGCCACCGCGACGGCCACGTAGCCCAGGTTGTTGATGAAGTTCATCAGCGGGAAGATGAAGCCGGAGACGAACTGCGCCATGCGCCCGGCCCTGTAGAGCCGGCCGTTGATCTCCTCGAACTCCCGCACGGCCTTCTCCTCGTAGCCGAACACCTTGACGGTGCGGTGGCCGGAATACATCTCCTCCACGTGGCCGTTCAGCCTGCCGAGCTCGCGCTGCTGGTCCTTGAAGTAGCCGCGCGACCTCTTAGCCAGCAGGACGGTGACGCCGAAGGAGAGCGGCAGCGTGAAGATGGTCAGCAGCGTGAGCAGCGGGCTGATCACCAGCATCATCGCCACCGCGCCGACTATGCCCACCGCGGAGGAGATCAGCTGCGCGAGGCCCTGCTGCAGCGTGTTGGCTATGTTGTCTATGTCGTTGGTGAGGCGGCTCATTACCTCGCCGTGGGGGCGGGAGTCGTAGTAGCTCAGCGGCAGGCGGTCCAGCTTGGCTCCGGCGTCCAGGCGCAGCCGGAAGACCGTGCGCTGGGCTATGACGGCCATGCTCCTGTTGACGACGAAGCTTGCCAGCGCGCTGCCCAGGAACAGCGCGGCCAGCAGCAGCAGCGCGCGCAGGATGTAGTTGAAGTCTATCGCGGCGCCCGGCGCGCGGGCCACTTCGGCCGCGGCGCCGTGGTAGAGCTTGGTTATGATCAGGCCCGTGATCTTCGGGGTTATAGTGGTCATGACGGCCCCGGCCGCGGTCAGGGAGAACATCAGGGCCAGGCGCGCGCGGTACGGACGCAGGTAGGCGGCCATGCGCCTCATCGTGCCCCGCAGGTCCTTCGGCTTCTCCACGGCGCGCATGAAGCCGCCTCCGAAAAGGCCGTGGCGGGCCGGGGCCTCGCGGCGGTCTTCGGCGCTCATTCCAGTTCCTCCCTGGAGAGCTGGGAGTAGGCTATCTCGCGGTAGACGGCGCAGGTCTCCAGCAGCTCCCTGTGGCGGCCTATCCCGGCCACGCGCCCCTCGTCCAGCACGACGATGCGGTCCGCGTCCCTCACGCTGGTAACGCGCTGGGCCACCATGATTACGGTCGAGCCGCCGGTCTCCTTCCTGAGCGCCGCGCGCAGGGCGGCCTCGGTCCTGAAGTCCAGCGCGGAGAAGCTGTCGTCGAAGATGTAGATGTCCGGCTTCCTGGCCACCGCGCGGGCTATGGCCAGGCGCTGCTTCTGGCCCCCGGAGAGGTTGACCCCGCCCTGGGAGACCGCCGAAGAAAAGCCGTCCTTCATGGCCGAGACGAAGCCTTCCGCCTGCGCCACCGCGGCCGCCTCTCTGACCGCGGCCTCTCCGAGCCCGTCGGAGCCGAAGCGGACGTTGTCCGCCACGGTGCCCGTGAACAGCGTGGCCTTCTGCGGCACGAAGCCTATGCGCGAGCGCAGGTCCTTCTGCGTCAGGCCGCGCACGTCCGCGCCGTCCACCAGCACGCTGCCGGAGACCGCGTCGTAGAAGCGCGGCACCAGGCCGGCCAGCGTGGACTTGCCGGAGCCGGTCCCGCCTATTACCGCCGTCAGTTCGCCCGGTCCGGCCTTGAAAGAAACGCCGCTGACCGCGTCGCGCTCGGCGCCGTGGTACCGGAAGGAGACGTCCCGGAACTCCACCAGGCCGCGCCGTTCCGGGGAGGGGGCCGGATCCTCCGGGTCCTTTATGCCCGGCTCGGTCTCCAGCACCTCGTTTATCCTGTCGGCCGAGGCCTGCGAGCGCGGTATGACGATGAACAGCATGGAGAGCATGATCAGCGCGAAAAGGATCTGCATCAGGTACTGGGTGAAGGCCATGACGTCGCCCACCCGCATGCCTCCGGCCGCGACGCGCAAGCTGCCGAACCACAGCACCGCTATCAGCGTGAAATTCATCACTATCATCATGGCCGGGCCCAGCGCGGCCATGACCGACGCCAGCTCGAGCGAGGTGTCCAGCAGCTCCGAGCTGGCGCCCTCGAACCGCCGCCGCTCCCGTTCCTCCCTGCCGAAGGCGCGCACCACCCGTATGCCGGAGAGCTTCTCGCGCAGCACCAGGTTGAGACCGTCCAGCCGGGACTGGATCAGCCTGAAGAGCGGCAGGGCGTAGCGCATGACGGCGGCGATGATGAGGCCCAGCGCCGGCACCGCGGCCGCGAAGACCAGCGAAAGCCTGGCGTCGCGCTCGGCAGCCATGATGATGCCGCCTACGCACATGATCGGCGCCCGCACCATCATGCTGAGCATCAGCGTGACGGACTGCTGCACCTGCGTGACGTCGTTGGTGGTGCGCGTTATCAGCGAGGCCGTGCCGGCCCTGTCGAACTCGGCCGGGGAGAAGCTCTCCACCCTGGCGAAGACGCGCGCGCGCAGGCCGCGGCCGAAGGCGAACGCCACGCCGGAGGAAAGGTAGTTCCCGGCGGCCGAGCAGGCGATGCCGAACAGCGCTATCAGCACCATCAGGCCGCCCATGCGCAGGATGTAGCGCACGTCCCCGGAGGCTATGCCGTTGTTGACGATGTCGGCCAGCAGGTTGGGCAGGGACAGGTCCGCCATGGCCTGCAGGAAGAGCAGGCCGAGCACGGCGGCGATAGCGGTCCTGTGCGGTTTGAGCAGCCTGAGGAGCTTGAGCATGCGGGTCCGTTATATGTTACAAAATGGGAGGCGTCCGGCGCGCCTTTGGGGCGCAAAAAAGGCCCGGGGTGGTCCCGGGCCTTTCAACCGGCGCCTGCTCCGGTCAGTCCACGAAAGCGAACTTGAGCGTCACCGTGCTGCGGCTCCACTGGCTGGCGTTCTCGCAGGAATCCTCAGCGACGTCGCGCAGGTCGGAGTAGAGCTTGGGGTCGGCCCGGCGTATAGCCCCGGCGTTCTTTATGACGATCAGGACGCGGCTGTTGTGGTGGAACTGGGACATGTCCCCCAGGTAGTCTATCATGGCGTCCCAGTTGTCCATGTCGGCGGGCAGGCCGAGCGTCCCGGAGACGTAAGCCAGCAGCTCCGGCTTGGAGGTCATTCTTGCGCCGTCGAGTTCGAACACGGCGAAACCGGCTGTGCGGGCGGTCCCGGTCAGCGCGCCGGCCTGGGCCGCGGTCAGGTCCGAAAGCCCGGAGGAGAGGTTCAGCCCGGGCTGGGCCGGCGCAGGGGCGGCGGCCGATGGCGCGGCCTGCGTGGCCTCCGCCGTAGGAACGGCGGCGAGCAGGGAGCCGAAAGCGCCGGCGGACTGGCCGGCGGAAGCGGCGGAAGAGAAAGCGGATACGGCGATAGCGATAATTACAATGGTTTTCATAAGCAAAAAGCCTCCGAAATATAAGCTTCTATATTTCCGATACTTTGTGCTAAGTTCCGGTTCGGTGGGTGGAAACTTAACGCGCCTTCCGAGAATTCTGGAAGGACATCGCCGCCCTGGGTAGCCTTGGGAATTTTTGAATACCCCGGCGGCTTGTAAGATACGGATTACTACCGGAATATTATAGCAAAATCGGCCCGCCCAGCGAAAGGGGCGGACGGACCGGCAAAGATATATAATCCTTTAGAGAAGGACGAAGGAGGCCGAACCTATGATACTCTCAGCTTCGCAGGCGACTAAAAGGGCTTTCCGCAGGACCAAGATCATCTGCACCATAGGTCCCGCGTCCAACACCCCGGACCGGATCCGGGAGCTTATCCGAGAGGGCATGGACGTGGCGCGCATAAACTTCTCGCACGCCGACTACGAGGGCGCCCTGGAGACGGTGCGGCTGCTGCGCGAGGCCAGGGCCGAGCTGGACGTGCCGCTGGCCGTCATGCTGGACACCAAGGGGCCGGAGGTGCGGATGTTCGGCTATTCCGGCGGCGTGCAGCTTTCCGCCGGGGAGACGCTCTACATAGAGAGCACCGACAAGCAGCCGGGGGAGTTGCGGCAGGAGCCGCCGGAGCAGCGCCATTTCTACACCAACCTGCCCCGCATCAGCAGCCTCTGCCAGGCCGGCACCCGCGTGCTGCTGCAGGACGGCTTCATAGAGGCCGAAGTGACGCAGCTGCACCCGGGCAGGGCCGGCGCCGTGACCGTGCGCGTGCTCAACACCGGGACCATCAGCGAAAAGACCCACCTGGCCGTGCCCGGGGCCGACTACCCAATCCCGTTCCTGTCCGAGAAGGACAGGGCCGACATACGCTTCGCGGTGAAGAACGGCTTCGAGTACATAGCGCTGTCCTTCGTGCGTACGGCCAAGGACATAGCCGACGTGAAGGCGCTGGTGAAGGAGACCGACCCGGCTTCGCCGGTGATGCTGATAGCCAAGATAGAGGACAAGCAGGCGCTCGCCAACATCTACGACATCATCCGCGACTCCGACGGCATCATGGTCGCCCGCGGCGACCTGGGTATAGAGGTGCCGATAGAGGAACTGCCCGGCCTGCAGAAGAACATCGTCAAACGCTGCTACCTGGCCGGCAAACCGGTCATCGTGGCCACGCAGATGCTGGAGTCGATGACCGAGCGGCCCTACCCGACGCGCGCCGAGGTGACCGACACCGCCAACGCGGTGATGGACCTGACCTCGGCCGTGATGCTCTCGGGCGAGACCGCCAAGGGCGCGCACCCGGCCCGCGTGGTCAACATGATGGGCCGCATCATAGACAGGACCGAGTCCGCCGCCGACTACCGCACGCTGGCGCGCATCACGCACGACTACGTGGACCGCGACAACATCACCAACATCATGGCCTTCAGCGTGGTGGAGATGGCGCACGACTGGAACGCCGGGGCCATCTGCGTGATAACCGCCAGCGGCATAGGGGCGCGCTCGCTCTCCAAGTACCGGCCCAGCGTGCCGATCTACGCCTTCACGCACAACGAGACCCTCTACCACCAGCTGGCCCTTAACTGGGGCGTGATCCCGTGCCTGATAGAGGCCCCGGAGGGGCACCGCTTCAGCGAGGTGGCGCGCCTGGCGATGGAGCGCCTTCGCAAGAAGGGGGCGATAACCGCCGGGGACAAGCTGGTGTTCATGGGCTCAAGCCCGTTCGGCAAGAGGCGCCCGACCAACACGATCCGCTGCGAGACGGTGGGCGACGAGGCCTTCCACGACGAGATCTGAGCTCAGCGGTCGGGGGGCGCCGCCTGGGCCTGAAGCCGGCCCAGCAGGCCCTCGTAGAATCCCCTGACCGCCGGCCAGTCGTAGAAATAGCCGTCATGGGGCAGCGGCGCGTCTATCAGGACCGGCCGTTCGTTGAGAAGTATCTCCAATTCGCGGTCCCCGCCGTCCTTCCGGCTGAAAAGTATCCATTGTATGTTGGCGGACATCGGCGCGACCTCGGCGCTCTTCCAGCGCCTTCCCTCGAACGGATACGCTCCCGCCTGTTCCGAGGCTCCGTTCAGCCTCATCAGGGCCGCCATCGGCAGCACGGTCTCGGCGTGGGCGAAGCGCAGCACGGCCGCCGGCGAGCCGGCCGGGTCCTCCGCGGCGCGTTCCGTCGTGTCCAGGAAGTCGCGCAGCAGCTGCCGTCCCATGGCGAAGGTGATGCCGCTGCCGGGGTAGCCCGGGCCCTTCCCGTAGAAGGCGTTGTAGTCGTCCAGGTATTCGAACCAGGCCAGCTGCGCCCGGTCGAAGTACTTCCGGAAGCCGAAGCGCCTCTCAGGCAGTTCCTGCTCCATGGCGTAGATCTTGTAGAGCGCGCCGGCCATCTCCGCGGAGGAGGAGAACGTCCCTTCCGGGACTTGTTTCCCGGAATCCAGCCCGTCCAGGAAGCCCTTGGAGAGGAACCCGCCCAGCACCGCGCGCGAAACCTCCCTGGTACGGGAGGCCAGCGACAGGTAATAGGGGGTCATCAGCCAGGAACGGGCCTTCTTGTAGGCCCGGTAGTCCGCGTCGCAGTCGAAGAACCTCAGCGGCTGGCAGCCTGTGCTCACCGTCGTCTCAAAATCTGTCCCCGGGTCGGCGCCG
Organism: bacterium; assembly: GCA_021786295.1. Lineage (GTDB taxonomy): Bacteria > Elusimicrobiota > Elusimicrobia > Elusimicrobiales > UBA9959 > UBA9959. The sequence goes on along the minus strand of JAJYNO010000021.1, from coordinate 7,752 downwards.
GAGAGCGAGGCCAGCTCCGCCAGGAAGGCGTCGCGCGTGTCCTGCGCGCGCTTCTTGTAGGTGGCGGAGGCGAGCACCTTCCTGCCGCCTGGATACCTGAACAGCCCTGGGGCGCGGCGGTACATGCGCAGGGCTATGCCCCGCTGCTGCTCGGCCGCCAGCGGCGTGACCTGGCCGAAAGCGCTAATCTTCAGGAACTCCCTTACCGAGGCTTCCAGGGTCTTCCCGCGCCGGTTCAGCGCTCCCGCGGAGCGCGCGTATTCCAGGGTCGCCGCCATCTTCTCCAGGTCCTTCGGGGAGGTGAAGTACCTGGAGCCGTGGCGGCCCAGGTGGTCTATGAAGACCGGCTCCAGCCCGGCCGGCCGGGCCTCGGAGGAGGCGGGGGGGCGGTACGGGGTATCGGTGGCCAGATAGCCCGGCGCGGTCCGCGGCGAGCAGGCGCAGAGGCCGGCCAGCAGGCCAGCCGCGAGAGAGCAGTATATTCGCATAGTCCAATTATAGCAAGCCGGGTGCGGCGGGGGTTGCGCCGAAATCCTCAATATTGTTAGATTAATCGTTGTGCTTCGCACCAAGGAGAATCTATGGCTATTTTTGACGTGGTAAAGTACGAAGGCCCCAACGACGTGCTGGTCTGGAAGTGGCCGGGAGACCAGATCTCCTGGGGGAGCCAGGTCATAGTGAACCAGACGCAGGAGGCCATCTTCTACAAGGACGGCCAGGCGCTGGACGTGCTGGGCCCGGGCCGGCATACGCTGGAGACCGACAACATCCCGCTGCTGAAGAGCTTCGTCAACATCCCTTTCGGCAACCGCACGCCGTTCCCGGCCGAGGTCTATTTCGTGGACAGGGCGACGCTGCTGGACGTGAAATGGGGCACGCCGCGCCCGGTGCAGATCCTGGACCCGCTGCTGAACGTCTTCCTGCCGATACGCGCCAACGGGCAGTTCGGTTTCCGCGTAAACGATTCGCGAAAACTGGTGGTGCAGCTCGTCGGCACGGTGGCCACGCTCTCCAAGGAGGAGATCTCCAATTACTTCAGGGGCGTGATCCTGACCAAGACCAAGGACTATATCGCCTCACAGCTGATAGAGCGCAAGCTGTCCATACTGACCGTCAGCGCCCACCTGACCGAGATGTCGGAGGCGCTCAAGGACAAGCTGAGCGCGGACTTCGCGATGTACGGCCTGGAGATCGCCAATTTCTTCGTGAACTCCATAGACGTCCCGGATGACGACCCGGAGGTACAGCACCTCAAGCAGGCTATGGCCAACAAGGCGGAGATCCGCATCATGGGGGAGCAGGACTACAGGATGAAGCGCACCTTCGACGTGCTCGAGGGAGCGGCCAAGAACGAGGGCGGCGGTAACTTCATGGGCGCTGGTCTCGGCATGGGCATGGGCATGGGGGCCGGCTCCAGCTTCGCCGGGGTGGCCGGGGGCGCTATGGCGGCCATAGGGCCGGTGCAGCCTGCCAAGGCCCTGCCGGGACCGGCCGACGGCATGGTGACCTGCGGCGTCTGCGGCAACAAGACGATGTCCACGTTCAAGTTCTGCACTTCCTGCGGGGCCGCGCTGGTCACTCCCAACGCCGTCTGCCCTTCCTGCGGCATGGAGGTGCCGGTCGGGGCCAAGTTCTGCGGCCACTGCGGCATAAAGATGTCCACCAACGTCTGCCCGTACTGCAAGCACCCGGTGCCCCCCGGCGTCCCGGTCTGCCCCAACTGCAACTCCAAGCTGGGAGCTTAAAAATGGGCGATACCTATACCTGCCCCTGCTGCGGAGGGGTCTCCGATTTCTCCAGCAGCGTCTGCCAGTACTGCGGCACTCCTTTCCTGCCGCAGGGTTCCGGTTTCGGTTCCTCCGGCGCTTCCTCTCTGAAGATAGCCGATCTGGAGACCCAGGCCGCCAAGAAACCCAACGACCCCAAGCTGCTCTACGCGCTGGGCGAGGCCTATCACAGGGCCGGCGATTACGACAAGGCCGAGGCTGCCCTGGAGAAGGCGGCCGCGGCGGCTCCCGGACAGGCCGATATCCCGTACCTGCTGGCCTGGAACTCCGGGATCAGGAGCGGCTGGGAGTGCGTGAAAGTGGCCCAGTACGCGGACCGGGCCGCGGCGCTTAAGCCGGATTACAAGGAGGCGCTGGCAGTCAAACTGCTCAACCAGGCCGCGCAGAAGTTCATGTTCAACTCCCACGACGGGCTGGACGAGGTGCTGGACCTGCTTAACCAGGCGCTGCAGCAGGACCCGGAGAACACCTATATCTACATGTACGCGGCCAGCGTCTATGAGGCCGCTCTGCAGCGCAAGGACGCCATCGCGGTGATGGAGAAGGCGGCCGAACTGTCGCTCAAGGACATAGCGCCCGCCAAAGAGGACGCGCGCGTCTTCGCGCGCCTGGGCTACCTTTATTACAAGGACGGCAAACCGGCCGAAGCCAAGAAGTACCTGGACAAGGCCATAGCGCTGGACCCGGAGAACTACACCGCGAAGCAGCTGGAGCGGTCGGTCTAGCTCTTCCCCGGCGGCTCGCGGCCTGAGGCGGCCCTTCCCTCCGGAGGGGCCGCCTGCTTTTGGGCCCTTTTGAACTCGCCCAGGTATTCGAAGAAGCCCGGCTTATCCAGGTTCGCCCGAAGGTAGGAAGACAGCTCCTCCGGGGAGGAGAATCGTTCTTTTACGTAGTTGTCGGAAACGTAGTAGATCTTCAGCCCGTCCGCCCCGTCCGGCACCGCGCGCACGAAGATGTTGTCCGGCCGTACTCCGGCCGTGAGTTCAAGCTCCTGCAGGTCCAGCAGACCGCCCTGTTCCCGGCCAAGCGGGAAAGCGCGGTAGCGCCCCGTCCTGACGGACAGCGTCTTCCCGTCCCCGGAGTAGGAGGGCTCGGAGGTCTCGGCGTAGAGGTCGGTCCCGCCGAAGCGGTAGACTGAGAGGCGCATGCAGTCGGCGGGTTCCCGGCCGGAGCAGGAGACCCACGCTCCGGTCAGGCCGGGTTCGGCCGCCGCCTCCGCGGCCGGTTCGGCAGGGACCTTGGAGCTGTACGGGCAGCCGCACAGGAGGCAGGCCGCCAGGCCTATCAGGAAGTTCCCCGCTTCTTTCATGCCATCCTCCTTCCGGTTCTCCGGGAGGCGCGCGCCGCTCTAGCGCCGCGGTTTCCGGGCCGGTTCCCGGTCCTCGAACTTCGGGCGGCCGTAGTGGTCGAAAAGGGCGCTCTCGTAATCCTCGCTGACAGGCTGCGCCGGGTCGAATCCGGGGCTCAGCCTGATGGCCTCGCGCGTCAGGTCCACGAAGACCTCCGAGGTGTCCCAGTCCACGCGCTCTATCCAGTGCGGGGACACCAGCACCTTGCGCCCCGGCAGCCAGATGCCGGTGTCGGCCACGAGATAGGAGATGGCCCACTCGGCGTCGTCCATGATGAAGTCGTCCACGTGTCCGATGGGCCCGTCGGCCGCGTGAAGCTTGTAGCCTGTGACGGCGCGCACGCCCTGCAGCGAGGACTCCTCCTCCGATACCGGCTCCGGCTTCTCTTCCTTCATCGCCGAGGCGTCCGGGAAGACGGGCCCTCCCGACATGCCGCCCGCGTAGAAGCCGTCGCCCCAGTAGAGCGGCCAGGCGTAATGCCTGTAAAGCTCCAGCTCGTGCCGGCGGGAAACGGTCTTTTTGGTGTCTATGTCCGGGCTGTTGCGCACCTGCTCGCGGGTGAGCCTGACCGGCAGCGTCCCGGCCTTCCAGTCCGGGGTCTCCAGCGCCACCGGAGCTATCAGCACCTTGCGCCCGGCCAGCCAGCCGCCGGTGCTGACCACCAGATAGCGCAGGTCCCAGGTGCGGTCGTCGAAATAGAAGTCCTCCACCGAGCCCAGTTCGCCGTCCGTGGCGTGTATCCTGTGGCCCAGAAGACTTTTGACGTTCCTCAGCATAATTCCCCCCTGTGCCGCGGTTAGGAGCCGCGGCTAAGGCTGACTTACGGCCATTCTAATACTTTGTCCAGGAAAACTCAATATATGAACTGCACGGCGCGCAGGACCTCGTAGCAGTCGGCGCAGCGCAGGCGCACGGACAGGTCCCCGGTGCGGACGGCGCCCGGGTAGAAAGAGAAGCGCCGCGCGCGGCGCGTCTCCTTGAACTTCAGGTCCACCACCGGCCTCTTCGGCGGTTTTGGCAGCGCGCGGGCCGCCTTAGAGAGCAGGGCCGCCTGCACGCCGGCTGAAATGCGCTCCGCGGCCTCGGCCGGGTGAACATGGACGGTGGCCTCGCCTATGTTCTTCTTGGTGATCACGGCGCCTATGCGCGGCAGCAGCCGCCGGGCGTGGGCGCAGGCGTTGGCGTCGCCGGAGATGAAGACGCTGGGCACCTTCAGCTCCGCCGCGGCCCAGGCGTTCAGCTCGAACTCGGAGACCGGCCTGCCGTCGACGCGGAACTCGGAGAGCGTGGTGGACATGGTGTGCGACATCGGGCTCTCGGCCGAGCCCGCGCGGGCGTGGTAGCCGATGTAGACGGCGGCGGAAAAACCCCGCTCCAGGCCGTCCATCATCATCATCGGGCCGCCGCTCCAGCAGCGCACCAGCCTGGCCTGGCGCGGCAGCTCGGAATGGATGATGTTCCTGGCCGTGCCGTGCGCGTCGCGCACCAGCAGCTCGTCCGCGCCGGCGGAGAGGGCCCCTTCGCAGGCGGCCTTCACCTCGGCCGTCATCTGCCGGCGGGCTGCCTCGTAGTCCGGGCTGCCGGCCGCTATCTCCTCCCAGGCGGAAACGCCGCTGATCCCCTCTATGTCCGCAGTTATGAAAACTTTCATGTCTTTCCTCCGCGTTCGTGTCCCAAAGTATCCTACCAAAACCCGGCGCGCCGTTAAAGCGCGTCCCGGCGCGAAGTCAGGCGCTTCTTGCCGGGCCGGCGCTAAAAAAGCATAATCAAAATATGTGGCAACAGCAGGAGGAACTTTCATGAATTACGCTAAGATGTTCAGGGTGGAGCACGGGGGGAAGGTAGACCTGCGGAAGATAGACCCGGGCTTCCACGACAGGAACGAGAACAAGGCCTCGTCGCTGAAAAAGCTGGAGAAGCTTTCCCGCCGGCTGCGCGACCTGCAGTTCCACCTGTACGCCGAGGACAGGCGCTCGGTGCTCATCTGCCTGCAGGCGCTGGACGCGGCCGGCAAGGACGGGACCATACGCCACGCGTTCGGCGCGTTCAACCCCCAGGGGACGCGCGTCTGGGGCTTCAAGGCCCCGACCCCCGAAGAGCTTTCCCACGATTTCCTCTGGCGCATAGAGAAGCGCGCTCCGGCCAAAGGCGAGATAGCCATCTTCAACCGCTCCCATTACGAGGACGTGCTGGTGGCCCGCGTGCACGACCTGGTGCCAAAAGAAGTATGGTCCAAACGCTACGACCTGATAAACGATTTCGAGGAAAGGCTCGCGCAGAACGGCACGCACATCATAAAGTTCTTCCTGCACATCAGCCCGGAGGAACAGCTCGCGCGTTTCCACGACCGCCTGGACGATCCCTCCCGTCATTGGAAGATAAGCGAGTCCGACTATTCCGAGCGCAAGCTCTGGCCGCGGTATACTGCCGCCTACGAGGAGGCGCTCTCGAAGACCAGCAAGAAGCACGCGCCGTGGTACGTCGTCCCGGCCAACCACAAGTGGTTCCGCAACATCGCGGTGGCGGAGATAGTGGCCGACACGCTGGAGGCCATGAATATGAAGCTGCCCGCGCCGCACGTGGACATAGAGGACATCCGCCGCAAGTACCACCAGGCCGCCCTCGCCCGGAAGAAGAAATAGCCGGCCGCGCCGAAAAAGAGGACCGCCGGGCTTGGAACCCGGCGGTCTTCTTTTTGCCCGGAGCCCGGGCTCAGTACCCTATTTCCGGGGACACAATACATAATTCGCATTTCCCGCAGCATGATCTCGGGAACGCTGCAACAGGATTTTGGTAAAATAATTCCCGGTTAGGAATTGGCAACACTGTACTTATAGCTGAAGATCTTGAGCAGACGCTCAAAATGCTGGCCAGGCTGTTCAGCCTGGAAGGTTTTACCGTTCATACGGCGCGTACCTGCGTTGAAGCCGTTGAAGTCGCCTCCGCCGTCCTTCCGGATTGCTTCGTCCTGGATTACCATCTTGAGGACGGAACTATCCCACTGGTATGTTCCTGCGGAAATACCATCCCCGCGAGCTGGCGCGGGAGAACTTGCAGATATTCATAGACGAGGAAAAGAGCGCGAAGGCAAAAGCGTATGCTGCGGCTTGAAGAAAAACCGAAGCCCAAAAAGGCCATAGCCCGCGCCGCCCCCCGGAGCGAGGCGCGGGAGCTTGCCGACCGCTACCTGGCGTGGATGGCGGCTTCGCGCTATTCCGAGGAAACCATAAAAGGCAGCAAGTATGATCTTGAATGGTTCCTGCGGTATTTGGAGACGCGGGGAATTGAGCGCATAGCCGACGTAACGGAGGATTTGCTTTCGGATTATTCTCTGGCTTTGAGGAAGCAGCGCCACAGCGTCCACGAGAACCGGACAATAAGCCTTTCGCACGTTCTGCACCGTCTTTTCGGGGTAAAGCAGTTCTTCGGCTGGCTGGTCGAGCAGATGGTGGTATTCGTAAACCCGGCGGAGAACATGGAGCTGCCGAGACTTCCGGCGCAGTTGCCGCGGACGATCCTGACGCAGAAAGAGGCCCAAAGGTTGCTGGACGCGCCGGACCTTAAAAGCCCCGTCGGCTACCGGGACAAGGCTTTGTTGGAAGTGGTCTATTCTACCGGCATCCGCGTTGCGGAGCTGCTGCGCCTGAAAGTGCAGGACTTCGACGAGAAAGCGCGGACGCTGTTTGTGCGTGAGGGCAAAGGCGGCAAGGACAGAATCCTTCCCTTACCCATGATAGCCGCAGGCTATTTGAAGGAATACGTTGGCCGGGTGCGCCCGAAGTTTGCGAAAAGCAAAAAGCACGACGACGGGATACTGTTCATGAACTACACCGGCAGTCCGCTATGCTTAAACCGGCTCCATGATATCTTCCGGCGCACGACGAAAGCGGCGGGGATAGATAAGCGCGTAACGTGCATGGTACTGCGCCACACCATAGCCTCGCACTTGCTGGAAAACGGCATGGACATAAGGTATATCCAAGAGTTCATGGGGCACGAGAGACTAGAGACGACGCAGAACTACGCGAAGGTCAATTTAGCGGGCTTGAGGAAGATGTATAACCGGTTCCACCCCGAAGAGCGGCGGAACCGTGGCGCGGTGCGCGTATGAACACGACGGGAATAAATAATCGCTCTTGCGCGGCTTCAAGTCGTATGCAATACTATATGCGGGGTTTGCACCAAGAGTCTTACTTCAACATGGAATCCCCGGAGCCGAAGCCGAGCAGCGCCGATCTTTGGAAACCGGGAATAGAAGGAATGCCGCGCCTGACGGGGAGCGCGTGGCAGAATTCTTTTTATCGCTTTTGCGGAGAATTCTGCAAAAATCCGAAATTGTCTTTGTTCGGGCCGGGCCGGGGAGCAGAAATCCGGCGAGCGGGGCAGTTGGCCGCCGCTGGTGCGGCCGCCAACTGCGACGCGAGCGTAAGGTTCCCCATACCGCGCCGTTCGGCGGAGCCGGGAGCTGGCCGTGCCTCGGCCAGCGCACAGGAGCAACTGTGATGTCTGACAGGCGTAATTTTTTACCCTTAGGCTTCCACCTCGCACCGTCGTATTATCCCTCCGGTCCACATCTGATTGTTCCGAATCATCGTGTTCAAGATCACCAGCAGCTT
>JAJYNO010000023.1 GCA_021786295.1 bacterium | reverse complement strand
CTTGGCCTTGCTGTCGAAGCGGATCGTGTAGTAGTTGAACGAGTGGCGGGCGTTGGCCGGCACGACCGGGGTCTCGCAGACGCCCTTGAGCTGCTCGGCGTACCTGGCGGCCACCTTGTCGCGCATCTCGGTCCACTTCTCGACGTGCTTGAGGCGGATCGACAGGATCGCGGCCTGCACGGTGTCGAGGCGGCTGTTGAAGCCCTCCATCTCGTGGTGGTAGCGCACCTTGCTGCCGTGGTTCCTGAGCTGCTTCAGGGTCTCGTAGATCTTCTCGTCGTTGGTCAGCACCGCGCCGCCGTCGCCGAACGCGCCGAGGTTCTTGGCCGGGAAGAAGCTGAACGTGCCGCAGTGGCCCATCGTGCCGAGGTACTTCCAGTCACGCCCGCCCAGCTTGTACTTGCCGGTGAAGGCCTGCGCGGTGTCCTCGACTACGATCAGGTTGTGCTTCTTCGCGATCGCGAGGAGGGCGTCCATGTCGCACGGCATGCCGTAGAGGTGCACCGGCACGATCGCGCGGGTCTTCTTGGTGATCTTCTTCTCGACCGACTTCGGGTCCAGGTTGTAGGTGACCGGGTCTATGTCGGCGAACACCGGGACCGCGCCGATCTGGGAGATGGTCTCGGAGGTGGCGATGAAGGTGAACGGGGAGGTGATGACCTCGTCGCCCTTCTTGATGCCGCTGGCGATGTAGGCCATGCGCAGCGCGTCGGTGCCGTTGGCCACGCCGACGCAGTACTTGGCGCCGTTGTGGGCGGCGAACTCGGTCTCGAACTTGGCGACGTCCTCGCCGAGGATGAAATGGGCCTTGTCGAAAACGCGCTTGACGGCGGCCTCCACCTCGTCCTTGATGGGGGGATAGCCGGCCAGCATGTCAACCATGGGTACTTTCATGAGGGAACCTCCATTACCGCTGCGGAATCGTAGCGATTATTATATTAAATTGCGTTCGCTGCTGGCCACGCGCCGCCTCAAGGCGGCGATAGAGCACTATTTTGTTATAATTTAGGCTCCGATGAAGACCACCATAGTCATCCCGTCCTACAACGAGATGCGGACCCTCCCTTCGGTGCTCGAAGCCGTCTGTCGTGTGCCGCTGGACAAAGAGGTGATAGTGGTCGACGACGGGTCTGCCGATGGCACCCGCGAATGGCTGGAGAAAGCGATAGCCGCGCGCGAGTTCCCCTACGACCTGAAGCTCGTCAAGCACGAGAGTAATAAGGGCAAGGGCGGCGCTCTGATAACGGGTTTCGGGGCGGCCTCCGGGGACATAACCATAGTGCAGGACGCCGACCTGGAGTACGATCCCTCCCAGATCCCGGCGCTCGTGAAGCCGATAGAGGAAGGCCGGGCGGACGCTGTCTTCGGTTCCAGGATGCTCATGGACAAGGCCCAGACCTACAGCCTGCTCTATCTGGCCGGCAACAAGTTCCTGTCCTTCCTGATCTCGCTGCTCTTCGGGGTCAGGATGTCCGATTCCTATACCTGCTACAAGGCGTTCCGGACGCCGCTGCTAAGGAGGATGCGGCTCGTTTCCAGCGGCTTCGAGATAGAGGCGGAGCTGGCGTGCAAGACCGCCTTCATGGGGCTGCGCTTCCAGGAACTGCCTATCGGCTATGTCTCCCGCTCCAGGCTGGAGGGCAAGAAGATAAACTACAAGGACGCCGTGAAGGGAGTGCTGAAGATACTCGAACTGCGGTTCACCCTCAGGAAGGCGGCTCTCGGATGAGGGCGCTGATAATAGGGGCCTCCGGACAGGTGGGCGGCGCGCTTTCCTCGCTGTGCGTGCGCCGCAGGATAGAGGTCTACGGAGCGGCTCCGGACGGGAAGGGGTTCCTTTACGCCGACCTGACCGCGCCGGAGACCGTCCGGGCCGCGTTCGGGAAGGCCCGCCCAGACCTGGTGCTGCTTGCCTCCGCCTTCACCAACGTTGACGGCTGCGAACGCGATCCCGGGCTGGCGCGCCGGGTGAACGCCGGCGGGGCGGCCTTGACGGCAGAGGAATGCCGCAAGACAGGGGCGAAGCTCGTCTATTTTTCTACGGAATACGTTTTCGACGGGAAGACCGGCCCGTACGGCGAGGACGACCCGGTGAGCCCGATAAGCGTCTACGGCCGCACCAAGCTGGAGGGGGAGCGGGCCTGTCTGGAGGTCCCGGGCGCGCTGTCCGTGCGCACGACCGTGGTCTATAGCCACGACCCGGCGTCCAGGAACTTCGTAATGCAGCTGATAAGCAGCCAGCGCGCCGGGGCCAGGATGCGCGTCCCTTCCGACCAGTATTCCAATCCCACGTACGCTCCCGAGCTGGCGGCCGCCGTGCTGGACCTGGTCGAGAAGGGGGCGTCCGGAGTGTTCAACGTGGTAGGGCCCGACCGTCTCAGCCGCTACGAGTTCGCTCTGAAGGCCTGCGCGGCCTTCGGTTTTGACCCGGCGTTCCTCGAGCCTAAACGGACCTCGGAACTGGGCCAGCTGGCGCCGCGGCCGCTGGAGGCAGGCCTTAAGACCGATAAACTGGCCTCGGTCCTCGGCCGCCGCCTCCCTCCGGCGGAGCAAAGCCTGGGCAGGATAGCGGCCATGCTGAAACAGTATGACTGACCTTTTCGAGAACTCGCGCCTTTACATCATAGCCTTCGTCATTCCGCTGACGCTGTCGCTGGCGCTGACGCCGCTGCTGCGCGCTCTGGCCCTCAGGTTCGGCCATCTGGACAAGCCCACCGAGATCAAGACGCACAAGCATCCCACCCCGCTGCTCGGCGGGACGGCCGTGTACCTGTCCTTCGTGGCCTCGCTGGTCTTCATGCGCTTCTACACGTCGTTCCCGACGGGCACGCTGCGCGACCTGCGCATCATCCTGGCCGGCGGCACGGTGATGTTCGGGCTCGGTCTGATAGACGACCTGCGCAAGCCGCACGGGCTGGGCTTCAGGACCAAGTTCGTGGTGCAGTTCGCAGTGGCCATCTTCACTGCCTTCTACGGGATACGCATACATTTCATTCAGCCGGAGCACATCGGGTTCATCATCAGCGTGCTCTGGATAGTGGGGGTCTCGAACGCCTTCAACATCATCGACATCATGGACGGGTTGTCCGCCGGACAGGCGGCGCTGGCGGCCTTCGGTTTCCTTCTGATCTCCTTCCCTTCCGAGGCCATCTACGTGAACTTCGCGTCTGCCGCGCTGGCGGGCGCGGCGCTGGGCTTCCTGCCCTACAATTTCTCCAGGAGGCTGAAGATCTTCATGGGGGATTCGGGGAGCCTGCTGTGCGGTTTCGTGCTGGCGCTGGTGGCCATGGGAACGCGCTACTCCGACGTTAACCCGCTCGGGGTCTACGCGCCGCTGTTCATCCTGGCCGTGCCGATCTACGACACGCTGTTCGTCTCTGTAATGAGGCTGCGGCGAGGCCACTCCCCGTTCCTGGGCAGCCACGACCACTTCGCGCTTAGGCTGGAGAAGATCGGGTTCTCCCGTCACGGAGTTGTGCGCCTGGCGGCTCTGGCCACGCTGGGCCTCTCCATCTTCTCGTGGCTGCTGACAGTCGTGCCGTTGGCCTGGGGCATCGTCATCATCCTATTCCTGATGATCGAATCCGTCCTGGTCGGCCTCGCCATCGCCAAGATCAAGATTTAGTAAAAAGGGACAGGCTACTTTTTTCGCGGTTCAATCCTTGAAATTGCGCTTATAAAAAACGAAAAACGGGGACGAAAAACGGGGACAGGCTACTTTTTCGCACCCCAAACTTCAAAATTGCGATTATGGCGCAACGATTTTTTGAGGGCGAAAAAGTAGCCTGTCCCCGTTTCCTTTTTGGAAGTTAGGAAGCAGCGTCCCTACTCCGTTGCGATGGAGAATTCGGGGGGGGTGTGCAGCGTGCGTTTGACGAGGCACTGCTCGGCTGATTTTATCACGGCGTCCCTGTATTTCGCCGGGAAATCCTTCGGCAGAACTATCCGGAAGGATATTTTTTTCATCAGGTGCGCCGCCGGGTCCCAGTCCATCTCCTGGATTATCTTTAGCCCCTCGGTGCTCAGCCCGCGGCTCTGAATGAAGCCAAGCACGTAGATACCGGCGCAGGTCCCCAGCGAAGCCAGGAACAGGTCGAAGGGGGCAGGGGCTGAACCCTCGCCGCCGCCCGCCACCGGCTGGTCGGTGGCGATCTCCATGCCGTGCCAGAGGGCGTTCACTTTCTTGCCGCCGGGAAATGTTATTTCCATTTCGCTCATTTTTTTCTCCTTTGGGCGTGGTCCCGGAACTCGGGCCCCGCTATCTTTGGATGTAAAAAAGGCCTGAAGGTTTCAGGCCCGGTCCCCGCTGCACGGCAGCCTTAGAAGTCGTGGCGGTGCATCTCCTTGGTGATGCCGGGAATGATCGTCGTTTTTCCGTCTCCCAGCGCGTGCATCTTGAGTATCTCCACGAAGACCTTGTCGAAGGCGTCCACCACGTTCGGGTCGAATGCCTTTCCCCGCTCCTCCAGGATGTACTCTCGGGCCTTCTGCGGGTCCCACTTGGGCTTATAGACCCGCTGCGCGCACAGCGCGTCGAAGACGTCCGCCACAGAGACCACGCGAGCGTAGATGGGGATCTGTTCGCCCTTGAGCTTGGCCGGATAGCCGGTGCCGTCGAACTTCTCGTGGTGCGAGGCCGCGACCTTGCAGGCTATCTGCAGCAGGTGGCTCTCGGCGTTGGAGAGGATCTTCGCTCCGTAGACCGTGTGCTTCTTCATCTCCTCGAACTCTTCCGGCGTCAGCTTGCCGGGCTTGAGGAGTATGGCGTCGGCTATGCCGACCTTGCCGATGTCGTGCAGCGGACTGGCATAGCGCAGGTTCTCGGCCTCTATCTCGGGCAGGCCGAGGCCCAGCGCGATCAGGGCGGAGTACTCGCTGATATGGCGCAGGTGGATGGCCGTGTCCTGCTGGTCGCGGTACTCGGCCGTGACCGCCAGCCGGTAGATGGTCTCGAGCTGGGACTTGGAAAGGCTCTCGTAGAGCTGGGCGTTCTCTATGCCGGAGGCCGCCAGCGAGCTGATGAGCTGCAGGATGCCTTCGTCGTCCGTGTTGAACGGCCCGGCTATCTTGTTGACCGCCTCGAAGACGCCTATGATGTGGCCGCCTACGTTCTTGAGCGGGACGGCCAGGATGCTGTTGGTGCGGTAACCGGTCAGCCGGTCCGGGTCCCGGTTGAAACGGGCGTCGGAATAGGCGTCCGGGATGTTCAGGATCATGCCGGAGGCGGCTACATGGCCGGCTATGCCTTTGCCGAAGGGGACGCGGATCTCGGTGTTCTGCGAGCCGAGCAGCAACTTGGACCAGAGCGCGTTGGTCTGCCTGTCGAGGATGAAGACGCTGCAGCGGTCGCACCCCAGGATCTCCTTGACCTGGTGGGCTATCAGCTCCAGCAGCTTATTGAGGTTGGTCTCCTTGGAGACTGCGCCGCCGAAGTCCACAAGAAGCTTGAGCCGGTTCTCTAATTCCTCGGCACGGGTCATCCGGTTATTTTAGCATTATCGGGCAACGTTTTTTTCATGTTCCGCGCCGGCCGCGTCCAGGAAGACGCTGTAGTGCACGGCTTTGGCGGAAGGGTAGGCCCTGCGCAGGCCCCCGCCTATCTGGGCCAGGCAGGAGGTCGCCCCGACGACGACCGTCGAGGCCTGCACGGAGGCGATATTGCGCAGCTTGCGGTCCAGTATGCGGGAAGAGAGTTCCGGCTTGGTGAAGGCGTAGGCGCCCGCGCCGCCGCAGCACCAGTCGCTTTCCGGCAGCTCGCGGTAGCGGTCCCCGGCCAGTTTGCGCAGCACCTCGCGCGGCTCGCGCCGTATGCCCTGGCCGTGGCAGGCGCGGCAGGAGTCGTGGTAGGTGACGGCGCCCTCTCCAGGCGCCCCGCCGGCGGCGCGGCAGGCCCTCTCGGGCGGGATGAACTCTAGGATGTCCCGCACCGCCTCCGCGAAGGCCCGGGCCCGCGGGCGCCATTCCCTGTCAGCCGTGAAGAGCTGCTCGTAGGACTTCATGAAGGCGGCGCACGAGGAGCAGTCGGCTATGACCTTGAAATCCCCGAAGCGCTCGCGCAGTTCCTCGTAGCGGGCGATGTTGCGGCGGGCGAATTCCCGGGCCTCCTCAAGGCGGCCGTAGTTGTGGGCCATAAGGCCGCAGCACTGGTTGTCGAAGAAGATGCCCTGTCCCGAATGCCTCTTCAGCACCCGCACGGTGGCCATGGCCACCTCGGTGAAGATGTAGTTGGGGCCGCATGGCGCGAAGTAGCCCCAGTCCGCGCGCCGGCCGGCCCCGGCGGAGAGTTCCGGGTCCCTGCGCAGCAGCTCTGCAGCGAAGCGCAGCGGCGCGTCCGTCACCGCGGCCTCGGCCCCGGACAGGGCCGGCATGCCGATGAAATCGTACAGGCCCATCTTGGCGGCCAGGCGCGGCAGACCGGTCCTTTTGGCCAGGTAGGCCAGTTTCAGCCAGAAAGCGAAGAGCTTCGGCGCGTCGAGCAGCGCGCGGATCGCCGCCCTGGCGAAGAGGCCGTTGCCGTGGCCGGTCATGGAGCGCCTGCCTTCCAGCACTATGTCGGGCGTCGGGACCCTTGCGAAGCAGGCGCTGGAGCACGCGCCGCAGAGCAGGCAGGTGGAGAGGGCCTCGGCGGAGTCGGAGACCCGGGCCGCCCGCCCCTCCACCAGCATGCGCACGAACTGGTTGCGCCCGCGCGCGGACAGTGTCTCGCGGCCGGTCAGCATGTAGGTGGGGCAGACGGTCTCGCAGTAGCCGCAGCGGCTGCACTGGGCCGCCGCGTCGTAAAGGTTCCGTTCCCCCAGGTCCGTCAGCAGCGAAGCCAGGTGCAGCTCCGCCTGCTCCGGCTGGTAGAGTTCGTTGATCTCGCTGTGGAAATGCACGGGGATGGGGGAATGCTGTCCGCCGGCGTGCGCCGGGCGGTTCTCGTCGGCTGAATAATCGTTGTAGCTCATGTTCAGGCCTTATCGCCGTAAACCCAGGGGTTGAGCAGGTTGCGCGGGTCCAACTCCCTCTTAAGCCTGCGGTGCCCCTCCTCCGGCTCGAACAGGTCCCAGCCGGCGGGTTCGCGGAAATCTCCGGCAGGCGCGTCCTCCCCCGCGGAAAGGGCGAAGGTGGCGGAAAGTATCACTCCGTAGGCTCCGAACGAGCCGCAGAAAAGCCGCACGGCGTCGTAGCCGGCCACGTTCTTCACGGTCTTGCCGCCCAGCTGCAGCAGCGCGCCTTCGGCGGTGACCACGTCCAGGCCGAGCAGCAGGGAGCGTATCTCCGGGCAGACCTTGGAGGCTATCAGTCCCCCGACGCTGCCGGAGAGCCTGGGGAGGTCCAGGCGGAAACCGGCCTTCTTCAGGGCCGCGCGGAGATCGGTCATCGAGAGACCGGCCTCCGCCTTGGCGGTGAGGTTCTCCCCGTCCAGCTCTACCAGGCCGGAAAGTCTGGAGAGGTCCAGCGGCCTCGCGCCCTCCATGATGCGCTCCGGCTTCAGCCTTGTCCCGAGGCCGGTCACCGCCGTGCGGGTCCCGGCCGAGGCGCGCAGGCGCAGTTCGTCCACTACGTCCCTGGCGGCCGGGCTGAGGCCGTACCTGTCCTGCGAGGTGAAGGCGTCGGCGGGCGACGGTTTTTCCGCCGCCACGGGAAGTATCTTGTCCGGGTTGGCCAGGCCGGCCGGGTCCAGCGCTCTCTTTATGGAGTGGAAAAAGTCCAGTTCGGCCTTTCCGTAGAGCCAGTTCATCGCGACGCGTTTCTCCACGCCGATGCCGTGCTCCCCGGATATGGTGCCGCCGAGGTCTATGCATTCCTTCAGGATCTCGTAGCCGGCCTTCTTGACCCGCCGCACTTCGTCGGCGTCGCGGCGGTCGAAGACGATGTTCGGGTGCAGATTGCCGTCCCCGGCGTGGAACAGCAGGCCGGCGGTCAGTTTGTACCGCGACAGTATCTCGCGCGTGCGGCGCAGCGCTTCTGGCAGTCGCGGGCGCGGGACCACCCCGTCCTCCACCAGCACGTCCGGCGCCAGGCGCGCCAGCGCCGGGTAGGAACCTTTGCGCGCCTGCCAGAGCAGCTCCCGCTCGGCCTCGTCCCCGGCGATCCTGAACAGCGCGCAGGCGTTGTCGCGGCAGATCCTGTGCACGGCCTCCAGGTCGCTCTTGACCTTGACCGCATCGTGTCCGTCCAGCTCGATTATCAGCACCGCCTCCGTGCCGGGCGGGAAATGTCCGGGCCTGCCGGCCAGCGCGGTTTCGATGGAGACCCTGTCCATAGCCTCTAGCGCGCGCGGCAGGATGCCGGCGCTGATGACGCGGGTCACCGCCCGCATGGCGTCGTCGAGAGAGGCGAAGGAGGCCGAAGCGGTCTTGATGTGCGGCGGGATCGGCAGGATCTTCAGCCAGGCGGCCGTGACTATGCCCAGCGTCCCCTCGGAACCTATCATCAGGCCCATCAGGTCCGGCCCCTTGTCCCGGTAGGACCAGGTCCGCACTTCCCCTTCCGGAGTGACGACTTCCAGTTTCTCTACGTTGTCCGCCGTTACCCCGTATTTCAGGCAGAGCGGCCCGCCCGCGTTCTCCCCTATGTTGCCTCCGATCGTGGAGACCTTCTGGCTGGCCGGGTCGGGGGCGTAGAAATAGCCGAACGGCTCCAGCGCCTTTTGCAGCTCCAGGTTCACGACCCCAGGCTCGGTCAGGGCCAGCCCGGCCGCCGTGTCTATCGAGCGTATCTTCTTCAGGGCCGCCAGGTTAAGGACGGCTCCGCCTTTCAGCGGGATGGTGCCGCCCGAGAGGTTCGTGCCGGCTATGCGCGGCAGGAAGGGGAGCCCCGCCTTGTGCAGGACCCTGATCACCGGCGCCACCTGAGCGGCAGAGGAGAAATTAACCACGACCTCAGGGCGGCCGCGCGCCATGCCCGCGTCGTAGGAGTACATCAGGATCTCGGCCTCGTCGGTCCGTACGTTCTGCCTGCCGACGACCGCCTCAAGTTCTCGGCGTACGGCGCTGATACGGTCTTTCTTGAACATAGGATATCCCTGGGCTGCCTGACTAGCTGACCGGCGCGGGGCGGTCGCCGCCCCGCGTGCCTTCCCTTCGCGTCCCTATACCTTCGCCGGCTGCGGTTTCCCGGCGGGGCGGAGCTTGGCCGTGAAGTGGGGCAGTATCGGCGGGGCTTCGACCACCTCCAGGCCCCTTATCTGCTTCTTGTGCCTGGCCAGCCAGGCGAACACCTCTATAACGTAGTCGATATGGCTCTGCGTGTATACGCGGCGCGGCATAGCCAGCCGCACCAGTTCCATCGGGGCCGGCAGGTACTGGCCGTTCCTGTCGCGCTTGCCGAACATCAGCGTGCCTATTTCCACTCCGCGGATGCCGCCCTCCAGGTAAAGCGCGCAGGCCAGCGCCTGGGCCGGGAAGTTCTGCGGCTTTATGTGCGGCAGGAACTCCTTGGCGTTCACGTAGACGCCGTGGCCTCCGGGCGGGTTGATGATCGGCACGCCGGCCTTGAGCAGCCCCTCGCCCAGGTAGGCGGCCGAGCGGATGCGGTACTGCAGGTAGTTCTCGTCGAGCACCTCGCGCAGTCCTATCGCTATGGCCTCCAGGTCGCGGCCGGCGAGCCCCCCGTAGGTGTTGAACCCCTCGGTCAGGATCAGCAGCTGCCGCGCCTTCGCCGACCAGTCGCGGTTGTTCATAGCGAGGAACCCGCCGATGTTGACGAGCGCGTCCTTCTTGGAGCTCATCCACGCTCCGTCGGCCAGCTCGAACATCTCCTTGGCTATCTCCTTCACCGGGCGCTGCGCGTAGCCCTTCTCCCGCTGCTTGATGAAATAGGCGTTCTCGGCGAAGCGGGCGCAGTCGAGGAACATCGGGATGCCGTACTTCGCGGTCAGGTTGCGCACCGCCTTCAGGTTCTCCATCGAGACCGGCTGGCCGCCGAGCGAGTTGTTCGTGACGGTCATCACGCACAGCGGGATGTTCCTGGCTCCCTTCTCCTTTATGAACCTCTCCATAGCCGCGACGTCGGCGTTGCCCTTGAACGGCGCCGGTCTGCCGAAGTCGAGGGCCTCCTTCACCGGGAAGTCCATCGCCTCGGCCCCTGAGAATTCCACGTTGGCGCGGGTCGTGTCGAAATGGGAGTTGGAGACGATGAACCTGCCCTTGCCGCCTATCACGGTGAACAGGATCTTTTCGGCGGCGCGCCCCTGGTGCACCGGTATGATCTCCGCGAAGCCGGTCAGCGAGCGGATCTCTCTCTCGAAGTTGTAGTAGCTGCGGGCCCCGGCGTAGGACTCGTCGCCGTTCATGATGCCGCCCCACTGGGCGGCGCTCATCGCGCCGGTGCCGCTGTCGGTCAGCATGTCGATCAGCACCCTGTCGGCCTTGATGTTGAACAGATTGTAGTGCGCCTGTTCCAGCGCGGCTTCGCGCTCCGCGCGGGTGGTGATGCCGAGCGGCTCCACGCTCTTTATCTTGAACGGCTCTATGATCGTCTTCCATTTCCAGTCCATATGCGGTGGCTCCTTGTTCACTTTACCAGCAGTGTCATCAGTATGAAATAGCCTGCCATCAGCGCGGCGCCGAAAGGCAGGGCGGTCCTGGCCCATTCCTTTGACTTTATGCCGAGCTTGGCCGAACTGATGATGTTCGGGATGTTGCCCGGTATCAGCATGCCGCCCGAGATCAGCAGGCCCATCAGGATGAAGGTCACCTGCCTGTCGCTCATGACGGGGGCGATCTCGGCGGCGGCGAGCGTGGCGTTGTCGAGTATCGCCGAGACGGAGTTGAGCCAGAACAGGGTGTAAGTATGCATCTGCGCCACGAAGCGGTCCGCAAGCGGCGTCAGTCCCGCCCCGAGGAAGATCAGCGCCATCACGAAAAGATAGACCTTGCCCGCGCGCACCAGCACCGCCTTAACCGAGTCGTGCGCGTCCTCGTGCAGGCCTCCGCTCTTGGAGAAGGCGCTCCTGGCTCCGCGCGCGGCCAGCGCCGCGCAGAGCAGCACGCCGGGGATCACCCACTCGCCGATAGACCTGAGGAGGTAAAAAAAGCCGGCGCTGTGCGGCGGGGCCTTGAGCTTGGCCACGACTATCGTGGAGAGAGGCTCGCCCAGCGGCGTAAGCGCCGCGCCCAGCCCGATGGCGTAGCAGGCCAGCACCGTCAGCTTTATCTCGTAGGAGCGGTTGAACTTGAAGATGGAGATTATCTCGGAAAGTATTATGGCCGAGACGATGGCCGTCAGCACGCTGGAGCCCAGGCCGAGCGCCGCGACTATGACGAAGACGGTCGCGGTCACCCCTATCCTGCGCGTCAGCGCGTGCACCAGTCTGCTCAGGCTGGACCGCACCTTGCGGAAGAGCAGGCCTACGGCGGCCACGGTAAGGGTTATCGGCAGCGGTTCTTTAAGGGCTTCCTTTATGATGCCCAGGCTCCAGAGGCCGGAGATGCTGACCGCGGAGATGCCCATCACGAAGAGGAAAGCCTCCAGGTCCTCCTCCACGCGCTTCACGGAGAACGGCAGGACAAGGGTCATCCCCATTATCAGGGCCAGTCCGGCCAGTATCAGGTAATCCGACATCGTCACGCTCCGCCAAGCCCGGCGCGCCCTTAAGGCGCGCGCGTCCGATTGTGCTAAAATAATATTCTATTATTTTAACCGGGGCATAAAAAGGGCATGTTCAAATTCAGACGGCCTGTCGGTCTGTTCCTTTGCGGAGGCGGGGCGCTAGGCGCCTGGCAGTCAGGCGTGCTGGCCGGGCTGGTCAGGCAGGGGCTGCATTTCGACGCTGTGGCGGGTTTCAGCATAGGCTCGCTCAACGGCGCCGCCTACTGCTACGACAAGACGGGCGACCTGAAGCGGCTCTGGAAGGGGCTGAAGCCGGAGCGTATCCTGAAGTTCAGGCCGCGCTACTACAACATCCCGCTGGAGCTCTATCAGCAGGACGGCGGCAGCCTGGCAACGAAGCTCAGCTTCTTCGTCCAGAACCAGCTCGCCAGGCTGACGCTGTTCTCCGACAGGCCGGTATATGATTTCCTTAACGACTGGCTGGCCAGGAGCGGCCCGCAGTTCCCGCGCAACATCAAGTTCTACGTTATCAGCCACGCAGTGGAGACGAAGCTGCCCTACATAGTCCGCTTCGACGGTTCCACCCAGGGCCACAACCTCTCGTTCACGGACGCGCTGGTGGCCAGCAGCGCGATCCCGACCATCTTTCCTCCGGTGCCCGTGGAGGAGCACGGACGCCGCTACCACCTGGTGGACGGCGGCGTGATAGGCATAGCCACGATAAACCTGAGCCTCTTCGAGGGCTGCCGCACCGTCATCATGATCTCCAACTCGCGCCCCGAGGACGTGGACTTCCCCCGCGAGGGTCCGTTCGGCTATTTCGAGCATAAGGCGCGCAGGATGCTCGCCATACATACCCAGAAGATATACGAGTCGCGCGTTTTCATAAAATCGGAGCCGGACGTGCACCTGATAAAGCCCCCGGCCGACCTGGGGCTGGACCTGCTGGAGTTCGACGGGGAGAAATGCGCGAGGGCCTACGATATCGGAGAGGCGGAGGCCGGCAATTTCCTGCGCCGCGCGGAGCAGGGGGAGGAGCGATGAAGAGGTCCGTAACCGGCGGCGGGAGATGGAGGCGGGGGCTGCTGCTCGCCGCGCTGGCGCTGCTCTCCCCGGGGCTTTCGCGAGCTTCGGGGGCCGCGGACGACGACGACCTGGGGCCGGCGCTGGTGGACCTGAGCGCCTCTACCCGTCCGTTCACGCTGAGCCCGGGGGCCGACGAGCGCTACGACCTCGGCATAGCCTTCATGTACCGCCTGGAGTTCGACAAGGCACAGCGGGAGTTCGAGGACATCGTGCGCATAGATTCCGGCAGCCCCGCCGGCTACTTCGCGCTGGCGGCGCTGTCGTGGTGGCGCTACTCCCAGAATTTCGACGTGCAGGGCAGCTTCAGGTCCGTGCAGAAGGACTTCCTGGCTAACGCCGAGAAGACGATAGAACTTTCCGAGAGGATGATCAGGGAGGGGCGCGACCTGGACCAGGCGTACTTCTTCATGGGCAGCGCCTACGGCCTGGAGGGGCGCTGGTACGCCGTGCAGAAGAGCTGGTGGAAGGCCTATACCCACGGCCGCAAGGGGCGCAAGTACCTGAAGAAATGCGTCGAGATCAACCCGTCCGTCTATGACGCCTATCTGGGCCTGGGGATCTTCGACTACTACGCCGCCACGCTCCCCGGCACGCTGGGGCTGGTGGCCAAGCTCTTCGTCGGCGGCGACAGGCAAAGGGGGATAGAGTACGTCAAGCTGGCCAAGGAGCATGGGCGCTTTTTCAGGGTGGAGGCCCGCCTTTTCCTGATCGAGATCTACGCCGTTCACGAGCACGATTTCAAGGACGCCTACGCGGAAACGGCCGGCCTGCTGGCCATGGACCCGACTAACATGCTGTACCGGATGGGCGAGATAATGACGCACATGGAGGCTCGGGACTGGAAGGGGGTGCTGGAGGAAAGCGAGGCTTTCCTGAGCGCCTGGCACGCCCGGCCGCAGGAGGGCCTGGCCCAGCAGCTGGCTATGATCTACCTTTCCGGGGGGGACGCCCTGATGGCGATGAAGCGCTATGAGGAGGCGGCCGGCTGGTTCACCACCGGAATAGAGAGGACCGCTTTCCCGGACAAGGGCTGGGTGACCTATTGCTACCTTCGCCGCGCGCAGGCCCTGGACCTGCTGGGGCGGCGCGCGGAAGCGCTGCCGGACTACCGCACCGTCCTGGAGAGGCCCAATTTCTGGGATTCAAGGAAGTACGCCAAAGCCGGGCTGAAGAAGGCGCCTGATTACGACGAGGTCTACGCTCAGCTGACCTCGGACGACTGACCCGGCATGGTCGCCCGGCCGGGGCGAATTCTATATTCCGAGGGTGAACAGCATCCGGGAGGAAAAGCATGAAAAAAACAGACTTTACGGCGGTGGTCCCGGTGGCGGGCGCGGGAACGCGCCTGAGGCCGCATACCTACACCTATCCGAAGGTGCTGCTCACCGTGGGCGACAAACCCATAATAGGCCATATCCTCGACGACCTGCAGAAGGCGGGAATAAGGAAGGTCTGCCTGGTCATAGGCTACCTTGGCGAGAAGATCAGGGAGTACGTCTCCTCCGAGTACCCCCGGCTGAGCGTGACCTACGTGGAGCAGCCTGAGCCCAAGGGTCTGGGGCACGCGATCTGGCTCACGCGCCGCGCCGTGACCGGGCCGGTGCTGGTCATGCTCGGAGACACGATCCTGGACGCGGATATCTCCAAGTTCCTCGGCCCCGGCGACGACAGGATAGCCGTCAAGGAGGTGGCCGACCCGCGCCGCTTCGGCGTGGTGGAGACCAGCCGCGGCTACATCTCGGCCATGGCAGAGAAGCCGGAGAAGCCCAGGACCAACCTGGCCATAGTCGGCATCTACTCCTTCAGGAACTCGCAGCTGCTCTACAACAGCCTGGAGCGCCTGCTGGCCTCTGGGCGCACCACCCGCGGCGAGGTCCAGTTCACCGACGCGCTGTCGCTGCTGGTGGCCGACGGCCACAGGATAAAGCCGGTGCCGATAGACGGCTGGTTCGACTGCGGCAAGCCCGAGACGCTGCTGGAGACCAACCGGCACATGCTTGACCGGAAACGGCCGCACAGCAAGGCGTCGGGTTCGCTGATAGTCCCGCCGGTCTACATAAGTCCCTCGGCGCGCGTGGAGAACTCGATAATCGGGCCTTACGTCTCCGTCGGGGCCGGGGCGCGCATAACCTCCTCCATCGTTACGGATTCCATAGTCAACGAGAACGCCTCTATCTCCGACATGAACCTGGGCGGCTCTCTGGTGGGGCCCAGCGCCGTGGTGACCGGGCGCAGGGACAAGCTGAACGTGGGCGAGAACTCCGAGGTGAGACTGGACCGCAACGCCGGCGCCGAATAACGGCCGTCCCGGCGCCGACGGTTATCTTTTAAGCTTTTCCCAGTCCAGGGACTTCAGACGGCGCAGGGCCTCGTCCAGGCGCGCGTCAGGCTCGGTCAGCGAGAAGCGCACGAAACCCTCTCCGTACTTCCCGAAGCCGGAGCCTGGCGCAGTGAGGATGTGCGCCTTCTCCAGCATGAAAAGCACCGCTTCAAGGGAATCGCAGTCGGCCGGAGGCCTGGCCCAGACGAAGCAGCTGCCGCCGGGACGCCTGAAACGCCAGCCGGTGCCCTCCAGCGCCGCGCAGAAGCGGTCCGCCCGCCGCTTGAAATGCCCTCTTATCGGCGGCACTATCAGCTCGTGGTGCTTCAGGCCGTAGGCCACCGCGTTCTGGATGGCGTTGAACGGCCCGGAATCTATGTTCTCCTTAAGCTGGTTCAGCGCGCAGACCAGCTTCGAGTTGCCGACCACCCAGCCTATGCGCCAGCCGGCCATGCAGTAGGTCTTGGACGCCGAATAGAATTCCACGGCCACGTCGCGCGCGCCGGGCACCTGCAGGACGCTGCCCGGGGGCTCGCCGAAATAGAGATCGCAGTAGGCCGCGTCCTGCGCTATTACTATGGAATGCTTCCTCGCCCATTTCACCAGGTCCTTGTAGAAATCCATCGTAGCGCAGGCGCCGGTGGGGTTGTTGGGATAGTTGAGGAAGAACAGCTTGGTCCTGTCCACTACCTTTCGCGGTATCTTCCCGAGGTCCGGCAGGAAGCCGTTCTTCTCCTCCAGCGGCACGTCGTGCGCCTGCCCGCCGGAGAGGACCACGCCGGTGCGGTACGTAGGGTACGTCGGGTCGGGGATCAGGCAGTAGTCGCCTGCGTTCATCACGACGAAGGGCAGGTGGGCGATACCCTCCTTGGAACCTATCAGGATCGAGACCTCGTCGTTATGGTGGAAGTCCAGCCCGTGCCTGCGCCTGTGCCAGGCCGAGATCTCGCGGCGCAGGTTCTCGTTGCCCTTGGTGTTGGGATAGCGGTGGTTGCGCCCGATCCTTATCTCCTTCACGGCGTCGGCCACTATGCGCCTGTCCGTGGGGATGTCCGGGTCGCCGACGGCCAGGCTGATGATGTCCCTGCCTTTGGCGCGCTCCGCGCGCTCCCGGCGGTACAATTCCTCGAAAAGGAAAGGTTTGAACGACCTCAGTTTCTCGCTCAGTTCTATCTTCATGGTAATCCTAAGTATAGCCGTATCGGGGCCGCCAGGCAAGGCGAGGGGCAACGGGGCGCGATTTTTAGTAAACTATCCTCCCGTAGTTATGGCGAAGAACAAAAGACGCGAAGCCAGGGAGCGGTCCGCCGGCCGGGCGCCGCAGCAGCGGCCGGCGGTTAGCCTCTTCAGGAGGCTGGCCTACCCCGCCCTGACGGCCTGGGCGGCGATAGTCCTGTTCTTCTACTTCAGGCAGAACTATTTCTTCAGGCTGGACCCGTTCTTCGCCCCGCTCTGGCTGGCCAATCTCGGCCGGGCCTCGGAGCTGCTGAAGTACGTCCCGCAGTTCGCGCTGCTGGGCGTCCTTTCCCTCTTCGCCTTCTCCGCCGGCGCCCTCCTTCTGAAGGCCGTGGCCGGCGGGGAGAACCGGGATTTTTCGGCGCTGGACTGGCTGCTCTTTTCCATGGGCCTCGGCTTCGGCGCGCTTTCCCTGTTTACGCTGGGCCTGGGCGCGGCGGGCCAGCTGAACAGGACGGCCCTGCTGGTCCTGCTGGGCTGCGGCTTCGGGGCGGGCGCCTTCAGGTTCCGCGCCGACATCCTGCCCCGGCTCAGAGGGCTGGACGGGGAGCTAAAGGCGCTGCGCTTCTCCTCTTTCGACAAGGTCCTGCTCCTGCTTCTGCTCTTCGCCGGCGCGGCGGTGCTGATGCTGACGCTCTCGCCGGAGATCTTCTTCGATTCGCTGGTCTACCACCTCGGGGTCCCTGCTTATTACATAAACGAGGGCCGCGTGCTGGCCTCGCCGGACAACCTGCATTCGGCTTCGCCGCTGCTGCTGCAGATGCTCTACGCGGCGGGGCTGCTGCTCTCTGGCGACACGCTGGCCAAGCTGCTGCATTTCGCTACGGGCTTCTGGCTCTGCGTTACGATGTTCGCGATGGGCCGCCGCTATTCCTCTGTCACGGCAGGTCTGCTGGCCTGCGTGATCTACGCCGGCATGCCGATGGCGGGCATGAACCTTGGGACCACAGGAGTGGAGGTGGGCTCCTCCTGGTTCACGCTGCTGGCGGCCTACGCGCTGGTGCTTTTCTCCGCGAGGGAGGAGGGCGAGCCGCGCCTCTTCGACCGCACGCTGCTGCTCGCCGGGATACTGGCCGGCCTGGCCTCCGGGACCAAGTACACCGCCCTGTTCGCGGTGGTGGCCGGCATGGGGCTGATGTTCCTGCGCCGCCCGGCCGGGCCTTCCACGGGGAGGGCGGCTTTTTCGCTTAAGCAGGCGCTCTTCTTCGGGGCGGCGGCCGGGCTGGTCTTCTCCCCGTGGATGCTCAAGGACCTGCTGTTCCACGGCAACCCGCTCTACCCGTACTTCGGCGGCCTTTTCGGCGGGCACAAAGTGGACCCCTACAAATGGGCCCTGCTGAACTCCGACTGCTACGCCAGGGACCTGCACGCGGCCTTTTCCAGCTTCTCCGGTTTCTTCCAGTTCCTGTTCCATCCCTGGTACCTGACGATGTCGGGCGCAGGCAACGCCGACTTCGTCGGGCCGGCCATCCTGGTCTGCGCGCCGCTGACGCTGGCCGCCTTCTACGCCAGGCCGGCGCTTAGGCACCTGGCCTTCCTGGCGGTGGCGATGTGGGCGCTGTGGGCGGTCTCCACCACGATGCCGCGCTACCTGCTGACCGACCTGGCGCTCTTCAGCGTTATCTTCGCCGCGCTCATAACCGGAGCCCCGTCCGCTTTCTTCAGGTGGACCTTCCAGGGGCTGCTGGCCCTCGTCTGCTTCTACGGCGCGCAGTGGGTGGACAGGACCGCGGCCTCGCAGGGCGGCTGGCGCGTGGTCTTCGGCTACGAGAGCCGGGACCATTATCTGAGCGTCCAGCACCAGAGTTATCCCACCCCTTATTACCCGGCGATGGAATACATCAACTCCTCGCTGCCCAGGGACAGCCGCGTGCTCTTCCTGGGCGAGTCGCGCGGCTTCTACTGCGGCCGCAGGTTCATAACCTCGTCGGTCTACGACGAGAGCCCGCTGGTGCGCTTCGCGCGCGAGTCGGCCACGCCCGAGGAACTGGAGGCCAAGGTCAAGGCCGCCGGCATCACCGACCTCTTCCTCAACCTGGGCGAGGCCATGCGGGTGGACCAGACCTACAGGCTTTTCGGCTGGGACGAGAGGTCCCTGAAGGTCTTCGACGGCTGGTGGAACGCCTACGTCAGGCAGCTCTGGAGCGACACGTCCCGGGGACCGGACTATTACCGCCTGCTTTTCGTCTACAGCGTCGCCGACAGGCCGGCCCCCGGCCCCGCGCCGCACAATTACCTGGACGACCTGTATCTCAGGAGCCTGAAAAAATGAGCAACGATCCTAAAGTAGTGATCATAATGCCGGCCTATAACACGGCGCACGTGCTTGCGAAGACCTACGCGGACATCCCCAAGGCCGGCATAAGCGAGCTGATCCTCATCGACGACGGCAGCTCCGACGGCACGGCCGGGGCCGCGCGCAAGCTCGGCATAACCGTGGTCTCACACGGAAAGAACCGCGGCTACGGCGCCGCGCAGAAGACCGGCTACCGCGCGGCCCTCGAGCGGGGCGCCGACATCGTGGTCATGGTCCATTCCGACCACCAGTACGACCCCACGCTGACGCCGAAGTTCATAGAGCCGATAGCCTCCGGCGCGGCGGACCTGGTCACCGGCTCCCGCATCCTGGAGGGTGGGGCGCTCGAGGGGGGGATGCCGCTCTGGAAGTACGTGCCCAACCGCTTCCTGACCTGGCTGGAGAACGTCTCTTTCGGCACCAAGCTGACCGACTACCACAACGGCTTCAGGTCGTATTCGCGCAAGGTGCTGGAGGCCGTGCCGTTCGAGCGCTTCTCCGACAAGTTCGACTTCGACACGGACATCATACTGCAGGCGGCCATGCGCAGGTTCCGCATAGCCGAGGTCGCGCACCAGACCCGCTACCGGGACGAGAACTCGCAGATGCCGTTCGGCAAGGCCGTGCGCTACGGTCTCAAAATACTGGGCACCATAGCCAGGTTCAAGCTGCACCAGGCGGGGCTGGTCCGCTACGACCTCTTCGAGACCGGGAAGAAATAACGGCCCCTCCGGAGCGCCGCCAAGCGGGGCCCGGCCGTAATTTGCTAAAATGGAATAAGGACGCCGGAGGCTAGACGACATGTCCATACTTCTCTTCACCGCGATAGTCTTCTTGGGTTCCCTGGTAGCCGGTTTCCTGGGCTCGCTGACCGGCCTGGGCGGCGGCGTAGTAATAATACCTCTCCTGACCATAGTCTTCCACGTGGACATCCGCTACGCCATAGGCGCGTCGCTGGTGTCGGTCATCGCCACCTCCTCTGGCGCGGCCGCGGCCTACGTGCGCGAAGGCTTCAGCAACATCCGCGTCGGCATGTTCCTCGAGGTGGCCACCACGCTGGGCGCGCTGCTGGGCGCCTTCCTCGCGCTTCACCTGCCCACGGCGGCCATCGCCCTCATCTTCGGCCTGGTGCTGATCCATTCCGCCTGGGTCTCCAGCCGCCCGCGCGACGAGAGCTCCGCCTCCGTCAGGCAGGACCGGCTGGCCACCCGCCTGCGCATGAACGGCACGTACCCCTCCCGCCAGGGCCTGACCAGTTACAACGTGACCCGCGTGCCGCAGGGCTTCAGCCTGATGTTCGTGGCCGGCACGCTCTCCGGCCTGCTGGGCATAGGCTCCGGCGCGGTCAAGGTGCTGGCGATGGACCAGGCGATGAAGCTGCCGTTCAAGGTCTCCACGGCCACCAGCAATTTCATGATCGGCGTGACGGCGGCGGCCTCCGCCGGCATCTACCTGAGGCAGGGCTACATAGACCCCGGCCTGACGATGCCGGTGATGCTGGGCGTGCTCGGCGGCTCCACGCTGGGCGCGCGGCACCTGTTCTCGGCCGATACCAAGAAGCTGCGCAAGATCTTCGCGCTCGTGATCTTCGTGCTGGCGCTGGAGATGATCTATACCGGCGCGAAGGGGCTCATATGAAACAGATGGCGCGCCGCCTGATGGACCAGGAGATAGAGACAACGATCGGCCAGCTCTTGCGCGTCGGAGTGCTGACCGCGGCGTCCGTGGTGGCGGCCGGGGCGGTGGTCTACCTCGCCCACCACGCCCTCTCCGTAGCGGACTACACGGTCTTCCACCACCAGCCGGCCAGCCTTTCCGGAGTGCCCGCCATAATACGCAACGCCTTCGAAGGCCACGGCCGCGGGCTGATACAGCTCGGCCTGCTGCTGCTGATCGCCACGCCCATAGCGCGCGTCGTGTTCTCGGTCTTCGGCTTCCTGAAGGAGAAGGACCGGCTCTACGTCGTAGTGACGCTGATCGTGCTGACCATCCTGCTCTACAGCCTCTTCAAGGCCTGAAGCGCCGATAATATCAGTGGAAGTCGGTGAGAATAGCCCGCCGCCAGGCGGGCTATTTCGCGCCCAGCAGGCTGATGCCCGGCAGGTAGGTCACCAGCGCCAGCATCCCCAGCATGATGAGCAGGAAGGCCCCGATGGACCTGTAGAGGTCCGGCAGTTTGCGGCCGAAGCGCGAGCTCGCCAGGAAGAGGTTGAGCCCCAGCGGCGGCAGCATGTAGCCTATCTCCAGGTTCAGGAGGAAGATGATCCCCAGGTGCACCGGGTCTATGCCGTACTGCGCCGCCACCGGCACGATGATCGGCACGACGATGATGATCGCCGAGAAGATCTCTATCATGTTGATGACCAGCAGGAAGGCGTTCAGCACCACCAGGAACATCACCCTGCTGTCCACGTAGGCGTGCAGCCACGCGAAGATCCTGGACGGGATCTGCGCGTCTATCAGGTAGTTAGTGAAGCCGAGGGCGGTGCCCAGCACCAGGAAGATGGCGCCGACGAGCAGCATGCTCTTGACCGCCACGCGCGGCACGTCGCTGAAGAGCTTCAGGTCCCGGTAGACGAAGACCTCGGTGACGACCACGTAGAAGGCCATCACGCTGGCGGCCTCGCTGGCGGTGAAGAGCCCTTTGTAGATGCCGCCTATTATAAGGAAAGGCAGCGGGATCTCCCACGCGGCGGCGCGGGCCGCCTTCTTCAGCGCGGCGAGGGAGAAAGGGATCGTCCTTATGTTCTCCCGGCGCGCGGTGTAGAAGGCGTAGAGCGAGAGGGCCAGGATCAGCAGCAGGCCCGGCAGCAGGCCGGCCATGAACAGCTTGTCTATGCTTATTTTGGCCACCAGCGCGTACAGGATTATGGGCAGGCTGGGAGGGAACAGCAGGCCCAGGCTGCCGGTGGTGGTGAGCAGGCCCAGCGTGAACCTCTCCGGGTACCCCTGCTTGGTCAGCATCGGGTACAGCAGTCCGCCCAGCGCTATGATGGTCACGCCGGAAGCCCCGGTGAAGGCCGTAAACAGCGCCGTGGTGCAGAGCGCCACTATCGCCAGCCCTCCCGGCAGCGCGCCGAACAGCGCCTCCGCCAGCGCCAGCAGCCGCTGCGGGGCCCTGCTCTCGGCCAGCACGTAGCCCGCGAACGTGAAGAGCGGGATGGCTATCAGCGCCGGCAGCGAGGCCAGGCGCAGCATCTCGGAGATCACGGACGAGGAGTCCCCGCCGGAGTGCACGAACAAAAAGACGGAGCCCGTCCCTATCAGCGTGAAGACGGGCGCGCCCAGGAAGGCGAGCAGCAGGATCAGCAGGCCTACGGCGTAGCCCATCAGGCCCCGGCCTCCTTCCCGTCCGCCGGGCGGAAGACGCCTATGAGCACGTGCAGGGCTATGAGCGCGAACGCGGCCGGGATGATCAGCTCGAGCCAGCCGCTGGACATGGCCGTGTTGCCGACGTAGAAAGCGGCCGAAGCGTAGTCGAGATCGACGCGCACCACCTTGTACGCGGCGTAAAAGAGCAGGACGGAGGCGAAGACCGTGAAGAGCGCCGCGCAGACCTGCAGCGGGCGGTGCAGTTTCTTGGGGATGAAGTGGAACGCGGCCTCCAGCGCGAAATGCTGCGAGTACCTGGCGGCCAGCACGGCGCCGAGCAGGCCGGCCCACAGCACCATGTACCTCAGTAGCGGGTCCAGCCAGACTACGCCTGAATTGAAAAATATGCGCAGCAGCACCTGCAGGAAGGACAGCGCCACCATCGCGAAGATCAGTAGGATTACAGCCGCTTTCTCGGCGTACACCAGCAGGTTCTCGGCCTTGAAGAGCGCGCGCATAAATAGATTATTCTAAATCTCCGCCCGCGTCCGCAAGGGAGAAGCCATATGCCTCTTCCCTCTTTAACAGGCGAGAGTTCACACCTTGACAGCCGCAGGAACGTGCACTATACTATTTCCTGCAAGTGCAACCTCAGCGACATTCCCTCAGTGAAATCCCACCGCATCTTGCGTGCCCGGCAGGCAGTCTGGTTCCCATCTTACTTCAAGGGGCTGGTAATATGGGTTCGCTTGTCAGGCGACGTTCGTGGTTAATCCAGGCCAAAACCGGCTGCATGGCCGGGGCTGGTTTTTGAATATATACAACCCAGTCGCTGAGCTAAGATAGAGAACTGTATTTACCCGATGTCTAAACGCATAAAATTGCTTTTAGCGGGCTCTATCCTGATTCTGCTTGCCAGCTCGCTACGGGCGCAGTCGTACGCACCGGCGCAACCCTCTACTACCACGCTCACCGTGCTGGCGCCGCCCACCACGAGCACGATGGAGCTGGACGAAGGGGGCTACGTTAAGGCTGCCTATCACGGCGTGCCACAGGCCCCGGCGGCGATCTCTTACCCGACAAGATCCTATGCCGTCGGAACAGTTGCCATATCCCCCCCGGACGCCATTTCCGGAAGTATTACCCCCGGGACGATGTACGCGGTCGCTGCCTCCGTCGATTACAGGCGGGAGATATATGTCAACGCGCTATCCGGTGCTAATATCGGTGTAAGGTTTACTACTGATATAACGGCCTCTCCCGGAACCGGTTCAGTTCGGGCCGAGGTTGATTTCGGCACGGTGACGTATTCCCTTCCGGACGGCGGCGGGACGCTTTCTGAAGCAGGCAGGCAATGGGATATCCCGATCCGTCCGAGCGCGAGCAACTGGCGGGACGCCGGCGGGGAAAGGTACTACGGTCTCGGCCAGCTTAGAATTTACGCTGCCGCCGGCAGCAGCGCCGGGCCCGCCTCTTTTAACGCCGGCGCTTCCAATATTACGGCGCATTACATCGGCAAGGTGCTGTTGTACAAGGACGGCAGCGGCCAGACGTGGAGCGTGAACAAGGAACTGCCGAAGCCGTTGAAGGTGCAAGTGGTGGACGGCGAAACCGGGGCCCCGTATGGTAACGCGCCAATAACGTTCTGGCTTGTGGACCCTTCTCAGGCCGGGCAGTTCGAGAACGGAGGGGTAAGCATTACTACGCATACCTACTCGGACGGTACGGCCTGGGTACCGTTCACCTTTGGGCCTTCCACAGGGACATACACCATAAACGCCAGTTGCCCGGCCAATGTGTGTACCTCCGGTGCTGACCAAGTTTCTTTTGCCGAGACGGCCAAGGGGACGAAGCTCACCTGCGTGAACTGTACCTGGACGGGGCCGGTCTCGCAACAGCTCGCCAACCCGTTCAGGCTGCGGGTGATAGACGAGGTCACCGGCGCGCCGGTAGCCGGCGCCGCGGTCACGTACAGCATGCTTTCGTACACGGATACGACCAATCATACCAGCACCAATTGGGATGGCGCGAACATAAGCAATAATCTGAACCCCGTGAGCGATATCGACGGCATGAGCCGCGCGTACATGACGCTGGGCGCGGACACTGGGACCTACACGGCGCGGGCCCGCTGCGACAGCTGCGTAAGCGGCCAGGAGCAGATACTTACCGGAATAGCTGCCGGTTATGACGAGAGCCAGACAGCGGCGGCCGTTCCCTCGGGTGACCCGGGAGGGCCCTGCCCCTCCGGGTGCTGTCCGATAACGCCTATGCTGAGGGTGGTGGCGACAGCGCCGAACCAGGTCGATTCCCGCACTTTCTCTTTTACCACCGCGGCCAACGAGAACCAGGTGAGTTTGGCGGCGTTCGCGCTGCCTAGTTGTCTGGGCGCAGGCGGCACTATCAAATGGGGAATAGAGGGCGCAAACAGCGGCAGCGGCACGCCGGCGCTGAACTCCAATACAGGTGAGCTGAATTACTTTACGGTTGGCAGCGGGGAGTTTCCGGAGCCTGCCGGGGGGCGGGCTTTGCCGCTGGACTACAATGTGACGGCCACGATGGACTACAAAGACAGCTCCATCGCCGGCGGCGTGGAGGTAAAGCAGGACATAATAGACAAGTGCCGGCAGGAGTATATTGACCTTGGCGCGAAACTTGTGGATGCGCCGAGGAGTGCATTTACTATGGGAATCGCGGGGAATTTTGGAAAATATTGGGATTGTTATGCCAATATTTATCCGACAAAAGAGGCTGGTGAAGCTTTCAGTCTAGAATATGCCGGATACGGCTTTGGTATTACCTCAGGATACAGGAGTCCCAGGTACAACGTCGGCCATGTTGGTTCTAGCATACATAGCACCCATATGTTTGGGGAAGCGGTTGATATACTGCCATCCGGTGGACCTTCAAACTGGAAAAAAGTGTGGGATGCCGCTACTTGCCCCAAAATATTGGAGTACGATAAACACAATTCTCTTCTGCATTGTGGAGCGGATACAAATGGGGTTGTGGTGCGCGGCGGCGCATTGCCGCTAGGTATACCACTTGATGATATCCAGGTGTTTTCTGGTAGAAAGAATTGCATCCATCTTGGTGAAAGAGATCATGAGTGATTTTTGAAAACAGAGGAATCTAATGAAAACTATTAATGTTCTTATCAGTATTGCTGTTGTGGGCCTCCATATGCAGACTTCAGCCTATGCGACTGTTTCTTGGAATGATGTGTTTTATTCTTCTGGTCAATATAAAGGTAGCGAAAAGCTATCTTGGGTTAAAATGACTGAAGAACAAAAGGCTTTTTACTTGGAACACTATAGAGCTGAAATCGATTACTGTCTCAATAGTATAGGTAAAAAAGCAAAAGATCTTAACCCGGAAATGGGGTGTTGTGCGGGAATAGGAGATGCGCCAGTTAGCTATTTTCGTATTGCGCTAAAGTACATGAGTTATAATGACCCAGTAAAAGCTTCTTCTTATTACTATAAAGACTGGGTTGAATCGTTGGCCAATCCCAACTGGCATTCTTTTGAAGATCCACTTTATGCATTAATTTTCGCTTATAAACAAGCCGGTATGTATAAAGAAACTCTGCCATTTTACCAGAAAGCCTATGAAAAACTAATGTTGCGGTTAAAAAACGAAACTGATATCACACTCATAAAAAATAATTTCAAGAAATATAAAAAGTACTGGCCTGAAGAAGCAGATGACTATCTTTCCTTAATGCGCGACTGGGCCAAGGCCAGAGAACTAGCCAAAACCGTCAAGCCCAAGCCACTGGATCCCGCCGTACAGAACAACGAGTGGTTCCACAGCTCTAAACAGGAAGAAGTCCTGAAAGCCCTGGACTACTACTACCAGAACAATGTCCGCTTCATGCTGGAGAAGGCCTCGGGATTTAAAGACCCCGTAATAGCCGCCAAGGCCAAAGAGTACCTTAAAAAAATGGATAAGGACAAAGGCAATGAGGTGGAGACTAAAAAGCCGTGATTTTTTAACGGCTTTGCTTTTACTGAGCGCAGGGCGAGGTTTTGCCCTGCATACCGACCCCACGCGTATTGAGGCGGGGGATGTCGGCCGCATTGCTGTTCCTTTTGAAAGCATTAAAGGCGGGATAAGTCCCATTGAGAATGTCCGTCTTGAAGCGACCAACGTTCCCGCCTGGGTAGATATCGATACTGCGGCCTCATTTATGGGGCCGACTGATATTTATCCTGGTGAAACAATGACTGGGTCTTCCGGGTTTGCTGTGCATAACTTAGGGCTCTTTTAGGAACGAAGTAATCACTTTCAGCCGCAGATATTCCAGGTCTTTTATCCCGTAAGCCCGCCGCTGTA
>JAJYNO010000014.1 GCA_021786295.1 bacterium | reverse complement strand
CCCCGGCGTCATGGTCAACTGCAGCCGCTTCTCCACGCCCGGCGTGGAGGAGAGGCTGAAGAAAATGGGGATAGAGCGCTACGTGGCCCCGCTGACCAGTTTCCGCTACGCCGGCGGCTCCGTCCACTGCCTAACCAACGAAGTCTTCTGACCCCGGCGCGGAAAGCGAAGGACCGGTCCCTGCGGGCCGGTCCTTTTTTTGCCGCGGAAATATTCAGCCGAGGTAGAAGAGGGCGGTCAGCAGGTTATAGCCGGAATGCGCGGCTATCGCGGGCAGCAGGCTGCCGCTCCGGCGGAACAGCTAGAAGATATTTGAAATTTACCTTCAGGAAAGGAAACCGTCAGCTTCCCGGAAGTAGCGAAGCGCCTCTTCCCTGAGCCGCGCCGCGGTCTCCTTGGAACGACACTCCCGCAGGCTACCCGCCGAAATACTGCAACGGATCACCGCGCGCAGACCAAGGTATAGCGGCATGACGGCCTCCCACGCCTCACGCGAGGTGCCGGTACCGGAGAGGTAGCCCTCCATTATGCGGCCGGCCTGGCCGGACAAGCCATGATGATGCAAGTCCATTATCAGAAAAGCGATATCGTAGAGCGTATCTATGCGCGTGAACTCGGTATTGAACTCCACGGCGTCGAAAATGCAGGGAGCTCCATTGAACAGGCAGATGTTGCCGAGATGCAGATCGCCATGGCACTCCCGGACGAAGCCGTCCTCAGCGCGCGCGGCCAGCACCGGCCGGCACCTGTCGAGCGCGGCGAGGAGTTTCGCGGATATCTCCGGCGATGCCTTCTCAGGGATCACACCGACAGTGGATTCGGAGAACTGCCGGATTATTATCCGGACGACGTTCTCGAAATTACCGGCATAATCCCCGAACTCCACCAGGGGAGAGGAGCCGTGCATGAGGGCGATCTTACCGGCCAGATCCGAGCAAAGGCCGTCGGTCAGCCGTCCTGCTGCGGCAAGGCGGCTCAAGAGCATTGTCTCCTCAAAACGGTTCATCTCAAGGAGATACTCCACCGTGTCGTGGCCGGGGGCGGCAGCGTTCGCATGAAGCTCCAGCTCCCCGCCGCGGCCACGCGCCGCCGCGATCACTCCGCGATAAAGCTCCGGTGAATTCCGGCTGTTGATCCGGAACTCCCGCTCGCACATGGCGCGCCTCTTCTCGAGAGTTGAGTAATCAAGGAACCCGTTGCGCAGCGCCCTTTTCACCTTGAACGCTTTGCCGCCTTTGAGAAAGATCACGGAGAAAGAAGTGTCGATCCTTTTTTCCGGTGAGAGGAGGGTCCCTATTTCAGTTATCCGCGCCGCCTGTTCGTTCATTGCTCTACTTTACCTCTTCCACTCCGCTATTGTAAACATGCCCCCCCTCACAGCCCTGACCCCGGCGCGGAAAGCGAAGGACCGGCCCCTGCGGGCAGGTCCTTCTTTTGCCGCGGAAATATTCAGCCGAGGTAGAAGAGGCTGGTCAGCAAGTTATAGCCGGAATGCGCGGCTATCGCGGGCAGCAGGCTGCCGCTCCGGCGGAACAGCTCGCAGTAGGCCGCTCCCGCGAAGAAGAACCAGCCGACCCGGAGCGCCTGCGGCAGGTCCATGGAGGAGCCGGAGTTAAGATGGAACAGCGCGAACACCAGCGAACTGAGCAGCACCGCCCGCCGCGCGCCGAAGCGCGCCAGCACGGTAAAGAGCATGCCTCGGAAGAGCATCTCTTCTCCTGCCGGGCCCGCCAGGTGCTTGAAAACCCTTGCGATGACCTCGTAGGACTCCAACTGTTTGAAGTGAACGGATAAGCCGCCCGCGGACCACGGCCAGGCGGACAGCACCCCGTAGACGGCGAACAACGCCGCGCCAGCGGCGACACCGGCGAACACGGCCCGCGCCGTGCCCGCGGCGCGGAACCAGCCGCGCAGTACGCGGGGCCAGGCCCCCGTCAGGTAAGCCGTCCCCGCCGCCGCCAAGCCCGCGTTAAAGAATAAAATGAGTACTGTTTGCAGTATAGCAGAGGACAGATACCCCGGCCCGGACGCCCCCCGCGGCACGGCCAGAGTCAGCAGGAAGCCTCCAAGATAGCCCAGCGCCAGCACCGCCGCCAGCCGTAAACCCAAGCCCAGCCCGGTCCGCGCCTCTCGACGCGGACCGACCGCCGCATATCCATCGTTGGCCGTTTCCATCGCTCCCATATTACACCATTAGTTGAAATATAACGCCAGCCCTGTTGCTGGCACAAAAATTGCTCCGTAGCGGGCATAGCAGCGCAAATCTCTAGAACAGGAAAAAGGAAACGACATATGAACAAGAAAGGCATAGCGGTAGCGGTAGTGGCGGTGTTCGCGGCGGTGTCCGGCGCGCAGGCGGCCGGCAGCCTTGAGGGCCTCTCCGGGGCCGGCGAGAAGATCGCCTCCGTGGATATGAAGAAGGATTTCAACAAGGCCGGCGGCGTCCTTAACGACTTCTTCAGCGGCTCCCTCACCAAGAAGACTCCCCCCTCCGAGGAAACCTCGGCGGTCTCCGCCTCCAAGACCTCCGCCGGCCCGGCCCGCAACATCTACGGCCAGACCGCGGACCAGCTCGTCAACGCCAAAGTCTCCAAGATCTCCAAGCTCTCTTCCGAGGTGAAGCCGCTCGCCGGCAAGACCTCCTTCGAGGCCGCCGCGGGGAAGGACAAAGGCTGGTGGGAAGACGCCCATACCGTAGGCGATTACGTCGGCAATGTCGCCGGCCACGCCTACGACACCGCGTCCGACGCGGCCGACATCGTGGTCCACGGGCCTTCCATCTACACGGACTCCGACGGGCATGTCGGCAGCAACGTGACCGACCTCTACCACGACGCGGTGAACACCTACCACGCCGCCAACTGCACGGACTGATCTTTAGTCCGGCAAAGAAGAACCCCGCGGGTTTGGGACCGCGGGGTTTCTTTTTTTGCCCGGACTTAGCGGGCCAGCAAGCCCGGCAATCCGGAAATATCCTTCAGCTGCCTGAAGCGGGCCGGATCGGGCGACGCGCCTTCCACATGTTCGTGCCGCCAGGTGACCTCATAAGGAATGTGCACCCCGCAGCCGCCCAGCGCCAGCACCGGCAGAATGTCGGACTTCAGGGAGTTGCCCACCATCAGGAAGCGCCGCGGCTCCACGCCCAGCGTGGCCAGCAGGTCGCGGTAATCGCTCTCGCGCTTGTCGCTCAGGATCTGCACATGGTGGAAGTAAGCCTTCAACCCGGACCCCCGCAGCTTGCGCTCCTGGTCCAGCAGGTCGCCCTTGGTGATGAGCACCAGGCGGTAACGGCCGCGCAGTTCCTTGAGCACGCCCTCCACCCCGGGCAGCAGTTCCATGGGATAGTCCAGCAGCCGCCGGCCGGACTCCAGCACCT
Organism: bacterium; assembly: GCA_021786295.1. Lineage (GTDB taxonomy): Bacteria > Elusimicrobiota > Elusimicrobia > Elusimicrobiales > UBA9959 > UBA9959. Next base: position 1,578 of record JAJYNO010000014.1, on the reverse strand, counting down.
TGCGCAGCGTGGCCGCCGGCACCTTGTCCCCGCCGAGCCGCAGCGCGGTCTCGAGCATCGAGAGCATCACGCTCTTGGCTCCGTAGCCGTAGGTCCCAAGGTTGGCCATCTCGGTGGCGTAAAGCTCCTCCGCCGCCTTCTCAGCCGAAGCCCACGGCGCCATCAGCCCGCCGAACTCCCTGCCCGCCGCCTGGAAATGCGGCTCCGTGACCCAAAGCGTATCGTCCGCGTCGAACCCGACAACCTGTATATCTTTCATCCCCACTATTGTCGCATCCCCCGCCCCCAAAGTCAAACCCGCCGAGCCACAAAAAAAGAAGGGCACAGAAAATCCATGCCCTTCCCAAGAATTCAGGAACCCCGCCCGACCAAACCAATAGGAAACAAGGAATCAGCGTCCCCTAGTCTCCTCCGAATATCATATATATAGACTCATTCGGGAGAGCTGTCTGATTCATAAAATCGCGATGCCCCACATGGCGAATTCGGTGCCAGGCCGACCGAGGAATTCGCAGGCGCCAGAAATTCTGGCCTTGGGCCGGCCTAGATTCTCGGCAGCAAGCCGACATCAACACCCAGGGAACACCTTGGTGCCGTCTGGCGCACTCCATACATGGGAAGCTTGGAGCAAAACAGGACAAAAAAAGAGGGGGAAGCAATCAGGATCACCGGGAGGTCGCCCTTATCCTCCATCGCTCAACCCTTAACGGATCGCCGCCAGCTGGAGCGCATTTCTGGCGTCGGTCCTGATTGCTTCCCCGCCCTCCCATTCTGGGGAGGAGGGCATCCCAAATAGATTACATGGAGAGGGAGGGCAACATTTCCTCCTTTAGTCGCGCTGGCCAACCAGCACACGGCAGAAGCCTTTCCGCTCGCATCTCCACTAATAGTATAACAGACACTCTCAAGACCAGCAAGCCCACTTGGAGTCACCAGATAATACAGCAGAACTACATACTAGCCATAGACAACATTGATTCGTTTTCCACGACTCTGTCCCCATTGTCGCAAAGCGGGCGACATGCGAGCGGCAGCGAGCCTCTGCATAAGGAACTATTCCCTTCGCCGCGGATATTAAAAGGAAAAGGCCATCCGGGACGGATGGCCTAACTCGTTAAATTTGGAGCGGGCGAAGGGAATCGAACCCTCGTCTGAACCTTGGCAAGGTCCCGTTCTACCATTGAACCACGCCCGCTTATGGCGTTACTACCCGAATATTTTAGCAAAATTGCGCGTTTTTAGACAACCCGCCGCCGTTTTCACGTCAGAACCGGTACGTCGCGCCCGCGCCCACCGCGCCGTAAGGGGACAGGTACGGCGCCAGCGTGAGCGACGCCTGCTTTACCGGGGCCGGGCCGCGCCTGGCGGCCGTGCGGCCGTGAACGGCGATGGCCTTGCCTATGCCGTAGCCCACGGCGAAGCCGAGCGGGTAATCGCTGGCCCAGTGCACGCCGTTGTTCATCATCTGGAAGCAGAGCCCGCCCAGCAGCACGCCGCCCACCGGCCAGATGTACTTGTTGTCCGGGTAGTTCTCGGCGAGGACGGTGATGGTCATGGCGCTGGAGGCCAGGTGGCCGG
>JAJYNO010000008.1:4962-29070 GCA_021786295.1 bacterium | reverse complement strand
CGTGCGTGCCCCAGCCCAGCTCGGCCGGCGCCACGCCTTCCTCGCGGAAGCCCTCGACGCTCCAGGTGTTGACGAACTCGTTGACCTGCTTGGGCTTGTCGGTGAGCTGCGTGTCGCGCTCGCTGACGTGGATCACCTTCACGCCCAGGTTCATCGAGAGTTCGTTGAAGGTCCGGTCGTTGACCAGCTGGCGCAGCTTCTCGGCCTTCGCGCCCTTCACCTTCTTCTCGGCGAGCAGGCGCCCGGCGATGTCGATCAGGCCCTTCTTGGCGAAGTGGGAGATCAGGCCGGGGTTCGCCCCGTGCTCTATGACGGCGGTCGGGCCGGGGGTCTTCCACTTGGCTATCATCTGGCGCATCGCCATGTGGCGCACGTAAAGGGTGCGTTCCGTCGGGTGCTTGTCCTCGGCTCCCTTGTAGGGGTCCCAGAGCTCGGTGGAGGTGTTGATGTAGAGCACGCCGCTGTCGTGGCACCACTGCAGGATCTCGCAGGCGTCTATGTTCCACGCCAGGTCTATCAGCATGTCGCCGGCTTTCAGGAATTTTTTCAGCGTGGCGCCCATGTTCTGCTTCGTTATCTGGTGGCGCACGAACTTCACGCCCTTGGCGGTCCAGGGCTTGAGGGCCCGGCGTTTGTCCTCGAAGTCCATCACGGTTATGTTCTTGGCGGGGACCTTCACCAGCTTGAGAAGAATGGGCAGGGCGCACTGCGCCACGGAGCCGTACCCCACGAACAGTATCTTGTTGTCGAACTTTTTCATTTCCAGTTTCACCGCCTTTGTATAATGACGTCCGCTCCCGCGGGCGAGACCTGCCGCGGAATCAATTATATACAAAAAATTTTTAAAAATAAAAAAACACGACGGGCGGCCGCCGTGCTTCCTGCGCGGGGAAACGGGGTTACTTCCCGCCGCCGAGGGCCCTGAGCTTGTCCTGGTAATCCTTTTCCAGGCGCTCGCGCGACTCCCTGAAGCGCCTCGACAGCTCCGCTTCGCGCGCCACGTAGCTTTCCTGCAGCGCGGCTTCTCGCTTCTGCAGGTCCGTCACCAGGCGCTGCTCCTGTTCCAGCAGGCCCTTCAGTTTGGCGCGTTCGCTCTCCAACTGCGCGGCGCGCATGCGCTGGCCGTCCTCCAGGTCCTTCTTCCTGGCCTCGTACTCGGCGCGCAGCTTCGCCTCCAGCTCCTCCAGCCTGGCCTCGTGGGAGGAGATCTCATCGCGGAGCTGCCTGTTCTTAAGCTCCAGTTCGTCCTTCAGGCGCCCGACGTTCTCCGCCAGTTCCCTGTCGGTGTCTATCCTCGAGGTCTTTTCGGAGAGCAGCGCCTGATAGTTCTTGTCCAGCTGTACCTGGCGGGCCTCCAGGGCCTTCTCCTTTAGTTTGAAAGCGCTGTCCAGCGCGGCGGCGAGGCCGCGCTCGCGCTCCAGGTAGGCGGCCTCCAGTTCCTTGGCCTGCGCGGCCAGCCGCGCGCCGAAGTCGTCCTTCACGTACTGCAGCTTTCGGAAATATTCGTCCTGGTCGGCGCGGCGGGCCTCCTCGGAGCGCCGGGAGAGGTCGGTCAACTGGCCCAGGTAGCTCTGTTCTATCTCCCTGATCTTGTCCAGGAACTCCTTCTCTAGCGTCTGACGCAGGTCGCGGGCCTTGGTGAGGTTCTCCTGTATGAGCTTCTGCCTCTCCCGCTCGCTCTCCTCCAGTCTCCCGCCCAGCAGTTTGAGCTCGTCCCGGAGAGAGGCTTCGGCCGAGGCCGAGGCCGAAGCGTCGGAGAGCGACCTGGCCAGGGCTTCTTCGAGTTTCTTAGCCCTGTCGCGGAGATCCTGCTCCTTCACTGAATGGGTTTCGGAGATCGTGCGCGCCCGCGCCTCGGCCGCCGCCGCGGCCTCCGCCCTGAGCTCCCGCTCGCGCGTTTCGTAGAAGGCCTTCAACTCGCTCTCGCGCCGCGCGGCCGCGGCTTCGGCCTCCGCTCTCGCTTCCGCGGCCAGCCGCGCGGCCGCCGCCGTCAGCTCGGCCTTCTCCTTCTCCCAGGCCCGCCTGGCCGCCTCCGCCTGCGCTTTCAGCGTCTCGGCGTGGCGGCGCGATTCCTCGCCAGCCTCGGCCTCTCGCGTCCTGAGCTCCTCCAGGAAGCGCGTCTCCATCTCCGCCACCCTGGCGTCGAGCGCTTCGCGCTCCTTCTCGAGGGCGGTCTCCCTCACCCGGAGACGTTCCTCCAGCCTGGCGGTCTCGGCCCTCAGGCGCTCCGCGTATTCGGCCCGCAGCGCCGCCTCTTGTTCCTGAAGCCCGCGTCTGGCGGCATCCGCCCTGGCCTCCATCTGTTCCTCGGCCCGGCGCATCTCGGCCTGCAGGCGCCCTTTCTCCTCCTCGATCACGGCCCTGGCCTTGGAATCGCGCGAAACGAGGGCGTCCCTGAGCCTGGCCGCCTCCGCCTCCAGCTCCGCGGCCTTCGCGGCGGCGGCCTCCTTCTGTGAGTTCAGCCCCGCGTAGCGCTTCTCCATCTCCTCGTATTTCTTGGCGAGGCTGAGCTCCTTGATCCTGAAGGATTCCTCCATGGACTGCCTGAACAGCGAACTCCGTTCCTCGAAGGTGCGCTCCAGCTCTTCCTGTTTCCGCGCGAGGACGTCGCCTATCCCGGCCCGCAGCCTGGCCGCCTCCTCGCGCAGCCTCGCGGTCTCGGCCTCGCGGGCCTCTACGGCCTTCATCCTGCGTTCCGTCTCGGCCGCGAACTCCGCCAGACTGGCGGCGAACTGCCGTTCCTGGTCGCGCTCCTTATTTAGCAGGGCGTCCCTGCGGCGGGCCGTCTCCTGCCGGAGCTCGGTCTCCAGCTGCTCGTATTTCAGGGAAAGCTCGCGCTCCCTGGCGAGCTGCCTGTCCTGCATCTCCCTTTCCCTTGCCTCGAGCGCGGCCTCCTTCCCGGAGTAGAAATTTTCCAGCTCGGAGTGTTTCTCCTGCCAGACCTTTTCCCTGGCCTCCAGCTCCGCGCGGGCCTTGCCAAGGGCGTCCTCCAGCCTGGCGATGCGGTCCCGGCTCTCGTTCTCCAGCGCGTCCATGCGCCTGGCGTACTTGTCTTCCACGAGCCGTTTGTTCTCCTCCAGCCAGCCGGAATAATGCTTGTAAAGCTCCTGCTCGCGCTGGGAGAACTCGGAGTTCAGTCTGTCGTTGAGGGCCTTAAGTTCCTCGGCCCGCTCGCGGCGCATCTGGCTGCGTATCTCCTCCGCCGCTATGGCCTCGCGGCTCCGGAAGTCCGTCTCCTGCTGGTCCAGCTTCTGGCGCCAGAGCTCCTCCATCTGGCGCGAGCGCTCGAGGGCCTCCTTCTTGGCCGTCTCGCGGCCGAGCTTCAGCTCCTCGATGAAAGTCTCCCGCTCCGCCTTGAAATCCGCCTCGCGTTCGGCCTCCCACTTCTTAAAAAGCTCCTCCATCTCCTGGCGCAGGTTCTTCTTCTGCGCCGCCAGCTCGGCCTCTTTCCTGGCTATGTCGGCCTTAAGCAGGTCGCGCTCAGACTCGAACTCCTCGCGCTGGCGCGAGACCGCGCCGTCCAGCATTGTCTGGTATTTCTTCCACAGCGCCGCTTCCTTCTCGACCAGCAGGCGCGCCAGCTCGTGCTCGCGCCTGGCTATGCGCTCCTCCTGCGCCCGCATCAGGGCCTCGAACTCGGCCTCCTTGGCCTTGTTGTTCCGCTGTATCTCGTCGAAGCTCCTCGAGCGCGCGGCGGCCAGTTCCAGCTCCTTCTCGCGGAGCTCGGAGGTCAGGCGCAGGACCATCTTGGCCGAGTCCAGCTCGGTCTCCTTCAGGATCTCCTCGAAGTCGCGTGCTCCGTCTTCGTACATGGTGGCGCCTTGCCCCGGGGGGGGCTAATCCCCCTTCAGTTTCTCCTCCAGCTGCTTTATGCGCGCGTCGTACTGCTTCTCCAGAGCGGCCTGCTTGTTCTCCCAGAGCCCGATCAGCTCCCTCTCGCGCTCCTGGTACTTCCTGGCATACTCCTCCTCTTTCTTGAGCGTCCAGACGGTCAGGCGGTTCTCCTCCTCCTCCAGTTCCTCGGTCCTGGCCTTCAGCATCGTCTCCTGCTCTTTGCGGGCCTTTTCCAGCGAGGACCTCGCCCGCTCGAGCTCCGCGTAGTAGCTCTTTTCCAGCTCCTCTTTCTTGGCCGCCAGTTCCTCCTCCAGGCGGGCCTTCTCCTGGCGTCCCCTGGCCAGCTCTTCGTCGATCTTCTGCGAGAGCGCGGCCTCCTTCCTCTCGAACTCGGCCCTGAGCGCCTGGCGCTCCGAGTTCAGCTGGTTGTGCTTTTGCGATTCCCAGACGGCTTTCTCGCTCTGGAACTGGGCGCGCAGCTTTTCCGACATCTCGGAATATTTCCTTTCCAGCTCCTTCTCTTTGCGGGCCAGCGAGGCCTCTATCTCCTGCCGGCGCCTTTCGGCGGATTTCTCGTGGCCGGCGACGAGAGTGTTCTCGCGCACGGCCGCCTCCTCCTCCAGCGCGGCCTCTTTTTCCGCGTAGCCGGCGGCCAGGGCCTGCTCCCGCTCGCGCAATTTCTTCGCAAGCTCCTCCTTCTCCGCCTCCAGTTTTGCGGCCTTTTCCGCGGCGGCGGCGTCCAGGGCCTGTTCCTTGGCCTTCAGTTTTCCTTCCAGGTCGGATTTCCGGCCTTCGAACTCCAGAGCCAGCTTGTCGGCTTCGTCCTGCAGGCGCTGCTTGAGCGCGGCCTCCGCGGCGCCGAGTTTCTCCTCGAAACGGGCCTGCATCTGCTCTTCCTTCTGCATCAGCGCGGCCATGCGGGCCTCGTGCTCCCTGTCCAGCACCTCGCGGTGCGAGTTGAGGGCCTTGTACATCTCCTCCTTGGCGGCGGCCAGCTTGCCGAAAAGCTCCTGCTCCTTGGCCTGGACTTCCTTGTAAAGTTTAAGTTTATGGTCGTTGTGGCGCTGCTCCAGCTCCAGCCGGAGGGCGTCCAGCTCCGCCTCGCGCGCCTGCAGGCGCTGTTCCCTGGGGCGCAGCGCCTCTTCGGCGGCCGTCCGGGCCTGCCTAGCCCTCTCCGCGGCCTCCTCCTCCATCGCCCGGAGCCTGGCGGCGTGCGTTTCGTCGAGCGCGGCCTTCTCTTCGGCCATGCGGATGCGTTCCCGCTCCAGGGCCGCCGTCTTGTCGGAGAGTTCGGCGGCCATGCGGGCCTTTTCGGCCTCCAGCCTGTCTCCGAACTGCGCGGCCGCCTCCTCTTCTCGGCGCGCGAAGGCCGCTTTCAGCTCCTCCTCCTTCCTGAGGTAGCGTTCCTTGAGCTTCTTTTCCGCGCTCTCCAGCTCAGCCCTGAGGGAGGCTTCTTTCGCCTCCAGCTCGCGGCGGCGCGCCTCGGCCAGTGAATGCAGGCGCTCCCTCTCCGTCTCCAGTTCCCTGCGGGTCTCGGCGGCCAGGGCATCGGCCTTCTCCTTGGCCGCGGTCTCGGTCTCCGCCTCCTTCTGCGCGTATTTCAGCTTCAGCTCGTCCTCGAACTGCGAAAGTTTCCTGTGCAGCAGCGCGCGGTGCTCCTCGAACTCGGCCTTCAGCCTCTCCTTCTCCTCGTGGAGCGCGGCCTCCTTCTCTATGCGCCACTCGTCCTCGCGGGCGAGCCACTCGGCCTTCAGCCTCTTCTGCACCGAGGCCACCCGAGTCTCCAGCGCTTTTTCCTTCATCGCGTAGGACTCTTCCAGGCCGGCGCGCAGGCTCTCCAGCCGCTCGGCGTGGGCGGCCTCCAGCGCCTTGCGGGTCTCTTCCGAGGCCGCCTGCTGGCGCTCCGTCCAGGCGTTCTGCTCCTTCAGGGCGGCCGCGCGCAGTTCTTCCTCCCTGGCGCGCATCTCGGCTTCCAGCTTCTCCCTGAAGGCCGCCCGCTCCGCGGCGGCCGCGGCCTTCAGTTCCTCCTCGCGCTTAGCGGAAACCCCCTCGGCCTGCCGGACCTCCTCGCGCAGTTCCTCCTCCCTCTTCCTGAAATTCTCCTCCAGGCGCCCCGCCTGCGCGCGCAGCGCCTCCTCGCGGCGCCCTTCGGCCTCCTTCAGCGCCTTCTCAAGCCCGGCCTGAGCCTTTTCCTCCGCCTCCTGCGCTGCCGCCCTGGTCTCCTCGGCCGCCTTCTCCCAGCGGGCCCTGGCTTCCTCGGCCGACCTCTCGTAGCGCGCGCGGATGTCCTCTTCCCGCTTCCGCACCATCTCGACCAGCTGGCCTTCCATCTCCAGCCGCAGGTCGACGTACTCCTGTTCGCGCTTTTCCAGCGCCTCCTTCATCTTCGCGCGCAGGCCTTCCAGCTCCTGCTGCGAGGAGGCCTTCAGCGCCTCCAGCTCGTCCTTGCGTTCCTGGTCGGCCCGGGCCAGGCGCTCCGCGAAATCCTTCTCCAGCGCGGCCTGCCTGTCGGCGAAGGCTTTCTGCCTTTCCCTGTCGCGCGCGGCGGCCGCGGAGCGGGCCTCCTCCACGGCGGCGGCGGTTTCGGCGTGCAGCGAGGCTTCGAGGCCGCGGTAGGACGCCTCCAGCTCCTCGCGGCGCGCCTCCAGCTCCTTCTCTGCGGCGGCCTTCCTCTCCTCGTCCCTGGCCAGCTGCCCGTCCTCGAAATCCTTGCGGAACTTCTCGAGCTGCGCCTCCTTCTCCGCGTAAAGCTTGTCCATCTCCTTCAGGCGGTTCTCGTAGCGCTCGCGCAGGGCGAGCTCCTCCTGCTCGGCGCGGATGCGGGCAGAGGCGATCAGCTCCTTCTCCAGGTTCTCGTACTTCTCGCGCAGCGCGTTCTCGCGGGCGGCCAGGTTGTCCTGGTGCTTATTCAGCAGGTTGTCGAGCTCGGCCTCCTTCATTTCGGCGGCCTTGCGCAGCTCGTCCATCAGGTGCAGCTTCATGCGGCCGATCTCGTCCTCGCGGGCGGCCAGCTCGTTCTTCAGCGCCTGGATCTCCTTCTCGAGCTGGGCGCGGGAGGCGCGCCAGTTGGCGGCCTCCTCGTTGAGGATCTGCTCGCGCAGCTTGGCCTTCAGGTCGGCCTCCATGGCCGTCTGCGTCTTCCAGTTCTCCTCCCAGGTCTTGATGGTGCCCTGCCACTTCTTCAGGACCTCGGTCTTCTGCTCCACCTGCTCGGTCAGCGAGCGGTTGATGTTGGTCTTGTTCCGGTTGTCCTCGCGCAGCCGGCCCACCTCCTCCTGCAGGCCGTGGATCTTCTCCACGGCCCAGCGAAGGGCGAGTTTCGCGGTTTCTACGTCCGTAATGGTGGACGGGTCCAGTTTTGGGTCCTGCTCCATCTTAAGTCCTCCGGGACTTCTTCCGATGCCGCTCGCGAAGCATAAAGGAACCTTTAAGGCTCCTTTAATAAATACAGAAAAATTATACAAAAGGCTTGTTTACAAAATATTAAATTCTTGTTGACGCTGGCGGGGAAAATAAGCGCGGCCGCCCCGCTTGGGGCGGCCTTACCGAAAGAAGAAGAAGAACGGCGTTACCTGGCCGGGCGGACAGCCTTGCCGCTCTTTATGCAGACGGTGCAGACGTAGGCGGAGCGGGTCTTTCCGTCGAGGACGATCTTCTGCTTCTGGAGGTTGGGTTTGAAGAGCCGCTTGGTAGCCTTGTGGGAATGGCTGTAGGAGCTGCCGGAAACGGACTTCTTGCCGCAGATTTCGCATTTGTAAGCCATAATCAGGAATTATAGCAAATCCGGCCGTCCGCGGGAAAGTTATGTAGAATATATCCGCCGCGGCAGGCCTGCTGCCCCGCGGCACAGGATAAAAAATGAGATCCCATACCGCTTACCTCGCCTTCAACACTTCCAAGCGCTGCGAAATAATACATATCACGCCCAGGATCGAGGCCGAGCTGGCCAAGAGCGGCATTAAAGAGGGGCTGTGCCTGGTAAACGCCATGCACATCACGGCCAGCGTCTTCATCAACGACGACGAGCCGGGCCTGCACCAGGACTTCCTGGACTGGACCGAGAAGCTGGCGCCGTACGACCTGAAAGGCTACCGGCATAACCGCACCGGCGAGGACAACGGCGACTCGCACCTGAAGCGCACCATCATGGGGCGCGAGGTCGTAGTGGCGGTGACCGGCGGCAGGCTGGACTTCGGCCCGTGGGAGCGCATCTTCTACGGCGAGTTCGACGGGCGGCGCTCCAAGCGCGTGCTGGTCAAGATCATAGGCGAATGAGATGAAAAGGCGCATCTACTACTACGACACGGACACCAGCGGCGCGGTCTACCACGCCAACTATCTGAATTATCTCGAGGAGGCGCGCTCGGAATACCTGGAGGAGCGCGGCTTGACCGTGAAGGCGCTGCTGGAGCGCGGGGTGGGATTCGCCGTGCGGCGCCAGGAGATGGAGTACAAGTACCCCGCCTTCTTCGGGGACACGCTGACGATAGAGACCGGGGTGAAGGAGTTCACCCCGTACCGGATCGTCTTCTCTTACACCCTGCACAACCAGGACGGCCGCCTTATCGGCAGGGCCGAGACCGACCTGGTCTGCGTCGGCAGGGACCTGAAGCTGATCGAGCTGCCCGGGGAGATAAAGAACGTCCTGCAAGCCTCGGCTCGTTGAGCGCCGCCGGAGCGGCCCGGAGTGGACGGAGGATAAAATGGGATTTTTCAGAAAAGAGATATGGGGCATACCGGTCTGGGTATATCTTGCGGCGTTCCTGCCGAGGCTGCTGGTCCTGGCGGCCTTCGGCGGGAACTCCCCGTATTGCGTCACCAGCGATTCCGTCGGGTACCTTAAGCTGGCGGCCGCGCTTTCTTCCACGGGCTTCTTCGGCCTGCCCGGTCCGGGCGGGCAGCTGGTCCCCGAGACCTTCAGGACGCCGGTCTATCCTGTCTTTCTGGCGGTGCTAGGCAGGCTTCCCGGCGGAGCCGTGCTGAACGCTGAGATCGCCCAGACCCTGATCGGGGGGCTTACCGTGCTGTTCGCCTGGAAGTGGTTCTGCAGACTGGCGGGGAAACGCGGTGCCGCATGGGGGACGTTCTTCTTTTCCCTGGATTACGTCTATGTGATGCACACCCCGCTGCTGCTGGCGGAGACCCTGCTCATGCTCCTTCTGCTCCCGGCGGCGGCTCTGACCTGGGACGCGCTCCGGGACGGTTCCGCGGCGAAGGCGTCGCTGGCCGGGGGGCTGTGGGCCCTGGCGGCGTTCTTAAAGCCGGTCTCCATGTACCTGCCCATCCTGCTCGCGCCGCTTTTCTGGAAGAGAAAGAAGCAGGCCCTGCTCTTTCTGCTCTTCTCCTTTTCCCTCCAGCTGGCCTGGTCTTTCCGCAACTACGAGCGGACCGGATACTTCACCTACTCCTCTATCGGCGGGGTCACATTGCTGAAATATTCCGCCGGCAGCGTAGAGGCGCTGCTTACCGGCAAGAGCTTCGCCGAGACCTCCACGGCGCTGTTGGCCGCGGCCGACGGGAACTACCCGAGCGACGCCGCCAGGGCGGCCGCCTACTGGAAGATGGCGATGCCGATAATAAAGGCCCACCCGTTCCTGACGGCGAGGTATATCCTGCATGACTTCGCGGCCACCGCCGGCGGGACCGGGATCGAGATGCTCCCGCAGGCGCTCGGGCTTAAAGAGCCGGGAGCGCGCGGAGGTTTCGGCTCCGGTACGCTGGCCTTGCTGAGGGCTTATCCGCTTCTCTGGGCGCTGGAGGCCGGTTATCTGGCCTTTCTGGCCGGACTTTACATCCTCTTCGCGGCGGGCCTTAAAAGACTGTGGAAAGACGGCGGCCGGCTGCAGGCGGCCTTCCTTTTCCTGTCAGTATTCTATTTGTTCGGCATAGCGAGCACGAACGGCTATTACCGCTACAGGATCCCGCCTTTGCTGTTCATGTCGGCCGGCGCGGCAATAGCTTTAGGGGAGAGAAAAGGCCGGGAGCCGTCTTTCGGAGGCTAGCGGCCTGCGGCTATGGCGGACGTCCCCGTCGCTCCGGCCTCTCATCTCCTGTCCAGCAGGGTCTTCAGCGACTGGAGCAGACAGCCGGTGAGAAAGACGGCCGCGGCCAGGCACAGCAGAAGACAGCTCAGCAGCAGTTCCGTGCCGGGGCGCCAGGGGTGATAGAGCGCCGCCGCCAGGATGAGGACCGCCAGCGCCGCCGGAACGGCCGCCAGCGCGGCGGTGAACTTGAGCGGGTTGTAGTGTATCACCACCTGCATCATGATCTGCAGCGTGCGGAGAATGTCGCGCACGGGCCTGACCTTCGAGCTTCCGACGCGGTCTGAGAATTCTATAGGTTCGAAGCGTACGAATTTCCCGGACGAGAGGAAAGAGAGGGTCATCGTCGTGGTGAAGGAATAGCCGAAGCAGAGTACCGGCATGTCCTTTATCGCGCTCTTGCGGAACACTCTCAGCCCGGAATTGGCGTCCGGGATGCGCTCGCCGGCCACGAAACGGGCCAGGGACAGATAGATCCAGCGCATCAGCGCCTTGGCCAGACTGCCCCAGAAGAGCTTTCCCTGCCTGGCGCCCACCACCATGTCGAAAGCGGGGATATGGGGCAGCAGCTTTCCCGCCTCCTCCGGGGGGTAGGAGCCGTCGGCGTCTATTATAAGTATCCACTCGTGCGAGGCCGCCTCTATGCCGCTTAGCAGGGAGCGGCCGTACCCGCGGTTTATCGGATGCCGGATCACGCGCGCGCCGGCGGCCTCGGCCGCTTTTGCGGTGCCGTCGGTGGACCCGTCGTCAACGGCTATGATCTCAAACTTGAGCCCGGAGCGCGAAAGCACGTCGCGTATCCCCGCGATGGTCGGCGATACGGCGTTCTCCTCGTTGTACGCCGGGATCACTACGGTTATTTCTGGCTTGTCGGAAAAAAATCTCATCCAACCTCCTAAGGCTTTTTACGCACGCTCGCGCGTCCTCAGTCGCCGGGCAGCTCCGTGACCGGGCCGAACTCGGAGAGCGGCCTGTCCAGCTTGCGGGCGTCGCCCACTACCAGCACCATGGCGTCGTCCGGGCGCAGCAGCTCCCTTCCGGCCGAGAGCACGTCCTCCGGGGAGACGCCGGCTATGTTCCTTACGTAGTCGTCCAGGTAGGAGGGGGCGTAGCCGTAGTATTCGTAGTTGGCCCTCTCCGTCAGCAGGTCGAAAGGGGTGGGGAAGCGGAAGACGAAGGAATTTATCAGCGCGTTCCTGGCCCTGGCGGTCTCTTCGGCCGGCGGGGCCTTCTCCCCCATCAGCGAGAACTGGCGCAGCATCTCCGAGAGGGCCCTGCCCACCGAGCCGGGGCTGGTGCCGCAGTAGGCCAGCGTATAGCCGTAGTCCGGCTTCTTCACGAAATAGCTGTAGACGCTGTAGGCCAGGCCCAGGCGGGAGCGTATCTCGGCCGTCAGCCGCGAGGAGAGCCCGCCGCCCAGCATCTCGTTGGCGACCGCCAGCGGGAACTCGCGCGGGTCGTGGCGCTTCAGCGCCTTGAGCAGGAGCACTATCGAGGCCTGCGGCACGTCCTTCTGTATGTGGAAGACGCGGCGGCCAGCCGGCAGCTCCACCGGCGGTATCCCCGGGGATACCGTCCCGCCCGGCTTCCAGCCGGCGAACCCGGCCTCCAGCCCGCGCAGCATTCCCTCCTCGGAGCCGAAATCCCCGGCCGCGGCCAGGATGACGTTGTCCGGCCTGTAGTAGTTGGCGTGCCAGGCCTTCATGTCGTCCGCGGTTACGGCCGACAGGGAGGCCTCCTCGGCGCGCCAGCCATAGGGGTGGGCCGGACCGTAGAACGAGCGCAGGGCCTCGCGCACGGCCTGGCGCGCGGGGTCGTCGTTGCGGCGGCGCACCAGCTCCAGCAGCTCGGCGCGCTTGAGCTCCGTCTTCTCGGGCGCGAAGGCCGGGCGCATCAGCATGTCGGAGAAGATGCTCAGCACGGCCGGCAGGTCCTTCTTCAGGACGGTCAGGCCGGCCCGGCCCTCCTCTATTCCCAGGTAGCTCTCCAGCGAGGCCGCCAGGTACTCCAGAGTGCGGTCCATCTCTTCGGCCTTGTAGTTCAGCGTCCCGCCGTCCTTGAGCAGGGCGGCCGTCATCTCCCCGAGACCGATCCTGTCCGCCGGGTCGCAGATCTTGCCCGTGCGTACGAAGGCGGTCAGGTGCACTACCGGCAGCGTCGCGTCCTTCAGCAGGTGCACCGTCAGGCCGTTGGAGAGCACGGCGCGCCTGCCCCGCGGCGGCCTGAAATCGGCCTCCGGCAGGCTGGCCAGCAGCCGCGCGCAGCGCGCGTTCAAGCAGCCCCCTTTTCCGGCGGCTCCCTGAGGAACACCGCGGTTCGGTTGGGCCGGACGAGGTAGCGGGCCGCGGCGGCGGAAACGTCCTCCGGCTTAACCCGGCGAAGCCCGTCCCCAATCTTCCAGTCGAAGCGCCAGTCGCCCATGACGGCCTCGTTCTGCGCCAGGCTCATGCCAAGGCCGGGATTAGATTCCAGCTGTCTTATCAGCTCGGTCTCGTAATTGTTTATGACCTTCTCCAGCTCCCAGCGGGTGGGGGGCTCGGAGGCCAGCCCGGTTATCTCGTCCATGACGGCGGCGTCCAGCTCTTCCAGCGTGTGCGGGGCTTTCGGGTCAGCGGCCACGGCGAAGAGAGAGGGATAGCGGCTGCCCGGGGCGGCCGCCCAGGCGCCGGCGTAGAGCGCGAGCTGCCTGCCTTCGACGAGCCGCCGGTAGAAGCGGCCGGTCTTGCCTCCGGAGAGCACCTCGCCGGCCATGATCAGGGGGTAGATGTCGGGGTGGGCCATGCCGGGGTTGTGAAAGCCGATGCGCAGCGCCGGGCTGGCCTTGAAGAACAGGTTGACCAGCTTCTCGGACCTCTGCTCCGGCTCCTCGGTGTAGCAGCGGGAGGGCAGTTCCCCCGGGCGCCAGCCGCCGAAGTACTTCTCCGCCAGCCTTACGACCTCGGCCGGCCTCGCGTCTCCGACCACCGAGAGAGCGGCGTTGTTGGGCACGTAGTAGGTCCTGTAGAACTCCTCGGCGTCGGAGCGGGAGAGGCCGGCCAGGTCGTCGGGCCAGCCCAGCGTCGGGTTGCGGTACGGGTGAGCGGTGAAGGCGTTGGCCATCAGCACGTCCCACAGCAGGCGGTTCGGGTCGGAGTCGCTCATCAGGCGCTCCTCGGCCACGACCTCTCGCTCCCGGTAGAACTCCCGCAGCACCGGGTTCTTGAAACGGTCGGATTCGATGGCCATCCAGGCCTCCAGCCTGTCGGCCGGCAGCGAGACCACGTAGCCGGTGTAGTCGGTGGAGGTCATCGCGTTGAGGCCGTTCTCTCCCAGCGCGTTGTAGATCTTCAGATATTCGTCCTTTACGGAGAGCGCGTCGGCCCGGCGCTGGGCCGACGCCAGAGCGGCGCGCAGTTTCTCCAGCCTGGCCGGGTCGGGGCGGGGTGAGCGCTCCGCGCGGGCCAGGGCAAGGGCCGCGGCTTCCACGCGGTCAAGCGCTGGCTTCTCCCTGGCGTAGCCGGCGGAATTGATGGTCCTGGTCCCCTTGAACGCCATGTGCTCGAACATGTGCGCCAGGCCGGTCTTGCCCTGAGGGTTGTCCACGTTGCCGACGTTGAAAACTATCGTGAACGAGGCGGTCGGAACGAACTTCTTCTCCAGCACCAGCAGCCGCAGGCCGTTGGAAAGCGTGCAGGATACCACCGGGGGGTATCTGGGGTCCTTCTCTTCCGAGGCTCCCGGCGGGAGCCCGCGGGATGCCCGGGCGGGCCGCTGGCGTCTGCGCATCGCGGGGAATATTATACAAGATATTGTCCGTCGTTCCTGGCGCGAAAAAGGCGCCGGCTCGGCCGGCGCCTTCCCGTTCCGCTGGACGGAGCCTACTTGCCCGCCAGCAGCAGCGTGGTGACGGCGAACACCTTGGCGTCGCCCATCATGTGGTCTATCACGCAGTACTCGTTGGGCTGGTGCGCGGTCTCGTCCAGGCGGGCGTACACCACCACCGGCAGGTTCAGCCGGCGGAAGAAAGCCGCTACCGTGCCGCCGCCTATGCCGTAGGCCCTGCCCTTCACGCCGAGCACTTCCTTTATGGCCTTCTTCAGCGCCAGCACCAGCGGGGCCTTCGGGTCGGTAGGGGGGGCGGCCTGCGCCTCCTGCTGCGGCTCGAAGGACACCGTCACGCCGTACTTCTGCTGCACCTCGTCGGCCATGCGGCGCATCTCGTCCTTCACCTCTGAGAGCCGGTAGCACGGCAGCACGCGGCAGTCCATGTAGAACACGTCCTCGCCGGGCAGCGTGTTCACGTTAGGCACGTTGGCCTCCTTCTTCGTCGGCTCGAACGTGCTGATGGGCGGCTCGTACAGGCGGTCCTTCTTCGGGAACTTCTTGTAGAGCTTCTGGAACCTGGTCACCAGCTCGCTGGCCGCCTTGAAGGCGTTGACGCCGAGCGACGGGCGGCTGGCGTGGCACTGCCTGCCCTTCGTCGTGACCTTCATCCACAGGATCGACTTCTCCGCCACCTCTATGGCCGTGCCGTCCTCGGAGCCGGAATCCGGCACGAAGAACACGTCGTCCCTGCCGAAGAGTTCCGGGTGCTTCTCGGCTATGAAGTCCGCGCCGTAGCCGGAGCCGGTCTCCTCGTCGGCGCAGAACAGCAGCGCCACGTCGCAGTCCGGGCGGTAGCCCAGCTCCATCATCGCCTTCGCGAAGAGGATGCTGGAGACTATGGCCTGCTGGTTGTCCTCCACGCCGCGCCCTATGAGCTTGCGGCCTTCCGCCACCATCTTGTACGGGTCGCTCTTCCAGAGCTTCAGCTCGCCGGGCGGCACCACGTCCATGTGCGCCATGAACCAGACCGTCTTCGCCGAGCTCAACCCCTTGTAGCGCGCCACTATGTTCGGGCGCACGCCGTTCTTGGCCTTTTCCTGCGGCGCGTTGTACCACTCGATCGAGTCGAACTTCAGTTTCTTCAGCTCGCCCTCCAGCCACTTGGCCTTGTCGTATTCGCCCTCTCCGCCCGAGGACGGGTCGAGCGCCGGGATGGCCGTCAGGCCGCGCTGCAGCTCTACCGCGTACTGCTCGTAGGAATCTATTTTCTTCAGGATCTGGTCTTTCATGGTGGCTCCTTTTCTGCTACGGATTAAAGTATACCTAAATATCCGCGCCGCCGGGAGGCGGCGGTCCATTTAGGTATAATTTAACCATGGGTACCGCTTCGCCGCGCGGCAAACTGATGTCGGACATGGGCCTTTTCTACTGCGCCGCCATCTGGGGTTCCACTTTCATCGTCACCAAGGGGGCCCTTTCCGCCGTGGACCCGGTCGCGATGGTAGGCATCCGCTTCCTGATCTCGGCCGCGCTGCTGCTGCCGTGGGTGCTGAAGCGCCGAGCCCGCTCGCGGCACATGCGCGAGGGCTTCTTCCTTTCCCTCTTCCTGTCCTCTTTGTACCTGACCCAGACCATCGGCCTGCTCTACACCTCGGCCTCCAACTCCGGCTTCATCACCGGGCTGTTCATCATCTTCATCCCGGTCTTCATGTTCCTGTTCAGGCGCGAGAGGCCCACCGGCCTGCAGGGGCTTTCGGCCGCGCTGGCCATAGCCGGCCTGTGGCTGCTGACCGGCGGCGCGCACGGCTTCAATCCTGGGGACGCGCTGACGCTGGCGGCGGCGGCCTCCTACTCGGTGCACCTGATAATAACGGACAAATACGTGAAGGCCGACGCGGACACCGTGCTGCTGGCCTTCCACCAGTTCTGGATGGTGTCGGCCATCGCGTTCGGTTTCGCGCTGCTGCGCGGCTCCCCGCTGGGCGTGGCCGGGCTCGAAGGCTGGGGCGTTATCGTTTTCCTCGCCGTGTTCCCGACTCTCACCGCCTTCTTCATCCAGATGCTCGCGCAGCGGCATTCGGAGCCCTTCAAGGTTGGTATAATCTTTACTCTGGAGCCAGTCTTCGCAGCGCTGTTCGCGTGGACTCTCGGAGGGGAGAAGTTCGCGGCGGTCAAGGCCGCCGGCGGGCTGCTGATCGTCTCCGGCATGCTGATCGGCGAGCTCGCGAAGTTCGATTTCGGCAGGGCGGTCAAGAAGGAAGTGCTGCCGGTGTGAGAATGGGAGGACTGTAAATGCTGAAGATACTGCTCGGACTTATCCTGGCCGCCGCGGCTTTGCCGCTGAAGGCGGCCGAACTGCGCTTCGTGGAGAGCGTGCCGGAGGAGACGGTCTACGGCTCCACGCTGGCCGCGCGCCCGCAGCAGGTGTGGCCGGAGATGATAGGCTCGGCCAGGAAGACGCTGGACCTGGACCAGTTCTACATCTCCGACGAGAAGGGCAAGGCCATGGAGCCGGTGCTGGACGCACTGAAGGCCGCCGCGAAGCGCGGGGTGAGGGTGCGCCTGGTCCTGGAAAAGGCGATGATGCGCGAGAGCGCGGCCTCCGTGCCGGGGCTGAAGGCTGCCGGCGTCAAGGTGCGCGTGATAGACTTCAGGAAGCTGAAGGGAGGAGTGCAGCACTCCAAGTTCTTCGTCGTGGACCGGGCGGAGGTCTACGTCGGCAGCCAGAACTTCGACTGGCGCTCGCTGACGCAGGTCCACGAACTGGGCGTCGTGATAAAGAGCACGACGGCCGCGGCAGACTTCACCACGGTCTTCGACGGGGACTGGGCGGCCGCCGGCGGGACGCCGCTCGGAAAGGCCTTCGGCCGCAGGAAGGTGCGCCTCAACGCCGAGCACCCCGAGGAGGCCTCCGTCAACGGCGGAAAGGTGCTTTACAGCCTGGCCTTCAGCCCGGTCGGCTTCCTGCCCAAGGGGGCCGACAGCGAGATCGACGCCATGGTCCGGCTGCTGGACAAGGCAAAGAGCACCGTGCACGGCCAGGTGATGACCTACGCGCTCTCGGAGTACGGCTCCAAGCGCTGGGCGGAACTGGATACGGCGCTGCGCAAGGCCGCCGCCCGCGGGGTGAAGGTGGAACTGATCATCTCCGACTGGGGCATGGGCGGCAAGGCCGACAGGGACATAAAGGCGCTGGCCAAGACCGACAACATCAGCGTGAAGATCTCGTCGCTGCCGCAGCTCAGCAGCGGCTTCATCCCCTACGCGCGAGTGGAGCACCTGAAGTACATGGTGGTGGACGGGCGCTACGGCTATGTCACCACCTCCAACTGGGGGCCGGGCTATTTCCTGACCACGCGCGGGGCCGCGGTAATAACCGACGGCGCCCCGGCAGCGGAGGTGCTGGAGGACGTCTTCGGCAAGGCCTGGAACGGCCCTTACGTGCAGCCGGTGGACCCGCTGAAGGAGTACGGCCGGGTCAAAACGCACTGACAGGCGCGGTAAAAGAAAAGGCCCCGGCCCTCCGAAAGGGAGCCGGGGCCTTTTCCCGTCCGGAGCGCCGTCAGCCCCTGGGCGGCAGCTCGAAGAGCTTTATCTCCTTGTTGGTGTCGGAGAAGTACTTCAGCGCCCACGGGGTCGGGAAGAAGATCACAGGGTTCTCCGCGGAGTCCTCTCCCAGCCGCACGTTCTCGCCCAGGTGCACCGCGCCGGAGTTCAGCCGCGCCGAGCCCTCCTGGTCCAGCCAGCGCACGAACTGCCAGGGCGCCGGTTCCAGCGCAGATTTCACGCCGTACTCCTCCTCCAGACGGTACTGCGTCACCTCGAACTGCAGCGGCCCCACCGCCGCGAGCAGCGGGGAGGAGCTCGGGGCGTCCTTGACGTGGAACTGCTGCACCACGCCCTCGAGCATCAGCTGCTCGAGGCCGGTCTTGAACGGCTTGAACTTGGACGGCACCGGGTTCACGAGGTACGTGAAGCATTCCGGGGGGAAGCGCGGGATCTCGTCGTAGACTATAGCCGGGTTCTCGGTCAGCGTGTCGCCTATCTTGAAGTCCTGGTGCCCCACTATGCCCACGATGTCGCCTGGCCAGGCCTCGTCCACGGTTTCCCGCTCCTGGCCGAAGAGCTTGTTGGAGTTGGACAGGCGCACCTTCCTGCCGTCTCCCATGTGCGTGACGGTCATGTCGCGCGTGAACCTCCCGGAGCAGACGCGGATGAAGGCCACCTTGTCGCGGTGGCGCGGGTTCATGTTCCCCTGGATCTTGAAGATGAAACCGCTGAAGGCCGGGTTCTCCGGAGTCACTGAGCCTATCGAGGCGTCGCGCGGGCCGGGCGGGGCGGCGTGTTCGACGAAGCCGTCGAGCATCAGCTGGATGCCGAAGTTGTTGACAGCGCTGCCGAAGTAGATCGGCGTAACTTCGCCGGCCAGCACGGCCTCCTGGTCGTACGCCGTGCCGGCCAGTTCCAGCATGCCCACTTCCTCTATGAAATTCCTGTAGGATACGGAGTCCAGCTTCTCCTTTATCAGCGGGTCCTCGAGGCTGGCGGTTTCCACTCCTGCCTTGTACGCGCCGCCCGGAGTGCGCTCGAACAGGTGCGCCTGTCTCGTCATGCGGTCGTAGACGCCGCGGAAGTCCGGGCCGTTGCCCATCGGCCAGTTCACCGGGAACGGCTTGAGGCCCAGCACCTTCTCCAGCTCGTCTATCAGTTCGAGCGGCTCGCGCGAGGGCCGGTCCATCTTGTTCATGAACGTGAAGATAGGGATGTGGCGGCGGCGGCAGACCTCGAAGAGCTTGAGCGTCTGCGCCTCGATGCCCTTGCCGGCGTCTATCACCATCACGGCCGCGTCCACGGCGGTCAGCACGCGGTAGGTGTCCTCGGAAAAGTCCCGGTGGCCGGGGGTGTCGAGCAGGTTGATCTTGTAGCCGGCGTAGTCGAACTGCAGCACGGTCGAGCTGATCGAGATGCCGCGCTTCTTCTCCAGCTCCATCCAGTCCGACGCGGTCGCGCGCTGGTTCTTGCGGGCCGTGACGGTGCCGGCCAGGTGCAGCGCGCCGCCGTAGAGCAGCATCTTCTCGGTCAGCGTGGTCTTGCCGGCGTCGGGATGGGAGATGATGGCGAAGGTGCGGCGTCTCTTGATCTCGTCCATGGGAGGTATAGGATATATCTTTTGCGGCTCCCAGCGAAAGCCCCGCGGCCCCCCCAGGGGCGGCCGGCCGGTGCCGCGGGAGGCGGCTCAGAACCCGGCGTATTTGCGGACGCTGACGAGGCGCGCGAAGTAGTAGGGGTTGGAGATCGAGTCTATGTGCACCCCGTTGGAGAGCGAGGCGTGCACGAAGAAGCCCCTGCCGACGTAGATGCCGACGTGGTCCACGAGGGCGGTGCCGGGGTGCTTCATCGCGAAGAAGATCAGGTCCCCAGGCAGCACTTTGTCAGGGCGGAGATAAAGGGTGGCCGCGTACTGGTCCCTGGAAACGCGCGGCAGGACCAGGCCCGCTCCGGAATAGACCAGTTTGACGAAGGCCGAGCAGTCCATGCCGGTGTCCTTGTCCATGCCGCCCCACAGGTACGGCGTGTTCAGGTAGGCCATCGTGCCGCGCACCACCTGGCCGCGGGCCTCGGCTATTGTCCTGGCCCGCGCCTGGGAGAGCGGCGCCAGCAGGAGCAGCAGGAGGGGAAGCAGCTTTTTCGGAGCCATCGTTTTGTGTATTATATAACAAGTCGATACGGCCATGAGAAAACTGCTGCTAGCCTGCCTCCTGCTCTGCCCGCCCGCTGCGGGCCTGCGCGCGGCCGCCCTGCCCGACCTGCACAGCCAGGCCGCGTGGGGGCCTGCGGAGAAGAAGGAGTTCCTGCAATTCCTGGATTCCGGACGGGGCCTGCCGGCCGGGAACGTGCGGAGCGTGCCCTATTCGGTGCCGGCCGAGCCTGCCCGCAAGGCCCGCTACGCGGCGCTGGACGCCTTCTGGGAGGAGGTGACGGCCGACGCCGGCGCCGGCAAGACCCGCGCCGAACCTTCCTCGCCGGGCGCCGAGCTGCTGCTGGGGGCGCACCTGCTCTCCTGGGTGCGCTATTACGCGGGGCTCAAGTACAGCACCGTAGGCCAGCGCGAACTGGACGGCTCCACGGCGCGGCTTGCGCACCTGGAGGCGCCGCTGGGGATAGAACTGGCGCTGATCCCGCTGGGCACGCCGCACACGCGCTACGTGCTGCTGCGGGGCGGCCTCTCCGGTCATTATTTCTCCGGTCCGGCCAAGAAGTCGGATTTTGCGGCCCCGCTGCTGGGCTGGCACCCGTCCTGGGACCTGGGCGCCGGCTACGAGTGGCAGTTCTACGATTCGCGCTGGCGCTTCCACGCGCTGGCGGAGTACTACAGCTCCTTCGGAGGCGACGGCGCGCAGTTCCACGGCGCCGGGCTTTCGGCCGGGTTCGCGTATACGTATTGAGGAGGGAACATGAAGAAGCTTATGATACTTTCGGCTGCGCTCGTTCTCGGGGCCTGCGCCCAGCCCGCGGAAAAGGCCTCGATGGCCAGCGTCGGTCAGCCGGCGCCGCAGATAAGCCTGCCGGAGATAGTCAGCGGCGGGGTCAAGGCCGTGAACGGCTGGGGAGACTTCAAGGGCAAGGCCGTGGTGCTGGAGTTCTGGAGTCCTGACTGCCCGCCCTGCGTGGAGAACATGCCCCACCTGGTCAAGCTGGCGGCGGAGTTCAAGGGCAAGCCGGTCGTGTTCCTGTCCGCTGCCCTGGCCCCCAAGGCCGAAGTCGAGGACTTCCTGAAGACGAACAAGCTGCCCGGGATAGTGGCCGCCGACACTCCAGTGCCGCTGCTGTCCGCTTTCAGGGGCAACGGCATCCCGCACACCGTCCTGGTGGACGCCAACGGCGTGGTGGCAGCCATCACCTACCCGTCCTACGTCACCGAGAAGACGATAGACGACCTGCTGGCGGGCAAGAAACTGGATATAGCAGGGGATATGTGAGCCGCCAGGCGGCGCCGCAAAGAAGGACGCCCGGGAGACCGGGCGTCCTTCTTTGCCTTCCCTTTAGGCGCGCTAGTGCACGCCGTGCATCCACTTGCGGACCTTAGGCGTCATGATCAGCAGCAGCGCCGCGGAGAACAGCCCGGTGGCCGTAGGGATCAGGAAGAACGAAGTGTGGCTCATCTTGTCGTAGTTCCCTGCGAAGAAACCGCCCAGGAAGCCGGCCGCGGAGCTGGAGAGGAACCACGTGCCCATCAGGAGCGAGCCGAACTGCGCCGGCGCCAGCTTGGTCACCAGCGACAAGCCGACGGGGGAGAGGCAGAGCTCGCCCAGCGTGTGGAAAAGGTAGACCGCAGCCAGCCACAGCATGCTGACGGGCCCGTATTTCTGGTACGAGGCCGCGGCGGCCACCATCACTATGAAACCCAGGGCCAGCAGCCCCAGGCCCATGGAGAACTTTATCGGGCTGGAAGGCTCCCTGTTCCTCTCGCCCAGGTCTATCCACATCCTGGAGAAGAGCGGCGCCAGAACCACGATGTAGAAAGGGTTCAGCGACTGGAACCAGCCAGCGGGCACCAGGAAATGCCAGCCGAAGAGGACCAGGTTCCTGTTGGTCTCGCTGTCGGCGAACAGCGTCAGCGAGGAGCCCGCCTGCTCGAACGCGGTCCAGAAGAACGTGGAGAAGAACAGCATGATGAAGATCACCGCCATGCGCTGCTTCTCCACCCGCGTCAGGCTGGACTTGGCCGGGCTCGCGGCGTAGGCGTAGAGCAGACCCACTCCCGCCAGCATCCCCAGCATGATATAGACCCACTTCGGCAGCAGGCTGAGCGTCAGGAAGCCGTTGAACTCGAAAGCGTTGGCGGTCAGCAGCAGCGCCATCAGCGCCACAAGGACGACCGGCACCCAGTAGTTGGCCTGCGGCTTGGCGGGCTTCAGGCCGTGCTCGCCCAGCAGCGCTTTCTGGCCCCACATGTACATGATCAGGCCCAGCACCATGCCCACCCCGGCCGCGCCGAAGCCCCAGTGCCAGCCCACCTTCTCGCCCAGCGTGCTGCAGACGAACGGCGAGAACATCGCGCCCAGGTTGATGCCCATGTAGAAGATCGTGAAGCCGGCGTCGCGGCGCGGGTCGTTCTCCTCGTAGAGCTTGCCGACTATGGTGGAGATGTTCGGCTTGAAAAAGCCGTTGCCCATGATCAGCAGCATCATTGCCCCGAAGAAGAAGGTCATGCTGGGAATGGCCATCGCGAAATGCCCCAGCGCCATCAGCGAGCCGCCTATCAGTATGGACCTGCGCTGGCCCAGGTAGCGGTCCGCTATGTAGCCGCCCAGCATCGGGGTCAGGTAGACCATGCCGGTGTACCAGCCGTAGACGTGCACGGCCTTCTCGTCGGTGAACATCAGGAAGTGCACCATGTAGAGCACCAGCAGCGCCCTCATGCCGTAGTAGGAGAAACGCTCCCACATCTCCACGAAGAACAGCAGGAAAAGTCCTTTCGGGTGGTCCTTGTGTATCGTCATATCCGCTCCGTCCGGAAAAAAATTTCGTCCTAATTATATTAATTGCGCCGCGTCATTGAAAGCGCCGGAAAAAAGATTTAACCTTTACGAAACAACATTTTGCGCCCCGCGCTGTAATATATCCTGTAAAGCGATAACCGGCGCAGGAAAGGACCATGGAAAAAGAGAGCAACGAACCGTCGGCGCAGGGCGGCACCCCGCCCCCGCCGCCAGCCCAGACGAACGCGGCGCAGAGGCCGATCCCCGCTCCACCGCCGCTGCCGCCGCCTTCGGCGGACGCCGCCCTGCGCGGCAGGCTGGAGCGCGCCGAGACGCAGCTGGAGGAGCTGCGGGGCCGCCTGGATCCCGCCGGCGGGCCGGCCGGGGCCGGGCTGAGGGACGTCGGCCAGCGGCTGGCCGGCCTGGAGGCTTCGGTCGAGGGGCTGAAAAGGACCTTCGCCAGCGAGGGGGAGCTCGCGGCGCGCCTGGCTCAGGCCGAGAGCGCGCTGGCTTCGCTCAGGACCGCCTTCGATGGGCAGAACCGCAGGCTCGGCCTGGAGCTGGACTCCAGGGCCGGCCGGGACGCGGTCGACGGGATGCGCGTCGAGCTGTCGGCTGCGCTCTCCTCTATCGACGAAATGAAAATTTCCCTCGCGCAGAGCACGGACGAGCTTTCCTCGCTCGGCAGCGAATGCCGCAGGGCCCTCGGCGAGGCCCAGGGGATGCTGAAGGCCGCGGAGCAGAACCGGGGGGCCGCGCTGTTCGACGAACATCTCCGGGAGGTGGTGGCGCGGCTGGGCGCCAGGCTTTCGGAGATGGAAACGGCGGTGCACGCGGGTCTTGCGGAACTCTCCGGCAGGTTGAAGGCCAACGAGGTGCTTTATCAGAAGATGTTCAGCGGCGCCGAGGAACGTCTGGCCAAAAGCGTGGAACCCCAGCTCAAGGGGATAGAGGGGCAGCTGCGCTGGTTGCGCGAGAACCTGATCCGCCTTTCCGACGACTACGCGGTCGTCACGGAGAGGAAGATCCGGGCGCTGGAGGCCAAGTATTCCGCCTTCGAGGCCATCTCCAGGCGCATGGACGCCATAGACGCCGCCCTTAAAAAGGGCGGCAGGCTGGGGCTGCCTTGACATATATATAGGAATAGGGCGTCCCGCTGGGGGCGGCGCCTCGGGCGGCCGTCCGCGGAAAATCCCCCCGGAAATCCGTTGACAGCTTTTTTTATTTTGTGCTATACTGATTATGTTGTCGCAGAACGCTCCTCGGAAGGGGCGGCGGAACTGAAGACGGCTGCTCTGATCTTTTAAAGCTTAGAACAACAGTGCGAACCGCGGAGAAAGATGCTTTCTCCGACGTGAAAAAAGCAGTTGACAAGTTCCGCAGTTTTGTGATAACATTTAAACACGGTCGCGAACACAAGCCGCGAACGTAAACGAAACCCTCACCCGCGAAGTGGTGACACGGACCGGGGCTAAGGGATTCGCTCTCTAAAAAATCGCGGAGACAGGTTTCGGGGACGCGAGTTCTCGACGAGAAAAAAAGCAGTTGACAAGTTCCCGCGAGTTTTGATAAGATTTAAACACGGTCGCGAACACAAGCCGCGAACGTGACAAAAGACCCTCAGACCCGTGGAGTGGGACCCACGAAACGGGAATAGGGTTCGCTCTCTAAAAAATTATGTATGAATGGGCACCCTGAGCGTGCGAAGCAGGGGAAGCTGAAAGAGGCCGGGCCTCAAAACCCGTCTGAACTTTCACGGAACCTGCGGAACATGTTGATGGTGTATACGAAAGCGCAATTACCTTAAGGTGTGATAACCAAGTTGGTTATAACAAGTAATTATGAGCTAATAGAACGCTCCGTAAATGCTAACTGCCGACGGCGAAGTTTGCTGTTAACAGTTACGGATTTTTGGAGAGTTTGATCCTGGCTCAGAGTTAACGCTG
>JAJYNO010000008.1:0-4749 GCA_021786295.1 bacterium | reverse complement strand
GGCGGTGTAACGGACCACCAAGGCTATGACGGGTAGCCGATCTAAAAGGATGACCGGCCACAAGGGCACTGAGACACGGGCCCTACTCCTACGGGAGGCAGCAGTGGGGAATTTTGGACAATGGACGAAAGTCTGATCCAGCGACGCCGCGTGAAGGACGAAGGTTTTCGGATCGTAAACTTCTTTTGCAGGGGACGAAAGAGCGCAAGCTTTTGACGGTACTCTGCGAATAAGCCACGGCTAACTACGTGCCAGCAGCCGCGGTAATACGTAGGTGGCGAGCGTTACTCGGAATTACTAGGCGTAAAGCGCGTGTAGGCGGGAGCTTAAGTCCGCTGTGAAATCTCATGGCCCAACCATGAGCGGCCGGCGGATACTGGGTTTCTTGAATTCGGTAGAGGTAACTGGAATTCCGTGTGTAGCGGTGAAATGCGTAGATATACGGAAGAACGCCAAAGGCGAAGGCAGGTTACTGGGCCGCAATTGACGCTGAGACGCGAAAGCTAGGGGAGCAAACAGGATTAGATACCCTGGTAGTCCTAGCCGTAAACGATGTAGACCAGGTGTGGGAGGTATCGACCCCTTCCGTGCCGACGCTAACGCATTAAGTCTACCGCCTGGGGAGTACGGCCGCAAGGTTAAAACTCAAAGGAATTGACGGGGGCCCGCACAAGCGGTGGATCATGTGGTTTAATTCGACGCTACGCGAAGAACCTTACCTGGGCTCGAACGACTAGTGGTAGCCTTTATGAAAGTAGAGGTGACCCGCAAGGGAGCTAGCCGAGGTGCTGCATGGCTGTCGTCAGCTCGTGTCGTGAGATGTTGGGTTAAGTCCCGCAACGAGCGCAACCCTTGTCCTGTGTTGCTACTCCGCAAGGAGAGGACTCTCAGGAGACTGCCGTGGATAACACGGAGGAAGGTGGGGACGACGTCAAGTCATCATGGCCTTTATGTCCAGGGCTACACACGTGATACAATGGTGCAGACAGAGGGCAGCAAGACCGCAAGGTGGAGCCAATCCCTAAACTGCACCCTAGTTCAGATCGTGGGCTGCAATTCGCCCACGTGAAGCTGGAATCGCTAGTAATCGCAGATCAGCAGGCTGCGGTGAATACGTTCCCGGGCCTTGTACACACCGCCCGTCACACCACGAAAGTCAGCTGCAACAGAAGTGCCGGAGATACTTCCGGCCCCAAGTTGTGCCTGGTGATTGGGGTGAAGTCGTAACAAGGTAGCCGTACGAGAACGTGCGGCTGGATCACCTCCTTTATTACTCTCTTTCACGAGAGGGTATAGGTCGGTGCCATCAACCCTGGTTCAGGGTGGCCATTCATACATAACTTTTGGGCTCATAGCTCAGCTGGTTAGAGCGCACGCTTGATAAGCGTGAGGTCGATGGTTCAATTCCATCTGGGCCCATATTTCGGGGCAGTAGCTCAACTGGGAGAGCGCCTGCTTTGCAAGCAGGAGGTCGCCGGTTCGACCCCGGTCTGCTCCAAATTTCAAGCAGACTAAGCCCCCGATTTCGAACGATTTCGGTTCTTTGACAATTCAAGCGCAACTTTTCTGAGGCCAAGCCTTAATTCTCCGCACGGAGTCGGCGCGGCCGGACAGAAATGAGCAAAGGCGTCTTAATTAAAATTAAGACAAATGATCACACCTTAGTATACAAAGTGATATAAACAAGGTAGAAGTTAATACCTATAGTAACTTAGGATTAAGTAATAAGGCCAAGCTACAAGGGTATATGGTGGATGCCTTGGCACTAGAAGTCTATGAAGGACGCGATAAGCTGCGATAAGCCGCGGGGAGGAGCAAATATCTTTTGATCCGCGGATCTCCGAATCGGGAAACCGTCTGGGGTACTCCCCCAGAATCTTTACGTAAAGTCGAAGCCGTCAGGCTTTGAGATAGCGTACTGAAGACAACCCAGCGAAGTGAAACATCATAGTAGCTGGAGGAGAAGAAATCAACGAGATTCCGTCAGTAGTGGCGAGCGAACGCGGAACAGCCTAAACCGGTTGGATTTATTCAACCGGGGTTGCAGGGCCCGTCCGGTGCAGAACCGGGAAGTTAAAACCGTCAGATAGCCGAACTCTCTGGAAAGTGAGACCATAGCGGGTGACAGTCCCGTAGGCGAAATCGAAGCGGCTTCCGATGGGTACCTAAGTACCACTGGTCACGTGAAATCCGGTGGGAATCTGGGGAGACCACTCTCCAAGGCTAAATACTCTCTAGTGACCGATAGTGAACAAGTACCGCGAGGGAAAGGCGAAAAGAACCCGTGACCGGGAGTGAAATAGAACCTGAAACCGTATATCTACAAACTGTCATAGAGCTATGCCCGACCGCAAGGAAGGGAATGCTCGATGGCGTGCCTGTTGAAGAATGATCCGGCGAGTTACGTAGTGCGAGCGAGGTTAAGCGGGCTGTAAACCGCGGAGCCGTAGCGAAAGCAAGTCTGAATAGGGCGATTAGTTCGCATTAGTAGACTCGAAGCCAAGTGATCTAACCCTGGGCAGGATGAAGTCACCTTAACCGGTGATGGAGGTCCGAAGTGTTAAACGTTGAAAAGTTTCTACATGACCTGGGGTTAGGGGTGAAAGGCCAATCGAACTTGGTGATAGCTAGTTCTCCCCGAAATAGCTATAGGGCTAGCGTCGTATGTTAAACCGCGGGGGTAGAGCACTGAATGATGTAGGCTGAGCGACCCTCGGTCCGAACTCAATCAAACTCCGAATACCGCGGCGTACCGTACGGCAGTCAGTTCGTGAGGGAAAAGCTTCACGTGCAAGAGAGAAACAGCTCAGACCGCCGATCTAGGTCCCAAAGTACATGCTAAGTGGCAAAGGATGTGGGTTTACACAAACAGCTAGGAGGTTGGCTTAGAAGCAGCCACCCTTTGAAGAGTGCGTAACAGCTCACTAGTCTAGCGAACCTGCGCCGAAAATGACACGGGGCTAAGCATGTCACCGCAATCGCGGATGGTCGAGAACGCGAGTTCTCGATCGTGGTAGGGGATGCGTTCGTAATGCAGCGAAGGCGTACCGTAAGGAGCGCTGGAGCGTTATGAAGCGAGGATGCCGGAATAAGTAGCGATAAACGAAGTGAGAATCTTCGTCGCCGAAAGCCTAAGGGTTCCTTGAGCAACGTTCGTCGGCTCAGGGTCAGTCGGACCTAAGTCGAGGCCGAAAGGCGTAGACGATGGACATCTGGTTAATATTCCAGAACTATAGTGGACGCGTTATCACCTAGGGAGGGACGCAGGAGGGTAAGCTTACCGGGTAAAGGTTGTCCCGGAGAAAGGTGGAAGGCATGGCCAGGCAGGCAAATCCGTCTGGTCGCAAAGCTGGAAACCGAGACGACTGCGGGTAACACCGCGGGAAGTGGCCCAACCACGCTGCCTAGAAAAACTTCGTAGGGAGTTTCCATTATAACCGTACCGTAATCCGACACAGGTGGGCGAGTTGAGTATACTAAGGCGCGCGAGATAACCTACGTTAAGGAACTAGGCAAACTGGCTCCGTAACTTCGGAATAAGGAGCGCCCTTGTAGCGGCGTGGGATTAAAAGACCACGACGTGAACGGGCCGCAGTGAAATGGGGATCGTGACTGTTTAACAAAAACTTAGGGCTCTGCTGAAATCGCAAGATGACGTATAGGGCCTGATGCCTGCCCGGTGCTGGAAGGTCAAGGGGAGGGGTTAGCCGCAAGGCGAAGCTTCGAACTTAAGCCCCAGTAAACGGCGGCGGTAACTATAACCGTCCTAAGGTAGCGAAATTCCTTGTCGGGTAAGTTCCGACCTGCACGAATGGCATAACAAAGATCCCGCTGTCTCAACGTAGGGCTCGGCGAAATTGTGGTGCAAGTGAAGACGCTTGCTGCGCGTATCTAGACGAAAAGACCTCGTGGAGCTTTACTGTAACTTGTCATTGATTTACGGTTTTAGATGCGTAGGATAGGTGGGAGCCGGTGATCCAAGGGTTTTGGCCCTTGGGGAGGCAACGGTGAAATACCACCCTTTTGAAATTGTGAATCTAACTTCGCAGCCGTGACCCGGCCGAAGGACATTGGCAGGCGGGCAGTTTGACTGGGGCGGTCGCCTCCTAAAGAGTAACGGAGGCGTACCAAGGTTTCCTCAGGGCGAATAGAAATCGCCTGTCGAGCGCAATGGTAGAAGGAAGCTTGACTGTGAGGCCGACGGGCCGAACAGGGACGAAAGTCGGTCATAGTGATCCGGTGGTACCTCGTGGGAGGGCCATCGCTCAACGGATAAAAGCTACCCCGGGGATAACAGGCTGATCTGGTCCAAGAGTCCACATCGACGACCAGGTTTGGCACCTCGATGTCGGCTCATCGCATCCTCCCGCTGAAGCAGGTGGGAAGGGTTGGGCTGTTCGCCCATTAAAGCGGTACGTGAGCTGGGTTCAGTACGTCGTGAGACAGTACGGTCTCTATCTGATATGCGCGCAGGATACTTGAGGGGAGCTGACCACAGTACGAGAGGACCTGGTTGGACGAACCGCCCGTATACCAGTTGTCGTGCCAACGGCATAAGCTGGGTAGCGGTGTTCGGTAGGGATAAACGCTGAAAGCATCTAAGCGTGAAACCCGCCCCAAGATAAGGTATCCCTGGACGTTAAGTCCCTGAAGACCCCCGGAAGACTACCGGGTTGATAGGCCGGATGTGTAAGCATGGTAACATGTTAAGCTAACCGGTACTAATCGGTCGCGAGGCTTGGCCTTATT
>JAJYNO010000022.1 GCA_021786295.1 bacterium | reverse complement strand
ACTGCGCATAAGGGAATTAAGGCAGAAGAACGGCTTGACCATTGAGGAAGCGGCCCACCTGGCCGGCGTTCACCCCAACTACCTGGGCGACGCTGAACGCGGCAAAAAGAATTTTTCCATAACCACCCTGGAGAAGCTCGCCCGGGTACTGTGCGTACCGCTCTCGGAGATATTTTCCCCAAAAGCCTCGGCGCGCAAGGAGAAGCCCCTCCCCCGTAGACCCGCGCCTGGTGGCCCTCTTCAACAGCGCCTCGCAGGAAGAACGGGATTTTATAATTCACACCGCCAGTTTCATCACCCGGAACAGGTCCCGGGCGAAGTAACGGCCTTCTTAGCGGCAAGGAGCAGTGCGGGGCCGCGTAGTGGCCACGCCTGCGACAACATCTCGCGGATAAGATCCGCCTGCCGCTTTCAATGGCGGTAATTACAAGATAACCTCGGGATGTTGCGCAAAGTAGCCTGTAATTTCATCCTGATAGGCCCGCCACTTTACCGACCGAGGTAAAGCGGCAAAGAAAAGCCCCTCCAGGGGCTTTTCTTTTTCCCGTTTTTGCTATCATAGGGGAATGGAAAGGGAGGCAACATGGGCAAGGTAAAAAAGAGCATAGGGGCCGGTCTGGCGCTTGGCGTGGCCGCGGCCGCTGTCTATTTCCTCGCCGGCGAGAGAGGGCGGGAGAACAGACGCAGGATAGAGTCCTGGACTCTGGACATGAAGGCCGAGGTGCTCCGCGGCCTTAAGCGCCTGGGGACAGTGAACAAGGAAACTTACCACGCTCTGGTGGACCGGGTGGCCGTGCGCTACCAGAGAGTGGGCCGCGTCAGCGCCGACGAGATGGGGCACTTGGTCAACGAGTTGAAGGGCGCGTGGACGCATATCGGCCGGCAGCTTAAATAAAGCTGCCCGGGGGCCGCGGCCGGCCGCCGCGCGGAGCAGGCCTAGGGACGCTTTCCGCGGGAGGCCTGTTTACCGCTAAACTCCCGGACTCCTCCCGCGGTCTTCCAGACACGCTCCGGAGCCCTTCAAAGTTATCTTGAAAGCCGTGCCCTTGCCAGGCGCGCTCCGCACCGTCATCCCGCCCTTGTGCGCCTCGGCCACCTGTTTGACTACGGCCAGACCGAGCCCCAGCCCGCCGGTTTTCCTAGTAAGATAATCCGCGACCTGATAGAAAGGGTTCCCCAGACCGGAGAGCAGTTCACCGGGGATGCCTATGCCGGTGTCCGCAACCGTCACCGAGACCGTACCGCCGCCCTTTGTCACCGAGACCGCGGCGCCGCCGCCGCGCCGGTTGAACTTTATCGCGTTCACGGCCAGGCTCCGTATCGCCCCGCGTATCCAGTCCGCCCGGCCGTTCACAAGGGCCCCTGCCGGGGCCTCGGAGACAGAAAGCGCCACCCCGGCCTTCGCGGCCATGGCCGACAGCTCGTCCCCGACAGAGCGGGCCTCGGCGTTGACGTCCACCTCGGAGCAGTCGCCAGGAGCCGGCTCCTTGCGCGAATCGGCGTAGAGTATGAGCGACTCTATCGTCTCGTGCAGCTGCCTCGCCCCCTGTTCCACGGCGCTCAGCACCTCCTCGCGACGTTCTCCCGCGCCGGCGCGCAACAGCTGGACGCCGCCTATTATCTTGGTGAGCGGCGTGCGCAGCTCGTGGCCGATGACGGACAGGAAAGCCTCCTTCATGCGCTCGGAACTCTTCAGCTGCGAATAGGCCGCCGAGAGCTCGCCCTGCGCCACCTTCAGCAGTTTCAGTTCGCTGGAGATGCGGCGCTTCTCCACGCACCTGTCCACCGCGGCCTCCAGCTGTTCGAAAGAGAAAGGTTTGGTAAGGAAATCGTAGGCCCCGGCCTTGATGGCGCCCATCGCGTTGTCCACGGTGGCCGCCCCGGTCATGACGACCACGTCGCACTGCGGGGCCAGGTCCTTTATGCGGCGCGTGAGCGTTATCCCGTCCGGGCCCCCGGGGATGTTGACGTCCATGAAGACGATATCGCACCATTCCAGCTCCGCCCCGGAGAGGAACCCGGACGAAGAACGGAACGAGGCGAAGGAACGGGCCCCGGACAGCATCCGCTGCATGGCCTTCAGGAACGTTTCGTCGTCGTCCACGACGATGACGGAAACTTCGCCGTCCTTCATTCTTCCCTCCCCCGGCCCTTAGCGGACGTAATGGCAGGTGTAGCCGCCCGGGTGCTTCTTCAGGTAGTCCTGATGATACTCCTCGGCGGGCCAGAACCTGCCGGCCGGGACTATCTCCGTGGCTATCGGCCTTTTCCAGAGCCCCGAATCCCGCGCGCGTCCGACGGCGGCCTCCGCCTCTTTCCGCTGCGCCCCGCCGTGAAAGAAGATCGCGGAACGGTACTGCGTCCCGACGTCGTTGCCCTGCCTGCCGGGCGTGGTCGGGTCGTGCATGCGGAAGAACAGGTCCAGGATGGAGCCGTAGGAGATCTTCTCCGGGTCGAAGACTATCTCGACGCTCTCGGCGTGGCCGGTAGTCCCGGTCTTCACCTGATCATAAGAAGGGTGTTCCGTCTTACCGCCGGCATAGCCAACCGTCGTCCGCAGCACGCCGGGCAGGGCGCGCAGTATCTCCTGCATGCCCCAGAAGCAGCCCCCGGCCAGAGTGGCGGTCTCGGTCCCAGGGTCTTCGGTCATAAAGCCTCCTCCGGCCGCCGTGGGGCGCGGCCTCAGAACGAGAATTTCTCGTAGTGAATCCTCTCCCCGGGGATCCCGAGTCCGCGCAGGCCGGCGTCCAGCGCGGCCATCATCGGCGGAGGCCCGCAAAGGAAAGCGTCGCGTTCGCCCAGGTCCGGCACCAGCCGGCGCAGCATGGCGGCGTCCACGCGGCCTTTCTCCCCGGGCCAGTCCTTGTCCTCGCTGAGGACGTGAACGGTCCTCAGCCCTCCTTTCTTCCCCAGTTCGGCCAGCTCGCCGGCAAAGACCATGTCCTTCCGGGTCCTGTTGGAGAAGACCAGCACAGCGTCCGTGCCGGAGGCGGCTAGCCTTTCCAGCATCGCCCTCAGCGGGGTTATTCCTATCCCGCCCGCGACCAGCAGCGCCTTGCCGGAACTCAGGCGCGCCGCGGTGAACACTCCGTAAGGCCCGTCCACTATCACCGGCGTCCCCGGCTTCAGCCCCGCGTGCAGCCTGGCGGTGAAATCCCCGGAGCGCTTCACGCTGAAGCGCAGTTCCTCCCCGTCGGGAGCCTTGGAGAAGGAGAAAGGGTGGGCCTCCAGCTTCAGGCCCGGGGCCCAGAAGCGCAGCAGCGCGAACTGGCCCGGCTCCGCCCTGAAGCGGCTCAGCCCGGTCCCTTTGACGTAGATGGACATCACGTCGGGGCTCTCCATGAAGGTACGGTCCACGCGGAAACCGTGCCGCCTGTAGAGCAGCACCTGCCTCAGCAGCCTGTACCAGAGCAGGTTGGCCGCGGTGAAGGCCAGCAGCGCGTACCACGTCCAGGAGAACCACGCCCGTTCGGCGTTCAGGTCGCCTCCGTAATGCAGCTGATGCCCGATCGCCAGGGCGAGGCCGAGATAGGAGGCCAGATGGACGGCGTGCCAGGTCTCGTAACCGAGGCGACGGCGTGCGAAGGGAAGGGACAGCAGCACGGCGGCTATTATCAGCAGTTCCCCCGCCGCGGCCGGAAGTATATCGTCCCAGCTCAGCACTGCGAGGTACTGCGCCATAAAGCGATTGCCGTCCTGCAGAGCATGGGACCAGACCACCAGCGGCGGATGGAGCAGCAGGGCCAGCGGGATAAGAAGCCCCGCGGCGTGGTGAAAGCGCGTAAGGCGGTCCAGGCCGAAGAGCGGCTCCAGCCAGCCCGCGCGCGAGACCAGCAGCAGCTGCCCCATGACGCCCAGCGCCCCGACTATCCCGGCCAGGCGGCCGAAGGCCATCAGCAGGCCGGCCTCGTCCACGAAGAAACTGCCGGCCGAGGCCGTGCTGTTGTCGTAGTACCAGAGGCAGAGCGCGGCCAGGGCCAGCGCAGGAAAGACCGCGAACAGAAGTTTTTTCATAAAAGTTCCGGGCGCTCCCGCGGGAGCGCCCGGACGAGGCTCCCTACTCCACTTCCGTGAACTGGGAGCGCGGCTTCGAGCAGACCGGGCAGACCTTTAGCTTCAGATCGTCCGTGGTGTAGCCGCAGTTCTGGCAGACTATGAACTTGTGCCTGGCCTTCCAGTTCTTCAGGTTCTTCAGCGCCGCCGCGTAGAACCTGGCGTGCATCCTCTCGGAGGCCAGCGCCCCCTTGAAGCTGTACACGGCCAGCTGGTCCTTGTCGGCCAGGGCCTTCTTCAGGAAAGCCGGGTACATCTTCAGCCGTTCGTAGTTCTCGCCCTTCAGAGCGGCCTCCAGGTTCTCCTTCGTGCTCTTTACCTCCGGCGCCTTGACGTCCGCCTTGGGAGCGGCGCCCAGGGCCTCTATCGCCTTGGCGTGCCTGGCCGCGTGCACGCTCTCGGAGAGCGCGGCGGCCTTGAACAGGCTCGCGACTCCCAGGTAGCCCTCGGCCTCGGCCTTGGCGGCGAAGGCATCGTAGCGGGCCTTCGCGTTGGACTCGCCGTTATAGGCGGTCTGCAGGTTCTCCAGCGTGGTCGCCTCCGGCTTGGCGGCGGCCTTCGTCCCCGGCTCGCCTGCCGCGGCGGCGCCGGCCAGCAGCTCCGATCTATGCAGCTGCGGCGGACAGTATCAGTTTGCTGAGTTTCATTATACCTCCCCGACCTTAACAATATCCCCTACGCGGCCATTATATAATTTCCCGCGCTAAAAGGCACTTCGCTCCAAGCCCGGAGCAGGGATGCGGGCCGCGCCGGTCTGGGCGGCTGTGCGCCGCTGGGTCCCTGCCGTCCCCTATGCAGGCAGGCCTATCCCGGACCCCATATTTTCCCAGCTGCCGGTCTATTTATTATAATATCCGCTCTCTCTGTTTTGCCTGCTTCCAGGAGGTCCCTTTTATTATGAACGCCCGTCATTTTATGTTGCTTTCTGCGGTTCTGCTCGCGGTTTCCTGCTCGGCGAAAGCCCCGGAAACGGCTGAAACCAGACCTTCGCGGCCGGCGGCGGCGCCGGCGGCGGGGAACTACAAGGAGATGACCCCGGACATGGAAATACTTAAAGACCCCTCTAAGGCCACGGCCAAGGCCCCCGACGTATTCGACGTGAAGTTCGCCACCACCAAGGGCGACTTCACGGTGGAGGTGCACCGCGACTGGGCGCCTCTGGGCGCCGACAGGTTCTACAACCTGGTCAAGGCCGGTTTCTTCACCGACGTGGCCTTCTTCCGCGTCATCTCCGGTTTCATGGCCCAGTTCGGCATCAGCGGCGACCCCGCGATAGCCGCGGCCTGGCGCCCCGCCCGCATACAGGACGACCCGGTCAGGGAGTCCAACGGGCGCGGCTACATCTCCTACGCGATGGCCGGCCCCAACACCCGCACCACCCAGTTCTTCATCAACTTCGGGAACAACTCCCAGCTGGACGGAATGGGCTTCTCTCCCTTCGGCAAGGTGGTGGACGGAATGAACGTGGTGGACAGCCTCTACTCCGGCTACGGCGAGGGCGCCCCTTCCGGGGAAGGCCCGGAGCAGGGCCGCGTCCAGATGCAGGGGAACGCCTACCTGAAGGCCGACTTCCCGAGACTGGACTACATCAAGAGCGCCTCTCTCGAGGAGTAAAGGCGTCCGCTCCGGCCTCCGCGCGGGGGCCGGAGCGGACCGCGGCATATGCCCAAGATACTTATCGTGGACGACGACGAGACCATGCACCTGATCTGCAGGGCCTACCTGGGGAAGTCGGGCTACACGGTAGAGAGCGCGATGGACGGGCCTGAGGGCGTAGAGAAGGCGGCCTCCATCGTCCCGGACCTGATACTGCTGGACGTCAACATGCCGAAGATGTCGGGCTTCGACGTCGCCAAAAAGCTGAAGGAAAGCCCCGAGACGAGGGACATCCCCATCTTCATGCTGACCTCTCTCAAACAGGAGGCCAACATCCGCAAGGGCTACGGGCTCGGCATAGAGGAATACATAACCAAGCCCGCCAACGTCGAGCACCTCAAGCTCAGGATAGACAAGTTCCTGCAGGACCGGAAAAGATAGCCGCGGATGCCGGATCTCCTGACCCAGTCCCCCGATTTCTACAGGTACGTCTCTTGCGGGGTGCTGTTCCTGGCGGCCCTCAACACGGCGGAGGTCTTCTTCCTTTTCTACAACAAGCGGAAGGCCGGGCTTTCCGAGAAGCGCAGGACCGAGCTGAAGCGGCTGGCCTCCACGGCCATGATAACCGCGACGGCCCCGGAAGAACTGCTGCCGAAGCCCTCCACCGACGACGATTTCTCCGCCTACAGCGAAGCCATAGCCAGCGTCCTGGACAGTTTCGAAGGGGAGATCGCGGCCAAGGCCGGCCGCCTGGTCGGCCAACTCGGCATAGCCGCCTATTACCGCCGCCTGGCCAGGCACCGGACCTGGTACAAACGCGCCGCCGCCATAGACATCCTCTCCTCGTTCCGCCTTCCTTCCAACAGGGAGTTCCTCCGGTCGGCGCTGCGCCGCGAGACCTCGAACGAGGTCAAATACCGCGTCATCTACGGGCTCAGCTCCCTGGCCAGGGACAGAACGGATATCCTGGAGATGGTCGCGGCCCTCTCCTCGCTTCCCTACCTGACGGCCAAGTATACAGAAGACATATTCTACAACGCGATCAGGGCGCTAAAGGACAAGGACGCGGCTGGAGAATTCGGCGCCTTCATGCGCGAGGTCATGAAAGACGGCTCCGTCCCGGTCCTGGTCAAAAGGGACATGCTCACGGCCTGCTACGACGCCTCCTGCGGGGAAGGCCGCGGGATCCTCCACGACTACTATCTGAACAGCCCGGAAGAGCCGGAGATCCTCATCGCCGCCCTGAAGGCCCTGGCCAGGATAGGAGATTTCTCTTTCATCCCGGCCGCGCTGAAGCACCCGGACTGGCGCGTGCGCATGACCGCCCTAAAGAACTCTGACGCCTGCTGCGCCGATCTGCTGCCCGAGACCCGGGCCATGCTGCGGGACTCCAACTACCACGTGCGCCTGGCGGCGGCCATGGCTTTGCGGCGCTCTGGGATCAAGGGGACCGCGGTCCTGAAGGAAGAGACCGCCTCCCCCGACCGCTTCGCGGCAGAAACGGCCGCCTACGCTCTGACGCAGGAGGGGCGATGAGCGGGCTCCCTCTTCGCTTCGCGGTGCAATTCTCCCAGTACGCCGTCTTCCTCTATTTCCTGGCGGTCAACAGCGTCTATACGATGCTGATAGTCCTGGCCCTGCGCGATATCGTGAAGCACGCCTACCTGAGCACCGCCAGGACGGCTCGCCGCCAGCTGGGCGGAGAGTTCTACTACAAGCCGGTCTCTGTGATCGTGCCGGCGCACAACGAGGCCGCCG
The DNA here is from genome assembly GCA_021786295.1 of bacterium. GTDB lineage: Bacteria > Elusimicrobiota > Elusimicrobia > Elusimicrobiales > UBA9959 > UBA9959. The sequence goes on along the minus strand of JAJYNO010000022.1, from coordinate 24,528 downwards.
TCATCGCGCAGAGCGTCAGGGCCCTGCTGAACCTGCATTATCCGGAGTTCGAGGTCATAGTCGTCAACGACGGTTCCGACGACGGCACGCTGGCCGCGCTCAGGGAGGAGTTCAGTCTGAAGTCCTCCATCAAGCCGGTGAGGCTCCAGGTCCCGCACGAGGACATCCAGGCGGTCTACCGCTCCGCAGAATACCCGGACCTGATAGTCGTGGACAAGCTCAACGGCGGCAAGGCGGACGCCATCAACGCCGGCATCAACGTCTCCTCCTACCCAGTCTTCTGTTCCATAGACGCGGACTCCCTGCTGGAGCCGGACGCGCTGCTGAAGTCCTCCAAGCTGTTCCTCGAGGACGATTCGCTGATAGCCACCGGCGGGATAATCCGGATCCTGAACGGCTGCAAGGTGGAGGGCGGGGCCGTGACCGAGATAGCCCTGCCGCCGGGGACCCTGGAGGCCATGCAGGTGCTGGAATACACCCGCGCCTTCCTCTCAGGCAGGACGGGCTGGAACGCGCTGAACAGCCTGCTGATAATCTCCGGAGCCTTCGGCGTGTTCCGCAAGGACATGGTGATAGCCGTGGGAGGTTACCGCAGGACGGTCGGCGAGGACATGGACCTGGTAATGCGGCTGCACCGCCACTGCCACGAGAAAGGCATCCCCTACAGGATCCTCTTCGTCCCCGATCCTGTCTGCTGGACTCAGGCGCCCTTCAAGCTGAAGATGCTGCTGCGCCAGCGCAACCGCTGGCACCGCGGCATGATAGACGCGCTGCTTTTCAACCGCGCCATGATCCTCAATCCTAAATACGGCGGGACCAGCCTGGCCGGAGTCTCCTACTTCGTGTTCGTGGAGCTCTTCGGCCCGCTGATAGAGCTCTTCGGCTACCTGGCGATACCAGTCCTCTGCTTCTTCGGCATGCTGAGCGTCAGGTCCTTCGTCCTGCTGCTGCTGCTGGCCGTCCTGTGGGGCATCTCGATAAACATCGGAGCCGTCTTCCTGGACATCTACAATTTCAGGCGCTACAAGCGGAACTCGGACATCCTGAGGCTCTGTTTCCTAGGGGGGCTGGAATTCTTCGGCTACAGACAGCTGATGCTGCTGGAGCGCCTCAAGGCCACGCTAACCTTCCGCAAGCGCGACTGGGGCCAGCAGGACAGGCGCGCGATGGGACTTTTTTGAATGCCGGGGGAAGCGGGAAAGACCCGGGAAAACCTCAACGGAAGCTGTACCTGGCCCGCAGTCCGAAGGAGCAGGACTTGTCGCCGACGCTGGTATCGCTCTTTCCCGCGCTGAGGCGGACGGAAGCGCGCGTGCCGTAGTACCAGTCCAGCCCGGCGAGATAGTTGTTGCCCTCGTAGCTGCGGCGGACGCGGTCGTAGATGAAGCCGTGCTCGTACCCCGCCGAGGCCGACCAGTTCCGGCCGCCGCAGGCGCGCCAGTAAGCGCCCAGCCAGTGGGCGCGCGTATTTACCGAATAGTAGCCGTCGTAGGCGTCCCGGAAATCCTGCCTGGAATACCTGTAGGTCCCGTAGAGGTTCCTCTGCCACGGCAGCCAGCCGGTCAGTTCCCCCTCCAGGTCGCCCTGAGCGTTGGAGTCGGAATAGGAGGTATAGCCGTATGAGACCGCCGCCCGGTACCGCTCCTTAACGTAGCGCCTGAAACTCAGGGCGAGGTCGTCCGTATCTACGTATCTCAGCCTCCTGTCGGCGGAGCCGTTGTAGAACTGCTGCTGGCCGTGGTAATAGCCGGCCTGCAGCACGTCTCCGTCCAGTTCCCTCACGCCGCGCACCGACCACGACGGCCTGCTGCTGCCGTCCGAGGTACTGACCAGCCCGGCCCTGGCCAGCCAGTCCCAGTCCCAGCGGCTGAACTCGCCCTCCGCCTTGGCCGAATTCTCCCCCAGCAGCCTGAAATAGGCTCCCGAAGGATCGTAGCCGCGCAGGTACCTGGGAGAGCGGGTCAGGGAAAGGCTCAGCCTGGAATCTCCGGAGTACAGCTGGCCGAAGAGACGGAAATTGCTGAAAAGCCTGTTGCCGACCGCCGGGCCGGCAAGGTCGTAAAGCTCCGACTGGCCGTACTCGGCTTCCCAGTTGAAGTCCCTGTCCGGCCGGCCTGAGAGTCCGGCGGAATAGGTCTGGTCCAGGATATCGTAGTAAGCGAACTCGTGGCCGGGGCTGGTCTCGTTGCGCTGGGCTTCTTCCGCCAGTTCAGCCCCCCCGATAAGGTCCAGGCCAGGCTTGAGCGGCTCCCTGAAAGACGCGCCGGCGGAATTCCCCTCGTAAAGGATGCGCTGCGGGCTGGGAGTATCCAGGTCCTCCATGGAATGCGTCCTGTAGGACCTGCCGTAGGGGAAGACCCCTCCGCGCAGTTTTTCCATGTAGGAATCCAGCCCCTCCTTGACCGAGCAGTCTCCGGGAGCGCAGGCAGCCAGCTCGCGGTAGGTGTTGAGCGCCCCCTCCTCGTCCCTGAACCGGTCCTGCGCGTCGAGAAGGAGGCCGAGCACGTACTTGTTGCGCGGGGAAAGGGAGTTCCAGCGCTCCAGATAGCCAAGGGCTTCACTGTACTGCCCCAGCGACAGGCAGGAGAGAGAAAGCCCCTCCAGGGCCCCCGTGTTGGACGGGTCCTTCTCCAGCAGTTCCAGGAATACAGCCTTGGCGCCGGAATTATCCCCCCTCCGGCGCAGTTCCATGCCGTAATCGTACGAGACCGGAGCTCCGGGCACGGGGGAGGTCAGCACCGCGCCGGACGCCCACCCCGGTTCGTCCTCGGCGGAAGCGCCCGCAGAAAACAGGCAGATGAGGAGTCCGGCCGTCAAAGTCCCGAGACCGTATAACGGCCGCCGTCTCATTTCATCCTGTCCAAACGGTGCTTGTAGATGTAATTTGCGCCCTGGTAAAAGGAGACGGCCTCGTCGCCGAACGCCGTGTCGCCTGGATCCGGGGCCCTCTTGAAGCCGTCGTCGCTCCATTCGTAGGTCTTCAGGTACTTCTGCGGGGCGAGCACGGCCAGCTTGTCGTCGGTCAGGAAGCCGAGCTTCTCGTAGGTGGAGAGCACGGCCCGGCCGGCAGGCTTGCCGTCCAGGATGTCGCGGCCGAAGAAGCGGCTGGTGTATGGCACGCCCAGCAGGCCGAGCACCGTAGGCCCCATGTCCATCTGCGCGGTCAGCGTGTCGACCAGGCGCGGCCTGATGTTGCCCGGGGAGTAGATGATGAGCGGGATGTGGTAGTGGTAGATCGGCAGGTCGGTGCGGCCGGCCGAATTGGCGCAGTGGTCCGCCGTGAAGATGAAGACCGTATCCTTGAACCAGGGCCGCTTGCGCGCCTCGGCCAGCAGACGTCCTATGGCATAATCCGAGTACTTCAGCGCGCCGGTGCGGGTCTTGCCCTTAGGCGAAATGTCTATCTTCCCCTCCGGGTAGGTGAACGGCCGGTGGTTGGACGTGGTCATTATCGTGTAGAAGAACGGCTTGCCGGACCTGTAGTCCTTGTCGGCGACCTGCAAGGTCTTCATGAACAGGTCCTCGTCGCAGACGCCCCAGATGTTGGCGAAGGTGATCTCGTTCCTGGAGAAATCGGCGCGGTCCACGATGTCGTAGCCGTTGGCCGAGAAGAACTCGTTCATGTTGTCGAAATAACCGAACCCTCCGTAGATGAAGCGCGTCTCGTAGCCCAGCCCGCGCATCACCGAGCCCCAGGTGTAGAAATCCCCGTTGTCGGGGCGCTTGATGATGGACTCGCCCGGCAGCGGCGGCATGGAGAGAGTGATGGCCTCCAGCCCGCGCACGGTGCGCGTGCCGCTGGCGTAGAAGCGGTTGAAGAAAAGCGACTTGTCGCGCAGCGCGTTGAGCGTCGGCAGGTCCCCTTTGCCGTGCGAGGCGCCGAAGGCGTCCAGGTACTCGGCGCTGAGGCTTTCGCCGACCACCAGCACGACGTTGAGCTTGCGCAGCGGGCGGCGGGCCGCTACCGTGCGCGCGATGTCCATGCCGCCGTCCGCGAACTTCACTCCGGGCTGGGCCAGGTCAGCGCGAAGGGTCCTGAAGACCTCCGCCTCGTCTATGGTCTTATAGAACCTGTTATAGGAGAGCTCGTTGGCGAAGAAGGCCGACCAGAGCGAGTAGAAGCCGTTCATCGCCACTTCGTTGCAGTAGTTGTTGTCCGAGACCTGCGCGAGGCGGCTGTCCACGGTGAAGTAGAACAGCACCGGCAGCAGGAGGACGGGAAGCCCCCAGGCCAGCCTGCGGGCGAAGGAGAGCTTCTCGGCGAAGCACAGCGACAGCCGTTTGCCGAAAAGCCACAGCGCGGCCGCCCCCGCTACGACCACCGCAGGCAGCACCACGGGCAGGTTGTAGGATTCGGCTATGTTGCCCACCACTTCCTTGGTGTAGACCAGATAGTCCACGGCGATGAAGTTGTAGCGGACGCCGAACTCGAGGTAAAAGTAGTATTCCGCCACCAGGTTGAAGGCCAGCACGGTGGCCGCGGCGAAGAACAGGGCGTACATAAGCGGTCTGTGCCAGCTGTGCGAGTATATCCTCTCCGGCACCAGTACCAGGTAAAGCGCCAGCGCCGCGGCGCCGTAGGAGAAGGCGACGCAGTCGTAGAACGTGCCGGCCAGCAGCATCTTGACTATGGTCCAGGCGTGGTTCCAGAAGCCTGGGTCCATGTGCGGCCAGGCCAGCACTAGCAGCGTCAGCCGCGTCAGCAGCGAGAACCCGAGAAAGAGAAACAGGAAGTTGAGGAAAAGCCCGCGGCGGTCCTTTGTCATGCCTACTATTCTACAAAATCCCCCCCCACTAAGGGCGGAGCATCGGCTCCGGCCGAAGCCTGTTTTGCTATAATTACGGGAGCGGACTTGATCCCTGAAGGACAGGTACCCAAGTTATGAGAAGACCCTACGGCATAGCCGGCGCCGGCCGCGCTTCGGCGCATCTTCAGGCCTACTTCCGGCTCCTAAAGGTCCCGTACAAGGCATGGGGCAGGCGCTCCGGGTCCGGCCCCGGGGAAGTCCTTTCCTCCTGCCACACCATTTTCGTACTTTTGAGCGACGCGGCCATAGGGCCGTTCATAGAGTCTCACCCCTTCCTGCGCGGCAGGACGCTGGTCCATTTCTCCGGCAGCCTCTCCATAAACGGCGCCTACGCCATGCACCCTTTCATGCCGCTCTCTTCGCGCAAGCTCACCCTGGCCGAGTACCAGGCCATCCCCTTTGCTTTGGAGCCTGGGGTATCCCTCAAGCGGCTGGTCCCGGAATTCCGCAACCCCGTGCTGCGCGTAAGTAAAGAGGATAGGCCTCTCTACCACGCCCTCTGCGCCCTGGGCGCCAACATGCCGGTGATGCTCTGGCAGAAAGCCCTGGCCGGTTTGGCGCGGTTCGGCGTGACCAGGGACGAGGCCGTCCGCTACTTCCGCGCCTCTCTGGACAACTTTTCCTCCTCCCCCGACACCGCCCTCACCGGCCCCATCGCCCGCGGCGACACCGCCACCATAAACTCCGATATCACCGCCCTTGGCAAGGACCCGTACTCCGGGATCTACTCCGCTTTCGAAAAAGCTTATCGCAAAGAAAAGAGCCCCCGATCGCCACAGGAGCGGGCGCAGGACCGGATAAGCAAAACCGTCGTCGAGCCCGCCGCTTGCATCGCGCGGCGGACGAGTGGCCGAAGGCCACTGCAGTGTACCGAGCGAGGCCACGGTGGCCGCCTGATGCGCATAGCGCCTGTGCGTCACGGCCATAGGCCAGTGGCCAAGCGCGTTTTGCGTTCCGGTCCTGCGAACGCTCCTGTACACGTGAGGACGCGCTAAGAGGTGTCCAAATGAAAATAACCGACTTCTACGATTACAGGAAACCCGGGCCTAAGATATCCATGATCACGGCCTACGACTACACGCTGGCCTCCTTGGCCGCCGAGTCGGCCGCAGACTGCGTCCTCGTGGGCGACAGCCTGGCCATGGTAATGCACGGCCACCCCTCCACCATAGCCGCCACACCCGACATGATGGCGCTCCACACCGCCGCCGTAGCCCGCGCGGTGAAGAACAAGCTGGTAGTGGCCGATATGCCGTTCCTCGCCACGCGCAAGGGTTTAGAGCACGCAATGGATACCGTTGAGAAGCTGGCCCGCGCCGGCGCGCAGGCCGTGAAGATAGAGGGCCTGGACGGCCACGCCGACATCGTCTCGCATATCGTAACCTCCGACATCCCGGTCATGGGCCACCTCGGCCTGACGCCGCAGGCCATTAACCGCCTGGGCGGCTACCGGACGCAGGGCAAGGACGAAGCCTCGGCGGAGAAGCTGCTGCAGGACGCGCAGGAGCTAGAGAAGCTCGGGTGCTTCGCGCTGGTGCTGGAGTGCGTGCCGGAGGAGCTGGCCGCGCGCGTGACGCGCTCGCTGAAGATCCCGGTGATAGGCATCGGCGCCGGCCGCTTCACCGACGGGCAGGTGCTGGTCATGCAGGACATGCTCGGCCTCTACGGCCAGCCGCCTTCTTTCGTGAAGAAATACCTGGACGGCCGGCGGCTGGTGAAGGAGGCGCTGGACGCCTTCGGTTCCGAGGTCAAAGACGGCGTTTTTCCGGCCGAGCCTTCCGGCCCCGGGAGGCCGGACGCTAAGCCTTACGCGCTGACGGAGAAGGAGCGGCCATGATCACCGTGAAGAGCCTAAAGCGGTGGAGGACGCTCAGAGCGGGAGGCCGTTTCGGCGGCAGGAGCCTGGGCTTCGTCCCGACGATGGGCGCGCTGCATGACGGCCACCTGTCCCTCATCGCCCGCGCCCGCCGCGAGAACGACATCGTGGCCGCCAGCGTCTTCGTGAACCCGGCGCAGTTCAACGACAAGAAGGACCTGGCCCGCTACCCGCGCACGCTGGCAGCCGACACCAAGATGCTCGCGGCCGCCGGCGCCGACTTCCTGCTGGCGCCCAACGCAGGTGACATGTACCCGGACGGCTACCGCTACCGCGTGGACGAAAAAGAAGAGAGCCGGTTGCTCTGCGGAGCGTACAGGCCGGGGCATTTCGAGGGCGTGCTGACCGTGGTGCTGAAGCTGCTGAACCTGGTGAAGCCGGACCGCGCCTATTTCGGAGAGAAGGACTACCAGCAGTACCGCCTGATAAAGGGCATGGCCGAGGCCCTGTTCCTCGACGTAGAGATCGTGCCCTGCCCGATAGTGCGCGAGCCGGACGGCCTGGCCATGAGCTCCCGCAACCTGCTGCTGAACGAGGAAGAACGGGCCATAGCCCCGGCCCTGAACATGGTGCTGGGCTCGAAGGCTTCCATCCCGAACATGAAAAAGGCCTTAGCCAAACTCGGCTTCGGGCCGGAATACATAGAGGAGCGCTGGGGCCGCAGGCTGGCCGCGGCGAAGCTCGGCAAAGTGAGGCTGATAGACAATGTCGAAGCGTAAAAAGAACATCCTGTTCCAGCTGACCGGCTCCATAGCCTGCTACAAGGCCTGCAATGTCATCTCGCGCCTGGTGCAGGAAGGCCACGACGTGAAGACCGTCTGCTCGCAGAACGCGCTCAAGTTCATCGGCAAGTCCACGCTGGAAGGCCTGACCCACCGCGCCGTCTACACCGACACCTTCGAGGACCGCTCGGCGCTGGAGCACATCAACCTGACCCGGTGGATGGACCTGGCCATCGTCTGCCCGGCCACCGCCAATATCATCAACAAGCTCGCCGCCGGCATAGCCGACGATTATATCTCCACGATCTTCCTCGCCTGCGACTTCAAGAAGCCCTACCTGATAGCCCCGGCGATGAACCTCAACATGTGGAAACATCCCGCCACGCGGAACTCGGTAAAGACCCTGCAGGGCTGGGGCGTGAACGTCCTCGGCACGGCCACGGGCTACCAGGCCTGCGGCGACGTGGGCGAAGGCCGCCTGCTCGAGCCGGAAGCCATCTACAAGGAGATAGTGAAAGCCTTATGAAGGTGCTGATAACCTCCGGCGGCACGCGCGAGCACATAGACGCCGCCCGCGTACTAACCAATACCAGCACGGGCCGCACCGGCCGCGTCCTGGCCGAGGAACTGTCCGCGCGCGGCTGCGAAGTGCTTGCCCTGTGCGCCGCAGGCTCGCAGACCCCCTCCGGCAGGAACGTGCGCACGGCCGGCTACGAGACCTTCTCGGACCTGGACTCGGCGCTGAAGAAGGCGCTGAAGTCCGGGGCTTTCGACGCCGTTATCCACCTCGCCGCCGTCAGCGACTATTCCCCCGTCCTCATAGAGGCCGGCGGCAGGAGATACAAGCCCGGCCGCGCCGCCAAGCTCCCCTCCTCCCCGGCCACCCTGCGCATCACCCTGAGGCGCAACTTCAAGATCGTCGACCGCATAAAGCCCTACGCCGCCGCCGGCAGGCGCCCCGCGCCTCTCCTCATCGCCTTCAAACTCACCGCCGGCGCCACCAAAACCCAGGCCCTCAAAAAGGTCCGCTCCCTCCCCTCCGCCGACCTCGTCGTCCACAACGACACCCGCGAAATGAAGGACCCCCATCTTTTCCATATTTATTCATTAGGCCTCCCCCTTGCCGACTGTGCCGGCCCGGAAATTCTGGCCGAAAAGTTGTTTCAGCTTTTAAACAAACGGGAACAAATACACCGCCTAATTCCCCCCGGGATGACGCGGGAAGTGGATAAGCAAAACCCTGCCGGAGGCCCGAGCTTGCATAAGCGCGAGGGCCGAGGCGGGGAAGGGCGAGCACGGTGTGCGAGACCCTGTTTTTGCGTTCCACTCCCCGCGGCGGACCGGCAAACGGCAAAAAAGGATAAATCATGCTGCTAGCATTGGACGTAGGCAACACCCAGATACTCGCAGGCGTCTTCAGAGAGGACAAGCTCGTCGCCATGTTCCGCGGCACCTCCTGCAACGCCACCTCCGACGAGTTCGGCACCTTCATCAAGAACGCCATCCGCGAGAACGACATGGACCCCGCCGAGATCACCGAGGTGGCCATCTGCTCCGTGGTGCCGGACCTCCTCTACACCCTGCAGCACATGGCCGCCAAGTACTTCGGCCTGGAGCCGTTCCTGCTGCAGGGCGGCGCCAGGACCGGCCTCAACATCAAGTACAAGAACCCGCTCGAGGTGGGCGCAGACCGCATAGCCAACGCCATAGCCGCGACAGCCCTGTACCCGGAGCGCAACCTGATCATCGTAGACCTCGGCACCGCCACCACCTTCTGCGCCGTCACGAAACACAAGGAATACCTGGGCGGCCTCATCATGCCGGGCCTGCGCATCTCGATGGAGGCCCTCGCTATGCGCACGGCCAAGCTGCCGCGCGTGGAGATAACCAAGCCGGCCGAGCTGGTGGGTAAGACCACGGTGGATTCCATCCAGTCCGGGCTGTACCATTCCAACCTCCTGGCCATCAGGGGCATAGCCGACAGGATAAAGGCGGACTACTTCGGCGGGGAAGCGCTGGTCATCGGCACCGGCGGCTTCTCCAAACTGTTCGGGGACGCCGGCCTCTTCGACCACATCGTCCCGGACCTGGTGCTGCTGGGCACGGCCCTGGCGGCGCGCATGAACAAAGAAAGGACAAAGAAATGACAAGGACGCTGATGAAATCCAAGCTGCACCGGGTCCCGGTGACGCAGACCGACATAGACTACAACGGCTCCATCACGATAGACCGCGAACTGTGCCGCAAGGCGGACCTGCTCGAGCACGAGAAGGTGGACATCTACGACGTGAATAACGGGGCGCGTTTCTCCACTTACGTGCTCTACGGCGACAGGGGAGTCATAGGCGTCAACGGCGCCGCCGCCCGCCTGGTTCAGAAGGGCGACCTGCTGATAATAGTCTCCTACGCGCAGTACTCCGAGGAGGAGTGCCGCGGCCACAGGCCGGCCGTGGTCTGCCTGAAGAAAAGCGCCCCCGGCAGGACCGGCCACGACGAGATCTCAGCCGCAGGCTCCGGCGAAGACGGGCCTCCGGCTGACCTTAGCGGCCAGCGCCAGCCCGAGGGGAACCGCGGCCATCGGCCTCCAGGCGCGCGGCGGCGCCTCATTCCCTGAGCGGCTCGGCGCAGTCCGGAGAATCCCTGGAGGGATCGTTGACCACGTCCGAGACGCGGTAGCCGCGCATCAGCCCGGAATCGTAGGCGCGCAGCAGCGGCAGCAGCGTCTCGCTGTCCCTGAACTTCGGGTCCAGCCACAGGGATTCGTGGCGCTGCTCCAGTATCACGGGCATCCGGTGATGCACGGTCCGCACCAGCGCGCTGGCCGCCGTGGTGACGATGGCGAACGTGGAGCTCTTCTCCTCGTACACCCCGGCCATCCCGAACAGGCCGCCGGAGCGCAGCGCGAACCTGTAGGGCGACTTGACTCCGGCCGAGGTCTGCCACTCGTAGAAACCGTCGGCGGGCACTATACAGCGCGTCCTGTAGAAGGCCGACCTGAATGCGGGGCGGGAGGCTATCCCCTCGGCCCGCGCGTTGATGAAACCTTCGCGGGGCTGGGTGGTGGCGGTGTCCGGAGCGGTCTCGTCCGAGAACTTCCGCTCCAGCGTGTTGCCGGCGGAGAAAAGCGGAAGGGAGGCCCCGCCGCTGGACGCCCAGGCCGGGACGAAGCCCCATTTCATAAGCCGCAGCCCGGAGGCGCAGACCACCGGCACCGTGGCGCCGGGAGCGATGTTGTAAGAAGGCCTGGCGTTGAAAGGCGGCTGCTTGAGCCCGAAGCGCTTGATCAGTTCGGCCAGGTCGAAGGTCTGCGAATATCTGCCGCACATATCTTTCCCCTACCGATGATTATACCAACTTCTCCCGCGCGGCGGCCGAAAAAAAGCCGCCCGTTAAGGGGCGGCTTTTCTCCGCTGCGCGCGGCCTTCAGGCTCCGGCCTTAAGGCGCGCTATGCGGTCCTCCAGCGGCGGGTGCGTGGCGAACAGCGAGAACCTGCGTCCGCCCGAGATCTTCAGCGTGGACAGCGAGGCCTTGTGCGTCAGGTCGGCCTCCTCGACGTTGCGGCGCAGCGCTTCCAGCGCGTCTATCATCTTCTCGCGCCCGGCCAGCCGCGCGCCGCCGGCGTCCGCCCTGTACTCGCGCCAGCGCGAGAAGGCGGCCACGGCGATCATGCCGAGGAAGCTGAGGAAGATCTCCAGCAGGAAGATCACTATGTAGCTGGGGGCTGACGAACGTTCTCCGTCGTTCCCCCGGTTGGCCAGGAAGAAGGCTATGACGCGCGCCAGGAACATCACCAGCGCGTTTATCACGCCCTGTATCAGAGTCATCGTCACCATGTCGCCGTTGGCTATATGGGTGATCTCATGCCCCAGCACTCCCTCCAGCTGCTCCCTGTCCATGGTCTGCAGCAGGCCGGCCGAGACGGCCACCAGAGCGCGGCTCTTGGTCGGGCCGGTGGCGAAAGCGTTTATCTCAGGGCTGGGATAGTAGCCGACTTCCGGCATCTTCGGCAGGCCGGCCGCGGAGGCCAGCGAATGAACGATATTGACCAGTTCGGAAAGCGCCGGATCGGTGGTGGCGGGGTCTATGACCTCCACGCCCATGGTCCACTTGGCTATGACCCGGGAAAGCCCTAGCGAGATGAAGGCGCCGCCCATGCCCCAGACGAGACAGAACAACATCAGGGCGTGATAGTCTATGCCGCGCGCGCTGAAATAGCCGCCGATCCCGAGGAAGTTCAGCGTCACGGACAGCGTGAGCAGGATGAGCAGGTTTACACCGAGGAAGATGCCGACGCGTTTTGCGAGAGCCATAGGACCTCCAGTACTTCCCGATATTTTACCAAATAGTCCGGCAGGAGTTTTTGCTATCATACCGGACATGAGGAAACCGGACTGGAAAGCGGCGCGGGAACTGTTCCCGGCCCTGAAAAAATATACCTTCCTGAACGCGGCCGGCGGCGCTCCGCTGCCCAGACCGGTGGCGGAGGCCGGGGCGGCCTATTACAGGGAGGCCCTGGAGCACGGGGACGCCTACTGGGAGAGATGGCTCAGGCGGATGGAGGAGTCCCGCTCCGAGCTGGCGGGGCTGATAGGAGCGTCTCCGGAAGAAACGGCCTTCACCCTCAACACATCGCACGGCATGGGCCTGGTGGCCGGCGCGCTGAAAGGGCGCGGCGGGGTGCTTGCCATGCGCGACGAGTTCCCCTCCTCCACGCTGCCCTGGCTCAACCTGGGCTACAAGGTGGCTTTCGCCGAGCCCAGGGACGGCCGCTACCCGATGGAGGTCATAGAGAGGGCAATCAGACCGGGGACCAGGATACTGGTCTCCAGTTACGTGCAGTACCGCACGGGTTTCAGACAGGACCTGCAGGCCCTGGGCAGGCTCTGCCGGCGAAAGGGCCTAATCTTCGTGGTCAACTCCACCCAGGCTCTCGGCGCCATGCCCGTGGACGTCCGCAGGGCCGGCGCCGATTTCATGGTCTTTTCCTGCTTCAAATGGACCATGGCCGGCTACGGTGCCGCCGGGCTTTACGTCTCGAAAAAATGGCTCGGCAAGATCAGGTTCCCTCAGGCTGGCTGGCGCTCCGTCCAGGCGCCGGAAGAAATGGACAACCGCGCCGCCGCCTTCAGGAAAGCGGCCTCGGCGGTGGAGGGCGGCTGCGCGCACTTCGCTCCCATCTTCGCGCTTGGGGCCGCGGCCAGGCTGCTGCGCGGCCTCGGAGTCAGGAACATACAGGAGCGCATACTGGAACTGGATTCCTACCTTGAAAAAAGGCTGTCGGAGCTGGGGGCCGTCATCGCCACCCCCAGAGGCGGGGACTGCCGCTCAGGGATAACGATCATCAGGGCCAGAGACCCGCAAAAAGCGGTGGCCAGGCTGGAGCGGATGGGCATAATGACGGCCGCCCGCGGCGGCGGGATAAGGGTCTCCCTGCACTTCTACAACGACGAGACCGACATAGACCGTCTGATGAAAGGCCTCAGGGCGCTTGAGCCAGGGCAGTTGCGCCTTCACTCGGAAACAGGGCCGCTCGCCAGAGGCGCGTAGCCGTGCATGTCCCCTGAAGGGTCCACCGCCACGTCGTAGGTGCGCAGCAGCCCTGCCCCCGGCTCCAGCACGTCGAGAATGACGTGGTAAAGCCCGTCCTCCAGCTTCACGCTCACCACCCGCGGCGCCACGAACCCGGTGCGCCCAGACAGCCCGTCCTTGGCCGCCTCGATCACGCGCGTCACGCCCCGCCCCCCGCTCTCCAGCGCTCCCTAAGGACGCCGAATTCCCTCTCCAGGTCCCTGCAGACCCGGCCCCAGCGCCCGCCGGCCAGGACGCGGCGGCCGCAGCGGAACTCGTGCGTGCCGGTCTCAGAGTAGAGCATGACCAGCAGCGAGGAATGCTCGTCCACTACCGCGCATTCAACTCCCCTCCCTGAATAGAAATCTATTATCTTCCTGGCAAGAACGGCGTCTTCCCTCAGCATAGCCCCCTCCCGGCCCGGCTAGCAGGCCCGGCAGAAAACAAGACCTGACACGGCCAGCATTTTTTCGGCCTTAAGGTAATAGAACTGCGGGCGCAGCAGCTTCCAAGCCGACGCGCGCTTCCTGGTCCCGCGAGCCCGTCTATTCGATGTCCTCTTCCTCATTATCCCCCCTGGCAGCGGCCTGCCGTAAACCCCGTTTCCGCGCCGCCGGCGCCCCCTGACCGCTTCCCCCTTGCCGCCGGAAGCGCGGCTGGATGCCCTACGGCAGGCCGCTCAACTAACCCTATCCCCCATAGCCAGACTATAAATTCGTGCCGCGCGGTTGAATCGCCGGAACCGGCTATTTGCGCCCTGAAAATGCGGCTAAGCCTAAAAGGTTAGCAGTTCCCGGCGCCTGAGGCGCTCTCAGACCGCGGCGATCTTTTCCCTTATCGCGAAGCGCACCAGGTCGGTCTGCTTGTGTATGTCCAGCTTCCTGGAAATGTTGTTGCGGTGCGCGTGCACGGTGTTGCGGGAGATCCTGAGCCTGCGGGAGATCTCCTTGTCGGCCAGCCCCTCGGCGATGAGCTGTATTATCTCCCTCTCCTTGGAGGTCAGGCGTCCCGCCTGGTCGGGAGGCTCCGGAGCGCCGCCGGCGGCCGGACCTACCGGGACCAGGGCGGAGACCTGCGGGCTGAAATAGGAACCGCCGCGAGCCGCCGCGTATATGGCCTTCATCAGTTCCGCCGCGGTGTTCTCCTTCAGCACGTAGGCCCGCACTCCGGACGCTACAGCCTTGCGTACCGTCTCCCGGTCGCAGTCCATGCCGAGGCATACGATCCTGGCGCCGCTGTTCCGGCGCAGCAGCCTGGAGGCCGCCTCCAGCCCGTTGAGGCGCGGCATGGCAACGTCGATGACGTAGACGTCTGCCGGCGTCCTGCGGGCCAGCTCAAGCAGCTCCCGTCCGTCCGCCGCCTCCCCCGCCACTTCCATCTCCCTGCCGCGTTTTTCGAGCAGGGCCTTTATCCCTTCACGCACTATGGCGTGATCGTCCGCTATGATAATTTTAAGCGCCATATAAGCCTCCAGCAGCTGCAGGGTCAGGCCGCGCGAAGAGGAAGCTGCCTGGGCCGCGCCCGGATTAGCACGGACCGCGGACCCCGCTGAACTTAGTTTAAGTGAACCCGAACCCCTGGTGCTTCTAGTCTAACAAACGAAAAGGCTAAAGTCAAATAATTGTAAAAATCGCAAAAATTGCAAGAGCCGGCGCTTCAAAAAAAAGGCCGCCGGGGACTCCGGCGGCCGGGGATAGGCCCGGGAGGGCCCTTACGGGGCCCAGTCAGCGAAGGCCTTCACCACCTCGGGGGGAATGCGGGCCGGCCGGCCGGTCCGATAGTTTATCCATACCCAGACCGTCAGACCGCGGCAGCCGATCTCCGTCCTGCCGTCGGAGAGGCGCACCACCTCGTAGCGGCGCTCGGAGGACGCCTTCTCCGCGGTCTCCACCCAGGTGCGCAGCCTGACGGCGTCCCCGGGCAGCACGGGCAGCAGATAGTCTATCTCATGGCGCCTCACCACCCAGCCCTCGCCAAGGGCCAGCAGGCGCCCGATGTCCCAGCCGGCGGCCGCCGAATGACGCGAGGCGGCCTCCATAAGCCAGTCCAGATAGACCTGGTTGTTCACGTGGCCGAGCCCGTCTATTTCTTCCGGCTTCACCTTGTGTTCGTATTCGAAGGTCTTTGAGATGGGCATAACTATCATGGTATTAAAATAAACGGGGCCTATAAAGGCGTCCCGCCGGTACCCGTCCTTACCAGGAGCACGCCAGGGACGGCCCTGACCGAATCCAGCGAAGAGGCCTTCAGCCAGCCGAGGAGGACGATCTTGCCGCCCCTGCTTTTGCCGTACGCCCGCTCGCCTTGAAGCACGAACCCGTCCAGCTCCAGGAGTTTCCTCAGGACCGCAGCGCGCCGGAAGACCAGGACAGTGAGCCTTGCGTAGATATAGCCGCCGCCCGGCCTGGCGGCCACGGCGGAGGCTTCCGGGGCAGGCGCGTCCCTAAGGTCGGCGGGCGGCCTGTTGGCCGGGTTCAGGTAGCCGTAGGCGGTTTCGGCGAAATCCTCCAGCGCGGGATCGGGATAAGATCCGGCCGCCGCCCGGCCGCCGCCGGCACTGGCCGGCCCGGCGCTGACAGACGCCAGACAGAAGAAGAACGACAGGACCGCAGCCGATATTGTTCTCATTTCCTGGGCCTCCGGGGCCGAGCATGGCTCCGATAAAACAGCGTAATACATTGTATGCCGGCGCGCCTTCCCCGTCATGGGCCCATGGGCCTATGCCGCGCCTGGGCCCGCCCCCCGTAGGCCCTGCGGCGCTTAATTATGTAGAATCGTAACGATGAAAACGAGGCCTGAAACCTCCAAGGGCGAAAGAACTCGCGGCAGGATCATCCTGTCCGCCATAAAGCTGGCCGCGAAGCACGGCTTCGCGGACGCGAGTTTCCAGATGATAGCCGACGACGTCGGACTGAGCCAGTCGGCGGTGATGTACCATTTCCCGGACAAGAACGCGCTCTTCGCCGGCATGGTAAGGGAGATCATCGCCCACAACCACGAGACGGTGGCCGCGCTGATGCGGCCGGATGACGGGGCCGGACGCAGGCTGCTGAAGCACTGCCTGGGCAACGTGCTGTGGGCGCTGCGCGCGCGCCGCCAGGACGCGCAGGTGCTGATACTGCTCTACTACCTGGCCGGGCGCGGCAAGGATTTCTCTGAGCTCTTCACCGGCATGATCGACAAGGGACGGGAAAGGCTGGCGGAGCACCTGCTGGCCGGGGTAAGGGAAAGGGCGTTCGCGCTCAAGGACGAACCGGCGGCAGTGGCCGAGACGCTGCAGGACACGCTCTTCGGGGCCATGCTTTACGCGGCCTCCGCGCCGGAAGGCGCCGTCACCGTGCCCTCCCTGGAGACCAAGTGGAAGAACTATTTGCGCACCCTGACCGGGTGGACCGACTCCTCCGGGGACTCCCTGCTGCCTGCCCCTGACAAATAGCCCTCAGATATCCTTCTTTCCGCCGGCCCGGTAGATGGCCGAGCGGCCGAACCTCTCCCTGATCGCCTCTATGGCCCGGTGCGCCTTCTCCCGCCTGGCGTCCCCCTCGTCCTCGAAGAGGCTCTCCCTCTCTTCCGCCGGCATCAGGCCGGAGACCTTCACCCCGAGCAGCCGCACTTTTTTCCGCCTCCTGTCGAAAGCGGCGTACAGGGCCAGGGTCTCCCTTGAGATCACGTCGGCGTAGTTGGTGGAGAGCGTCAGGGTCCTGGCGCGGGTGTGCGTCTCGAAGCCCTGCAGCCGTATCTTGAGCGTGACGGTGCGCCCCTTCAGCCCCTCCTCCCTCAGCCGTGAGGAGACCTTGTCCGCCAGCGCCACCAGAGATTCCTTTATCTCCCTGGCGTCGGAAGTGTCCTCCTCGAAGGTTATCTCGTTGCTAACGGACTTGGTATCGCAGGCCGGCGCCACCTCGCGCGGGTCCTCCCCGAGAGCGAGCCGCTTCAGCCCGGCGCCGTGGATCCCCAGCCCGCGCAGTTCGTCCGCCTCGGCCGCGGCCAGTTCCCCTATGGTGTTTATGCCGCGGCCGCGCAGCACCTCGGCCGTCTTGGGGCCCAGGCCCCACAGCCGCGAGATGTCCAGCGGCGCCAGGAAAGAGCGCAGGTCGGCTTCGCGGACCTCCACCAGGCCGTCCGGCTTCTTCAGGTCGGAGGCTATCTTGGCGGCCATCTTGGTCGGGGCCAGGCCCACCGAGCAGGTGAGGCCGGTCTCCTCCCTGACGCGCGCCTTCAGGCGGCGGCAGGTCTCCAGCGGTCCGCCGAAGAGGTGCGCGCTGCGCGTGATGTCCAGGAAGGCCTCGTCTATGCTGACCTGCTCCGTATCCGGCGTGAACTCCCCGAAGACCCTCTGCACCTGTTCCGAGACGGCGGAATACTTGCGAAAATCCGGGCGCAGGTAGACGCCCTTCGGGCAGCGGCGCCAGGCCTCGGAGATCGGCATGGCCGAGCGCACGCCGAACCGACGGGCTTCGTAGGAACAGGTGGAGACCACCCCGCGGCCGCGGCCGCCCCCGGGGTCCGCCCCCACTATGACCGGTCTCCCCCTGAGCGCCGGGTTATCGCGCTGCTCCACGGCCGCGAAGAACGCGTCCATGTCTACGTGCACTATGCGCCTTTCCGGGCCTTGCATGAGGATCTCAGCGCCGGGAGAAGAAGAGGAGGTACGCCGCGCTCAGCAGCGCCGTCAGGACGGCGCCAAGCCTCGCCAGCAGGACGAAGTCCAGTTCCAGGCCGCCGATCTTTAGCCTGGCGTCCCCACGTCCAGATTTGTCCGGCCTCATCTTTTCTCCGGCAGTATCTCCAGCCAGTAGCCGTCCGGGTCCTCTATGAAATAGATCCCCATGGCCTCGTTCTCGTAGCAGACGCAGCCCATCTTCTTGTGGAGCGCATGCGCCGCTACGTAGTCGTCAACGTTGAAGGCCAGGTGGATCTCGTTGTCGCCCAGGTCGTACTTCTCCTTCCTGCCGCGCAGCCAGGTGAGCTCCAGCCTGTGCGGGGTGACGCCGTCGCCCAGGAAGACCAGCACGAAGCTGCCGTCAGGCGCCTCCTTACGGCGGGTCTCGGAGAGACCCAACGCCTCTTTATAGAACTTCAGGCTCTTCTCCAGGTCCAGCACGTTCAGGTTATTGTGAGAAAAAGTGAATTTCATGGTCCCTCCCGGGGCGCGGCGCGCCCGGGATAAATCTTATCAAATCCAGGGGCCCGGGCTACCAAAAAGGCGCAGTATTTTATATGCTCTGGGGATGCGGAGGTTATTATGAAATACCTTTTATCTGCGGTCCTGCTGTGCTGCTCGCTGCCGGCCATGGCCCAGACGCCAGGCGTTCCCGCCGGGAAGGACATAAGGTCCCAGACGCCGGCCGAACTGGTGAAAACCGCGGCGGACCTGCAGCAGGCGCTGGTGCTGCAGCCCAACAACGTCGACCTGCACGTCAAGCTCGGCTTCACCTACGCCCGCCTGCACCGCATAGACGACGCGCAGCGGGCCTTCGAGGACGCCGTGCGGCTGGACCCCAGAAAGGCCATAGCCCAGTACATGCTGGGGCTGATCTACGAGAAGAAGGGAATGAAGGCCCAGGCCGTGGCCGCCTGGCAGGCCTGCCTGGACAACGCTCCGGACGCCCACATGCGCGAGACCGCCCTCAAGCACCTCAACAACCTGAAACAATGAAAAAGCTATCCCTGATACCGGCCCTGCTGCTGTTTTCCGCCTGCGTCACGCCGAACGTGGCGGTGAATCCGCGCGCCGACTTCGCGGCCATAAAGCGCGTCGCGGTCCTTTCGTTCAACGGCCCGCAGGGCGACCTGGCCGCCGACCTGATGACGCAGAGCCTGGTGGCCCGCGGCGCTGACGTAGTGGAGCGCCAGCGCCTGGCGGACGTGATGAAGGAGCAGTCGCTCTCCAACTCCGGCTCCTTCGACCCGGCCACCGCGCAGAAGCTGGGCAAGCTGCTCGGGGTGGACGCGCTTTTCGTCGGGACCGTGTCCGAAAGCACGCCGCAGACCTCGTACCTGGTCACCCAGGCCGGCGGCAAATCCGTGTTCCAGCCCGCCACGGTGACGCAGGTGGGCGGCGGCTCCGTCTACTCCGAGGGTTCGGTGATGGGCATCCCCAACTCCCAGCTGCTCAGCACCACGGCCAACGTGTCGATGCTGTCGCGCATGGTGGACGTCAAGACCGGGACCGTGCTGTGGTCCGCCTCCATGTCCTACGAGGGCATAGACGTGCAGTCCGCGATGTCGGGAATAACGGACGCCTTCGTCCGCTCCCTGGCCCCGATCTGGCCCGGCCTCTACAACAACCCCTCGTAAGCGCCGGACGACAGCGGAGGAAAAGCCGGGCCGCAGGCCCGGCTTTTTATTCTGACGGTCCCGCCACCCGGAAGCCCGTTTCAGTCCATCAGGCGCTTCTGGCCCCGCAGGTCCCTTATGGCCTGCACGTCCTGAGTGAACTCCATGCAGCCCAGGTACTTCCCGTCCTCGCCGCGCAGCGCGTAGAACTCTATGAAGATCTTGTGCTTCGGCTCGCCCTTCTCCACCTCGAGGTCTATCCAGAAGGACGCCTTGTCGCGCGAGCCCGCCTTCATCTCCCCCACCAGCCTCTCCACCATCGGCAGGCTGTGCTCCGGGTGGCACTGGCGGAAATTCATGCCCATGGCCTCCAGCGGCCTGTGGAACAGCCGCCTGCCGTGCTTGTTCCAGCCGACCACCTCATCGTTGGCGTCGATCACGGTGATCTCGCCCGGCACCGTCTCTTCTCCATCGCTTTCACCATCGCCGCGTCCATCCTGTCGAAGAGCATAGGTCCTCCCGCGGCCGGTCCGGGCCGCCTGCGCAAATAATAACAAAAAGCGCGGCCCCGCCGGCCGCGCTTTCCAATAACGGAGAGCCGGCTCAGGACACGTGCTGCTCCCCCGAACCGTCAGTCCAGACCAGCTTGCCGAACTCGTCCATGGAATAACCGGACTGGCCGCTGGCCACCTTCTGCCCGTTCTTGTACAGGTCGCCGTAGTCGTCCGTCCAGGCCACGTCCCCGGTGCGATCGGCCACCTGGTAGTCCCTGACCCCGGCGAACAGCTTGACGTCGTTCTTATAGAGATCGCCGTAGCTGTCCGTCCAGACCACGTCGCCGGTGAAGGCGGCGGCCTTATAGCTCTGCGGGTCCTGCCCGAGACGCGCGTAGTTCTTGTAAAGATAGCCGTAGCCGTCGGTCCAGACCACGTCGCCGGTGTAGTCCAGTACCTGATAGTTCTGCGGTCCGTCCCCCAGGCGTCCGGTGTCCTTGAACAGGCCGCCATAGGTGTTGGTCCAGACCACGTTCCCGGTGTACATGGCTATCTTGTAACCGCTCACGTCGCCGCCCAGCTGCGCCGTGTCCTTGTGCAGATAGCCGTAGCTGTCCTTCCAGGCCACCTCGCCGGTGCAGCTGGCCTTATAGTCCACCGCGTCGGAACCCAGCATATTGCCGTCGCTGTAGATATAGCCGCCGTCCTTGATCACGACCGAAGGGCTGTGGCAGCCCGGATAGGGCTGAGGGGGCACCGGATGAGGATGCCAGGGGCCCGGCTGCGGGCCTGGATAAGGGTGGGGCCCCGGAGGCGGAGGCACGGGGTGCGGGTGCCAAGGTCCCGGCTCAGGCGGATGCACGGGCTGGCCCGGATGCGGCGGGTTGAACCCCTTCAGTTCGTCCGGCAGGGAGGCGGCCGCGGCCTGCCCTCCGTCGAAGTTCACTTCCGCGGCCGCGAGGCCAGCGGAGAACAGCAGCGCCGCTGCGGCGCAAACACCGAGTCTATTCATTCATCCCCTCCTGAACCGCGGGGCCGTAAGGGAACCCCGCGAAAAACTTAATCGGCGGTCTGTATCCTCAACGCCAGCCCGGTGTCGCTGAAAGAGAAGCCGGTCAGGTGCAGGTCGCCCATCAGCCCGGCGGGAATGAACTGGCGCAGCGCCTTAGAGGAGACGGCCGCGTGCAGGGTCCAGGCGGCCTTATCGTAGCGCAGCGTCACCACGTCCCGCGCCTTCAGCGGCACGGGCCTGGCCTGCAGGGTCTTGTCCAGCGAAGCGTAGACGCTCTTTATCACCGTGTCCATAACCAGGGCCATCACGTCCTCCTGGCTGAGCTGCGGGAGACCGGCGGAGCGTACGTCGGGCTGCATAGAGGCGTGTATCTGAACGCGCTGTATCCGGACGGCCAGCTTGTCGCGCCCTTCGAGGTAGGGTTTGAGCGTAAGGACCGGCGCCACCATTATGCCGCCGGCGTCCACCTGTATATTGCCCACTTTGAGGAAATCCCCCGACCTGGAGACCACGGGCAGGCTCTTGTCCAGCACGGTCACGCGCCGGTCGGAAGCCGAGATGGCGGCAGCCTGCCTGTCCATCAGCCTGAACGGCACGCGGATGTTGATGTCCATCCCTATCAGGCCGCCGTCGGCGGCGGCCGGCCTGGGAGCCGGGGCCCTGAAGCCCTGCGTCTGGACGCCCATGTCCGAGGCGCTCAGCCCTTCCAGGCCGAAATCCGAGGCGTAGGCGGTGCCGCAGGAGAGGACCGCGGCCAGGGCTATTATTTTGAAGGTAATGTTCTTCATAAGTTCTCCCGGTTATCCCCTGTCAGAGCTTGAAGCCCAGGTACATCAGGCCGTTGCCTATCTTCAGGTTGTCGATGACGGCGCCGTTTGCGAAAGAGGGCAGGAAGGCGCTGTTCTTGAGCGTTATCTGCACGGTGCGGTCGTCCAGCCTGCGGGCCGTCATCACCTTGGCCAGCGCGGGGTTGGTGGTGAGGGTAGCGATCACGGAACTGACCACCTTGCCCTGTATCCAGTTGTTGATGAAACCGGGCACGCCTATGCCGTAGGCCTGGTCCACGTCCACGCGCTCCACGCGCACCTTCAGGGTGTTGGGGCCTACGAGCTGGGGAACTATGCGGGCCCGGAAGTAGACGTTGGGCTTCAGGAACACGTCGCGGGCGTAGATCTTGCCGGCCAGCTCCACGCTGCCGTCGGCGCTGAACTTGAGGCCCCCCTCGTGGCCGGCGGGATGCAGCTGGAAGTCGGTGTTCTTCGCGAACTGGCCTATGAAATTGTCCAGCAGGCCGTCGGAGATGGCCAGATTGCAGCCGGGCACCTTGGCGACGGACTCGGCGGAGCCGGTCTGCACGCTGAGGGCGAAACCCTGGTCGTCGAAGGTGAAGTTGGAGAGGGAGACATCGGTTATCAGGCCGGGCAGCAGCGGCGCCACGAAGCCGGGCTTGACCGCCGCATGGAGGGTCCAGCTCTTGCGGTCGTAGGCGAAGGAGAGGACGTCGCTGGCCCGCAGCTGCACCCTGTTCTTGGCGAAGGCCTCGTCCATGGATTGAAGCATGCCCTTGGTGAGGTTGTCCATCACCATCTGCATCAGGCCGTCCTTGTCCAGCGGCTGGGTGAAAGGGGCCCGGGGGCCCATCTCTATGTCGGCCTCCACCTTCATGACCTTTATGGCCAGCCTGTTCCTGCCCTCGAAGAAGGGCTTTATCAGGATGGTGGGATCGACGATCATGCCGTTGTAGTTAACGCTGACGTTGCTGAAGGCTATGTGGTCGCCCTGGCGGAAGAGTATCGGGGCGGAAGGGTCTATGGCCTGCATCTTCACCTGCGGCAGGCTGGTCACGCGCTCGCTGAGGGCCCTGAAGGGTAGTTTGACGGTCATATCCAGCACCGGGGCCGGCATGTTGGGGGACCTGGCTATGTCCAGCAGCCGGGGCTGTACCGGGACCGGCGCCGCCTGGGCGCCGCTGCCCGAGCCCCGCAGGTCGGAGGCTTTTATTGTCTGCAGATCGAAGTCCCCGGCGGACGCCGCCGAGACCAGCCCCGCTGCCGCTATGAAAGAGAGTATGAGCTTTTTCATAAGTTTTTCCCTCGCTGCTCATAGTTTAGACCGCGCCGGGGGTTTTTGAAAGTGCCGACAAGGGAAAGCCGGGCGCAAAAAAGGGCCCACCCGCATGTAGGCCCTTTGGTCTTTATTCGCGAACGGGAGGTTGATTATAAATAAAAAGCCGGCGCCTTGCAGCGCCGGCTTCTCTCCGGGCCCTGGCCGCTCAGTTGCGCCGCTTGTCCATGAAGGCCTTGAGCGCCTCGGCCATGGAGCCTGTCGGCGCCTCCTCGCGGCGCTGGCCCCTGTCCGGCCTGGGGCCGTTGCCGCGCGGACGGTCCTGCCGCGGGCCCGCGGCCGCCGCCGGCTGGCTGCCCCTGCTCTCGCGCGGGCCCACCACGGGGTTGCTCTTCATCGAAAGGGCTATGCGGTGCCGCGCCAGGTCCACGTCCAGCACGGTCACCTGCACCTTCTGCCCCACCTTCACTACCGTCGCGGCGTCCTGCACGAAGCGGTCCGCCAGCTCGCTGATATGGACGAGGCCGTCCTGGTGCACGCCGATATCGACGAAGGCGCCGAAGGCGGCCACGTTCGTGACTATGCCGGGCAGTTTCTGGCCGGGCTTGAGCTCCTCCATCTTCGTGGCCTCGCCGAAGGCGAAAGCCTCGAACTGCTTGCGCGGGTCGCGGCCGGGCTTGGCGAGCTCGGCCAGGATGTCCTTCAGGGTGGGCTCGCCCACGCCGTCTGCTATGTACTTGCGGATGTCGATCTTGGCGCGCAGTTCGGCGCTGGTCATCAGGTCCTGCACCTTACAGCCGAGGTCCTTGGCCATCTGCTCCACTATGGCGTAGCGCTCGGGGTGCACGGCGCTCGCGTCCAGCGGGTTCTCCCCCTCCCGGACGCGCAGGAAGCCGGCCGCCTGCTCGAAGGCCTTGGGCCCGAGGCGCGGCACTTTCTTCAGCGCGCCGCGGCTGGCGAAGGCGCCGTTGGCGTTGCGGTATTCCACGATATTCTTGGCGAGGCCCGCGTTGAGGCCCGAGACGTAGCTCAGCAGCTCGCGGCTGGCGGTGTTGACCTCCACGCCCACGCTGTTGACGCAGCTCTCCACGGTGGCGTCCAGGCTCTTCTTCAGGCCGTTCTGGTCCACGTCGTGCTGGTACTGGCCCACGCCTATGCTCTTGGGGTCTATCTTGACCAGCTCGGCGAGCGGGTCCATCAGGCGGCGGCCGATGCTGACCGCGCCGCGCACGGTGACGTCCTTGTCCGGGAACTCGTCGCGGGCCACCTCGGAGGCGGAATAGACGGAAGCGCCGGATTCGTTCACCACCACTATGATGACGCCGTCCAGCTTCAGGTTCCGGGCGAACTCCTCGGTCTCGCGGCCGGCGGTGCCGTTGCCTATGGCGATGACCTCGGTCTTGAACCTGGCGGCGAGCTCCTTCACCTTGGCAGCGGCGGAGGCGGCGGCGCCCTCGCCGTTATGCGGGTAGACCACGTCGTCGTGGATCAGCTTGCCGTTGCGGTCCAGGCACACCAGCTTGCAGCCGGTGCGGAAGCCCGGGTCCAGCGCCAGGATGTTCTTGTGGCCCAGCGGCGAGGCCATCAGGATCTCGCGCAGGTTGCGGGCGAACACCTCTATGGCCTGCGCGTCGGCGCGCTTCTTGGTCTCCAGGCGGGCCTCGCCCTCCATGGAGAGCGCGAGCAGCCGGTTATAGGAATCCG
>JAJYNO010000005.1 GCA_021786295.1 bacterium | reverse complement strand
TCCAGCCGGCATAGATGAACACGCCGGCCACGGCCAGCCTGGCCAGCAGGCCGGCAATGTCCTTGATCTTGTTTTTATCGGTCATAATATCTCCGGCGCAGGCATCCGCCTCAGCCGATTACTTCTCAGGGCAGTTCCCGGCCGGCGGCTGGCGGCGGGCCTTTATCATAGTGTCGAACTTGCGCAGGGCTTCGCTGAACTGGGCCGGCCCTACCGCCCTTTTGCCGTTTATGAAGAAAGTCGGCGTGGCGTTCACGCCTTTCATTTCGGCCTCGGCCATGTCCAACTTAATTCGCTTAATGGTTTCCGGCGCGGCCGCGCAAGACTGCATTTTCGACCAATCGAGGCCCAAACCGCTGGCGAAAGCCTCGAACTCTTTCGGTTTCTCTTTCGCGTAGCCCCATTTTTCCTGGCCTTCGAACAAGAGCGCGGCGTAATCTTTGAACTTCCCCTGTTCCCCGGCGCAATCGGCGTAAGCTGCCGCGTCCAGCGACCAGCGGTGGATATTCACCAGAGGGTAATGTTTGAGTTCCAGCCGCACGTCCCGGCCGTAGACTTTAAGCATGTTCTCCGCCGCAGCCGCGGCGGCGCGGCAGGCCCCGCAGGCGTAATCGCTGTATTCGGTTATCCGCACCAGGGCGTTCGCCGGGCCGAAAGTCCTGAAGCCCGGCGCGGGACGCGCCGGCCCCAGGCTGAACTGGCGGGCCAGCAGCACGGCCAGGGCGGCCAGGAACATCACCAGACCCGCCAAAGCCGCCCGCCGCGCGTTCTTTTTATTCATATGGCCCTCAAGCCGGTTTCTCGCCTTTAGAGAAGAACGCGTACAGCGCCGGCAGCACCAGCAGCGTCAGCGTGGTAGAGGTCAACAGCCCGCCTATCACCACCACGGCCAGTGGCCGCTGCACCTCGGAGCCGGGCCCCGTGGCGAACAGCATAGGCACCAGGCTCGCTATGGTTATTACGGCGGTCATCAGCACCGGGCGCAGACGGCGTTCGCAGCCCAGCGGTATGGCCTCTGTCAGCCGGTGGCCATGCTGGCGGAGCTGGTTTATATAAGTCACCAGCACCACGCCGTTAAGCACGGCCACGCCGAACAGGGCGATGAAACCTACCGCCGCCGGGACGGAAAGATACTGTCCCGAGATATACAGCCCCAGGATGCCGCCCACCAGCGCCAGCGGCAGGTTCAGGATCACCAGCAGCGCCTGCCGCAGCGAGTTGAAGGTTATCGAGAGCAGCAGGAAGATCATCAGGATGACCACGGGCACTATCAGCGACAGCTTTTTCATGGCCCGCTGCTGGTTCTCGAATTGGCCGCCCCAAGTGAGATAATAACCTTCCGGGAGCGCCACCTTCTCCTTGATCTTCTGCTGCGCCTCGGCCACGAAACCGCCCAGGTCGCGGCCGCCGATATTGGCCTCGACGAGGATGCGGCGTTTGCCGGACTCACGGCCTATCTGCACCGGGCCTTCCACGCGCTGAATATCCGCCAGCATGGAAAGCGGCAGCCTGGCGCCGGTGGCGGGCGAGATGATCACCAGCCCGCCCAGCGCCTTCAGCGAATTGCGCTCTTTTTCCGGCAGGCGTATGGTAATGTCGAAGGCCTTATCGCCCTCATAAACAACGCCGGCAGGTTTCCCGCCCAGCGCCGTTTCTATCACCTCGTTGACATCCGAAACATTAAGGCCGTAGCGCGACAGCAGCGCCCTGTTCACCTCAACGTGGACATAAGACTGCCCGCCCTGCTTTTCCGCCACCACGTCCAGCGCGCCTTTAACACCGCCCAGCACCGCCGCTATTTCCTTGGCTTTTTTAGTAAGCACGCCCAGGTCGTCGCCATAAAGGCGGATGGCGAGCTGGGACTTGGTGCCGGCCACCAACTCGTCTATGCGGCATTGTATGGGCTGGCTGAAACCCACCACGATGCCCGGTAAAACGGCGAGCGCTTCGCGCATTTTATTGAACAGCTCGTCCTTGGTGCGCGCCGATTTCCATTCGGACCTGGGTTTCAGGACGCCCAGGAAGCCCGTCTTCTCCACTCCGCGCGCCTCTACGGAGCGGCCGGTCCAGCCGGTGTTGGACACCACGGTCGCCAGTTCCGGGAACGCCTTTAATCTCTCCTCTATCTTTTTTGCCATGCCCAGCGTAGTTTCCAGCGAGGCGCCCGGCAGCAGACCAGCGTCCATGTCGAAAGAACCTTCGTCCATGACCGGCACGAACTCCGTGCCCAGGAACGGGACCACGGCAAGGCTCGCGGCCAGCAGCAGCACGCTGCCAACAATTACCGGGGTTTTATGGGCCATGCTCCAGCCCAGGGTGGGCAGGTAGACGCGCTTGGCCAGGCGCAGCACCGGGCTTTCCCTGTCCTCGGCCGGGGCCAGCACTATCACGCAAAGCGCCGGGATCACAGTCAGGGACAGCAGCATGGAGGCGAACAGCGCCAACATCACCGTCAGCGCCAACGGACCGAACATCTTGCCCTCTATGCCTTCGAGCGCCAGGATCGGGATGAAGGTCAGCGCGATGATGAGCACGCCGAAGATGCTGGGTTTTATAACTTCAAGGATGGACTTTCTCACAACCGCCGCCCGTTCCTCCTGCGGGGTAGACGGGACCAGGTGATGTATGGCGTTCTCCACCTGGATGATGGTGGAGTCCGTCAGCATGCCGATAGAGACCGCCAGCCCGCCCATGGACATCAGGTTGCCGGTAAGCCCGAACTGGCGCATCAGGATGAACGTGATGATGGAGGCCAGCGGCAAGGACAGGATGGTGATGAAAGAGCCGCGGAAGCTGAGCAGGAAGATATACAGCATCACCAGCACGATCACCGAGCCTTCCGTCAGCGCCCGGGTTATGGTGCTGATGCTGGCGTTAATGACAGTGTCACGCGTGTAGAAAGGGACGAGCTTCAGGCCGGCCGGCAGGACGCCGGCCGCGTTTATCTCTTTTATTTTTTCCTGCACGCTTTTAACCACTTCCCGGCTGTTGGCGCCCTTGAGCATCATCACCACGCCGCCGACCACCTCTTTCTTGCCGTTCATGATAGAAGCGCCCTGGCGCACGCTGTGCCCGGTCTCCACGCGCGCTATGTCGCGCACCAGCACCGGCGCGCCGCCGCGGGTGGCCACCACGATCTCGCCGAGTTCCTGCGTGGTTTTTATCAGCCCGAGGCCGCGGATAAAGAACTGCTCGCCGCCGGCTTCCAGGATGCCGCCGCCGACGTTGGAATTATTCTTGCCTATGGCGTCGTAGAGCTCCTGCAGGCCCACGCCGTACTGCGTCATGCGTTCGGGCAGGGCTATCACCTGGTATTCCTTGATATAGCCGCCGAAGGCGTTCACCTCGCTTACGCCCTCCACGCTTTTCAGCACCGGGGTTATCACCCAGTCCTGCAGCGTGCGCAGCTCGCCCAGCTGGTCCGGGGTTTCCGTTTCCCGGCCGGTCTCGATGGTGTACTGGTAGATCTGGCCCATGGCCGTGGCCACGGGACCCATGGAAACCTCGGCCTCCTCGCCCAGTTTCCCGCTCACTTCGCCCAGGCGCTGGGAGACCTGCTGCCTGGCGAAATACAGGTCGGTGCCGTCCTTGAAGACCGCTGTTACGATGGAGAGCCCGAACCTTGAAGTGGAGCGGAGCTGCGTGAGGCCGGGAATGCCGCGCAGCGAGTTCTCCACCTGGTAGGTCACCAGCTTCTCTATTTCCAGCGGGGATTTGCCGGGCGCGGTGGTGACAACTTCCACCTGCACGTTGGTAACGTCGGGGAAGGCGTCTATGGGCAGCGACCGCAGGGCGAAGATCCCTGCGACCGCTACAAGGGCGGCGGTGGAGAGCACCAGCCACTTATGGCGTATGGAGAAAGAAATTATCTTGTCGAGCATGTTCTTATTCCTCGCCCATCTGGCTCTTCATCATTTCGGATTTAAGCAGGTAGGCGTTCTCGGTCACCACGCTCTCGCCCGGCTTCAGCCCTTTCGTGATCTCCAGCAGGCCGTCTTTTTCCCGGCCGGTCTCCACGGGCCTGGGCGTAAATTCGGTCTGGCCGGTCTTGACGAACACGAAAGACCCGGCAGGGCCGTTCTGCACCGCGCCGGCGGGCACCGCTATGCCCTGGAAATAAGCGCCGGTGCGCACGGTGGCGTCTATGAACATGCCGAACTTCAGCAGCCCGGCGGGGTTCTCTATGGCTACCCGGGCCTTCACCGTGCGACTCACGGAATCTATCTCTGGCGAGACAAAAGCGATAGTTCCCCTGAAAGTCTCTTTAGGATACGCTGCGGTCTTTATCTCCACTTTCTGGCCGGCTTTCACCTGCTCCAGGCCGCGCTCGGGGATGTCCAGCACGCCCCAGAGCGGGTCCACCTCGGTGAGCGTGAAAAGGAAGGTCAGCTCGTTGACCTGGTCGCCTTCGCTGGCGTGCACCGCCGTCACTATGCCTTTGTGCGGCGTGGCAGCCTTCAGCTCCTCGCCGGAGGGGGTTTTTATAACGGCCAGGACGTCGCCCGGATTCACCGTCTGCCCAAGCGTTCCGGAAAGACTTTCCAGCCGTCCCGCGCCGCCCGCAGTTATATGGTGCGGTTTCTGCGCGTCCTGCATTACGCGGCCCATGGCCTGGAATGTTTCCGGCACCGAAGCGCGGCGCATGACCTCGGTCTTTATGCCGCTCTCTTTCTGAGCTTCGGCCGTCACTTGCAGGCGGCCGGGCAGCGCCGGGGCCCCTTCGGCGGCTTCGGCCGGGGAGCTTTCCGCCTCGGCGCCGGCCTTTTTGTCGCCGCAGCCGGATAGGCCGAGCATAGCCGTTACCACTAAAAGGTTGATCAGGTTCTTCATTTTTCCTCCCCGCTGTTCATTGCCGCATCCATCTGCGCGGTCTTTTCGTAATAGCCGTTCAAAGCGTCAAGATAGTTGACATTTTCCTCAAGGAATACCCGGTTGGTCTCATAAAAAGACGTCAAATCTATCTTGCCTGACAGGTAATCCTGCGAGGCCGTGCGCCGCAGGTCGTTGAGCAGGAAGACCGTTTCCCGCGCCGAGGCCAGGCGTTTCTGCGCCAGCCCCAGCTCCAGCCAGGCATTGTAAACCTCCCGGCGGATCTCCAGGTCCAGGCGTTTCTCCTCGTAGCCCAGCACCGCTCTTTGGGCCAGCGCCCTCTTTATTTCGCCTTTGTTGTTATACCAGAGCGGCAGTTCCAGGCCCAGGAACAGCCTGGAATAACCGGCGCCGTCGGCGCTGCCGTGGATAAGCCCGAGTTCCGGCACCGGAAGGCGTTTGCTTTTTTCGAGTGTCACGGCCAGGTCGGCGGCTTTAGTGTTCAGGGCGAGCGAGCGCGGCTCGGCGCGCCTCGCAAGCGCCAGCGCCGTATATTTTTCGAGCGGCTCCAGGGCAGGCGGAAGCGGGGCCAGGCTGAAACCGCCGTTCTCGGATACGACCAGCGGCGCGTCCGGCCGGCGGCCCAGCAGGGCGTTAAGCTCGCCGGCCGCAGAGCTCAACATCGTTTCAGCTTCCTGCAAATGGAACCCGCTGCGGGAGGACTCTACCTTGGCCCGGGCCAGGTCCGAGTTGCCTGCCTCGCCGGTCTGCAGCCGCATCTCGATCTTGTTTAAAATATCCATCGAGAACTTAAGGTTGGTTTCCTCGAAGTTGCGCCTTTCTTTGGCTATGCGCAGCGCATACCACGCCTTGCGCACCGCGCCGAGAACGGAGGTTTCAAGGGCTTCCAGTTCTTTCTGCGCGGCTTCATAGGCGGCGCCGGCGGCCGCGCCCGCAGTGCCGGCGCGGCGCGTAAGCGGCAGCGGCTGAGAGAGCTTAGCCTCGTAGCCGTCCGAGCCGGCGGAAATGGCCTTATCCACCTCCAGGCTGGGGTTGGGATAGGCGGAATTTATTGAGACTTCGGCCTGTAGCAAGGCCAGTTGCCGCCGGGCCGCGGCGAGGGATGGGTTATTGGCCCTGGCTTCAGCTACGGCGCCGTCCAGTTTTATGCCGGCGTCTTTTGGCTCTTCCATAGCGGAAAGGCCCTGCGCCGGGAATAAAAACGCGGCGAACAAAGCACTATGCAGTATTTTCACACGGGCCTCCAAGGCTGAGCGCAGCTTATTTATTTGACGCACGAACAGGCGCGCCGTACTGATTTTTTAGTGAATGGGAACTTAACCGCGGGGATTAAGAAACAGCGGGAGGGTGGAAGATCTCTTCATCCGAAAGACGATGCACAATAACCTGCCCGGCAGAAACGACCACCGTAGGGGCGGTATCTGCCGGAACAAGATCACCCGCAAGATCGGGATTGGCCGCTGCCCCGCAACAGTTGCTCAAACAGACAACGGGGCAAGGCGCGTCGGCGGCCTGTGTATGACAGTGCGTCGTCTCCACCAAGGCGGTGGCTAAAAGAAAGAGCGAGAAGAATAACGGCAGGATACGGCGCATAGGATCAATTCATTGAACTGCTGATTTATTTTACCTTATAAAACACCGGATTCCGATACCTGAGTTTATTTCAGGGTCTTAAGGATGCTGTATGTGCTCTATCCCCTGGCAAAGCAACGAAGCGATGTGCTTGTCATTGATGGAATACCAGGCGTTTTTCCCTTCCCGGCGGTACTTTACCAGCCGCGCGCCGCGCAGCGCCCGGAGCTGATGGGAAACAGCGGACTGCCCCATCTTAACCACGGCGGCCAGGTCGCAGACGCACATTTCCCGCTTGATCAGCGCGTGGAGCATTTTTACGCGCGTAGGGTCCCCCAGGACCTTGAACAATCCGGCGGCCTGCTGGGCATAGAGGTCCGAGACCAGTTCCGCCTTGGCCAGGCAGATGGTTTCGGGATGTTTGCACAGCCCATCGCATACCGCGGAGTCTTTCTTTTTAGCCATGATACGGGCATACCTGAACGTATGCTCATACGAAGTATACCAGACCGCGCAAGCTTTGTCAAACTGCCTTATTTGACAAGCCCGACATGGAGTTATATATTACCTGTATATGCATATTACCGCATATTTTCAGGCGGGGCGATTTCGCAGCGTGAGGCTTTTGGGATGATTTCCGTATCGCTGGCCAAGCCTGACCTTTTCAAGATACGCGACAAGGGCGCGGGCAAGGCCCAGTATGGCTGCGATCAGGACTGGTACGCCACGGAGTGGCAGCGCATGGCCGGCTGCGGCCCTTCCGTGGCGTGTAATATAGTTTCATATCTGGAGCGCAGACGGCGCGGCACCGGCGGCGCCGGGACCTGCATGAGCAAGGCGGCCAGCCTGCGCAACATGCAGGAAGCCTGGGAATACGTTACCCCCACTAAAATGGGCCTGCCTAAGATCAGCATGTTTTACGACGCCGTCCTGCGCTATGCAAAAGCCAGAGGGCTGAACGTCGAATACGGCTTTCTTGAGCTGCCCAAAGCCAGGTCCCGCCGGCCCGGCCTGGCGGAAGTTATAAGTTTTATAAGGGACGCACTGTCAAAAGACGCGCCTGTGGCTTTCCTGAATCTTTGCAACGGCGTCGAGAAGAAACTGGAGGCCTGGCATTGGGTCACCATAGTGGCGCTTGAGAGCTCAGAGGGCGGCAAGCGCGCCTTCGTGAAGATAGTGGACAACGGAGCCGTCAAGAAGATAGATCTTGCCCTATGGCACGCTACGAGTAAGCTTGGCGGAGGGTTCGTCCGGGTTGGAATACGATAATCGTTTATGCTTCCCCAAAAAGAAAAAAAGATATCGAAACGCATTACCGGCGGCCTGGGAGAGCTTCTCGCCGCTTGCCCTTATGCCCTGGTCGGAAAGAAGCTACTCGGCGATAAACAAGACCAGCAGGCCGGCGCCCCGCCGCCCGCGGCACACGAGGCACAGCGCATCATTCACAAGATCAGGCTAGGCAGGAATATCGCGCTGATAGGGGTGTTCTGCCCGTTTTTCTGGATCTCGCTGCTTTCCGGCGCGCCGCGCAACATAGTTGAATTTAACGCCGCACATTCGGGCCTTGTAGTTTTAGCGGGCGGCCTGATCATGGCCATAGGAAGATTCCAGTTTAACCGCCTCAAGAGATAAAGCCGCCTCACATTGGACAACACTCATAACAACCCAATGCATATATGCTATTATATGCATATATCAGGATTAATTCATGCCTCCGCGCAAAGTGGTCGCAGAATAAGACAATGACTGAGCGCACTCAAAAGATAACCATAACCCGGCGCACCGCGCCCCAACCGAACGGCGCCTGCGATCATATATCCTCGGAATACACTCGCTCCGACAGGCTGGCGGCCTGGAAAGCCCGTTGGGGCATAAACCGGAACTCGTGGCGCATAAAACCCGGCCTTTACGCCCTGGGCGCACCCGCCGCGGATTCCCCCGTCTTCGCCACCGCCAACTACAAGCTGAGCTTCGACGCCCTGCGCACGAGCCTGAAAGGCCTGAACGCCTGGCTCCTGGTCTTGGACACCAAGGGAATCAATGTCTGGTGCGCCGCCGGCAAAGGCACCTTCGGCACGATGGAGCTGGCGCGGGTCATCGCCGAGACCGGCCTGGAGAAGAAGGTCCGCCACAGGAACATCATACTGCCGCAGCTAGGCGCTCCCGGAATCAGCGCACACAGGGTCAAGGCCTATACCGGGTTCTCCGTGGTCTACGGCCCTGTCAGGGCGGAAGACCTGCCGGAGTACTTGAGGCTTGGCGGCGCCACGCCTGAAATGCGCAGGGTTCGTTTCAATTTATGCGACAGGATGGTGTTGGCGCCGGTGCAGCTGGTTCATTTCGGCAGGTATATGCTGCCGGCCGCCGCGCTGCTGTACGTGCTGGGGTTCAGGGCGGACGCCGCCTATACCGCCGGGGCCCTGTTCGCCGGCGGGGCGCTGGTGCCGGCCCTGCTGCCCTGGCTGCCGGGCAGGAGCTTCGCCGTAAAAAGCGCCGTTGCCGGCCTGCTGGTCACGGCCCTGATCGCCGTCGGGCATTACCATGGGGCGGCCCAGTTCGCCGCCCGGGCTTTGATCTACGGCTCTGCCGCCTCCTTCGTCGGGCTGGACTTCACCGGGGCCTCCACCTACACCTCCCTTTCCGGCGTAAAGAAAGAGATGCGCCTCGCCCTGCCGGCGCACGCCGGGGCCTTCGCGGCCGGGCTGGCCATCCTGGCGGCATGGAGGTTCTTATGAAGCTGAAATACCTCCGCGGTGTCGCAACGCTTAAACTGGAAACAGAGAAATGCATCGGCTGCGGAATGTGCGTTACAGTCTGTCCCCACGCCGTGTTTGAGGTGAAAGCACGCAAAGCGGCCGTCACCGACGCGGACCTGTGCATGGAATGCGGCGCCTGCGCCAATAACTGCCCAGTGGACGCTATCTCGGTAAAAAAAGGAGTAGGCTGCGCGCAGGCCGTGCGCAACGGCTTCTTGAGGGGCACCGAACCCGATTGCAGTTGCGGCGACGACGGCACCTGCTGCTGAAGCCCGTTGCTCTCAGATAACCTCGAAAATATATTTCAGCCCCAGGTAAACTCCGGCCGCGATGAACACCCAGCCGGTGGCGGGCTTGGCGTATTTTTCGAACTTGCCGGCCAGGCCGGTTACGGCGGAGAGCTTCTTAAGGCCGAAGTCCAGCGCCAGGGCTATGCCTATGACGGGCAGGGCTGTGCCCAGGCCGTAAAGCAGCGGCAGGGCCAGCGGCGCGGAATGCGCCGCAGCCAGCGGAATGATAACACCGAAGTACAGCGCGGCCGAAATAGGGCAGAAGGCCAGCGCGAACAGCGCACCCATAGCCAGCGAAGAAAGCCAGCCTGCGCGGGCCTTGAATTTGGAGAGGTCGAAGAAATTGAAACCCTCAAAGCCGCGGCCGAACATATCCAGCATGTACATGCCGGCCAGCACCAAAATGGGAGAGAGCGCCTGCCCGCCGTACTTCTGCATGAAGAAAGAGAAGGACGGCGCGGAAAGCAGGCTTTTTACAAGCAGGAAGCCGATGACAACATAGGCCAGCGCCCGACCTAAAGCGTACAGGAGCCCGTGCCCCAGAACCGCCAGCCTATGCGAGCCGGAATGTTTGGAGATATAGGTAAGGGCGGCGATATTGGTGGCCAGCGGGCAGGGGCTCACCGAAGTGATGATCCCAGTCCACAAGCCGGTCAACATAGCCGCCCAGAGCTCGGCGTTCATTTGGAGTCCAGCAGTTTACGGGTTTCGTCCGATATGTAGTTCATGAAGGCGTCCTTGTCCCCCAGAAGCTGCCAGACCTTATCCAGTTTACCCCAGTTGAGCACTTTCTCTCCGGAGAACTTCTGCACAACTACCGACTTTGAATTGAGCCAGTAGTCCTGCACAAAGTGCTTATTGGGCTCCTCGTCCACATTCACGCCCCTGAACTCAATCTTCCAGTCCTTGTAGCCGGCCGCAAGTTTTGTGGCCACGGCCTCGCGGGTATAGGCCTCTATGGTCTTGCAGGAAGAGCAGCGCGTGTTGGTGTAGAAATAATAGACCACTGCCGTTTTTGCCTCTGCGGGTTTAGCGGCTTTGCTCTTTACCGGCGCGGCCTGGGTTTTCACTACCTGCTTTTGCGCCGGGACGGGTACCGCGGCCGCCGTTTCGAGTGGCGCGGCCTGCGCCTTCTCGCCGGAACAGCAGGGCAGCGTTTTATAAACCACCGCGCCTATGCTGACAACTACGAAAGCCGCCAGCGCGTACTTTAAGACCTTCGCCTGGGGCGGCATCACTTGCCCCCGCCGAGGAGCTTCTTGAGTTCCTCCGCTGCAGGCACCCTGCCGGAGAGCAGCACCTTGCCGTCCACGGCCAGCCCTGGCGTCATCATCACGCCCATCTCGGCTATCCGGCCGATATCGTCTATCTTCTCCATTTCGTATTCGAGGCCCAATTCTTTAGCCGCCGCTTCCGCGGCCGCGTAGAGTTTCGCGCACTTCGCACAGCCCATACCGAGTATTTGTATTTTTTTCATATTGGTTTATAACACGGCGTTAAACACATAACCCATGATTATTATTCCGACGATAGTGATGCCGAAGAATATCGCCAGCAGCTGCCAGCGCATTACTTTATTGAGCATCAAGGCTTCCGGCAGCGAGATGGTGACTATCGACGTCATAAACGCCAGGGCGGTACCGAGGGGAACGCCTTTGCCGACCATCGCCTCCATTATAGGAAGAACGCTGACCGAGTTGGCGTAAAGTGGGGCGCCTATAAGGACGGCGAGAGGGATAGTCCACCAGGACCTGGAAGAAAGATACCGTTCGACCAGGCTTTTTGGAACGAAACCATGGATAAGCGCGCCGACACTGACTCCCAGGAGGACATAGGGCAGGATCTGCTTGGTTATGGCCATACCCTCTTTCCAGAAATACACTACGAGCTTGCCGAAGGATAGCGGAGCACCGCCATTGTCAGCTTCGACATGTATACGCGTCTTAAATTTCAAAAGTTCGGTCCTTACATATTTCTCAACCTTGAGTTTCTGTATAAGCAAGCCCCCGAGCATAGAAACAATAATACCGAGAACGTTGTAGAGGAGCGTCACTTTCAGCCCGAACATAGCGGGGAAAAGATACAGCGACGACTCATTGACCAAAGGTGAACTGATAAGGAAACAGAAAGTTACACCCAAAGGGATGCCGGCCCCAAGGAATCCGATAAAAAGAGGGATGGATGAGCATGAACAAAACGGAGTAACCACGCCGAGAAGGGCGGCAAAAAGATAATCCAGCCCGAACCAGCGCCGTTTTGTCAGGATATCCCTTACTTTCTCCATAGGGAAATAATACCTGGTAATCGCCATGAAATAATTAATGGCGACCAGCAGAAGGCCGATCTTGACGCTGTCATATATGAAGAAATTCACCGTATCGCCCCAATAAGAGTGCGGGGCGATATTCAGCCAGTTATATGTAGCGGCATCCGCGAGCATTTGTATCGGCTTAAAAATATCCATAGATGTTTTTCCTTGCGGCCAAAAGACCGAGAGCAGACAGCGCCCGAAACTGCGTCGCGCTTATATATTAATCCTTAAGCCCGGCGACGCAATCCGCGAACTTCAGTACGCAGGGGCGAAGCAGGCGGTAATGCAGCCAGTTCCCTTCGCGCCGGGCGGCCACCAGGCCGGCATTCTTCAGCAGCGACAAGTGCTTCGAGACGGTGGACATATCGTCCCCAACAAGGTCGCGCAGTTCGCAGACGCAGATCTCCCTTTTCTTAAGGGAATTAAGTATCAGAAGCCGCGTCGGATGCGCCATAGCCTTTATTACCGAGGCCTGGGCGGCGTAATCGTCTTTGGTCTTGGTCTTCATATTACTATTTTGCCAAATAGCCAATCATATGTCAAGAGGGTATCGGGAATCAGGCTTTCTGCACCCGGGGAAACTCCGGGGCGAAGTTGCTTTTATATTTATCGGGGGTGGGTCATTCAGCCGTATCATGAATGGGCGGGAACAGCATAAGGCGGGCCAGGCCGGGGGCGGCGGCGCCTCCCGAGCGCAAGACGCTCCCGGCCTGGCCCTCTGCTACCTTATTTCCCCGCAGCTCTCCCCCCGGTGGCTGCAAAACAATAACAGAAAAGACCAGCGCGGCGACCGCAGCAGCGGACGCCGGGCTGGTGTTTTATAATTACGGCTGCCACCGGTCAGCCTGAGATAGATAACAAAAACAGGCCCGAGCCGCGAGCGGTGCGCGGCGCACCGCTGGCGAGCGAGGGCAGATACTTTATAGAATTAAACCGTTCAATTTGCTCTTTGCAGTGGGCGCGGGAAATAATTTTCTGCGTTGTACGGCCGCCGAAGGCGGACGGGAGCGGCCGGGTAAGGCCCTGTTGGGGGCCGGCCGGCCGCGCATAGGAGGTTGTTAATAAGTGCGGGCCTCCTTGGGAGCAGGTGCGACGGCGCATAGTGCCGGAGCCCTGCGGACCCGCTACTTAGCGGCAAGCATGGGCGGCCGCGCCTCGTGGCCGACCGTGCGGCATCTCGCGGATAAGATCGGCCTTCCTTTTCGATCCCAGGATGGGCGGGGGCGTGGAACTTATAATGTTGCCTCGGGATGTTGCGCAAAGTAGGTTATAACTTCATCCTGAAAACCCCGCCACTTTATAGAAAGCCCCGCAAGGGGCTTTCTTATTTGCCAAGGCGCGGGAGCGAGCCATAATTATGGCTCGCGCAGGGATTCGAAAGGCGGACGCGCGAGGCCAGCAGGCCGCAGCAGCGGGGTGGAGCGAAGCGACACAATTCAGTGTTCAAGCCGGGGCCGCGGGTCCCGACGAGCGGCGGCGAGGAGGGAACCTGTGGCCGAATCCCTCCCTCTCCGCCACTTTACCGAAAGCCCCGCAAGGGGCTTTCTTATTTACGGGCGCCGCTTTTTTTATACAATTCACTGGACGCGCATATGAGCTCAAAAGCAAATATACTTATAGTCGACGACGAAGCCCAGATAGCGGAGATGATCTCCGCCTCGCTGCAGGCCCACGGCTACTCGGTGGCCGTGGCCTACGACGGAGCCCAGGGCATAGAGCGGGCCGGGCGCGAGAAGTTCGACCTGGCCATCATGGACATCCAGATGCCCGGCATGGACGGCATCACGGCCCTCGGCGAGATCAAGAAGCTCGACCCCGAGATGGAGGTCATCATCGCCACCGGCCACGGCACGATGGGCACCGCCATCCAGAGCCTCCGCAAGGGCGCCTTCGACTACCTGCACAAGCCGTTCGAGCTGAAAGAGCTGCTGAAGGTGGTGGAGCGGGCCCTCGAGAAGCGCAAGTTCAACGACATCGCCCGCGCCATCTTCTCCACCGTCCAGCCGGAGGAGCAGCTGCGCGTCATCATAGACTCGGTGACCCGCATCCTCAAAGGCGGCGAGTCGCTGCTGGTGCTGCCGGACAAGGACGGCAAGCCGCACGTGGCCGTCTCGCAGGGCCTGGAGGACGAGGCCGCCCTGGCCTCCCGCCTGGAGATGTGCTCCCGCGCGCTGGCCGCCCCGGACGGCGCGGCCAAGAGCGTCCTGCCGGTGGAGACGCCCTACCTCGACAGGAAGTTCTCCGACATCAGGGGGCTGGACAAAGTCGCTTTCTCGCTGTTCCTGCCGCTGGTCGAGAACGACAAGCCCGCCGGCCTGATCTGCATAAACCGCACCGAGCCCGACGCCTATTTCACCGAGGACGACCTGCAGCGCGCGCGCATCTTCGGCTCGCTCGTCAACCTGGCGCTGCGCAACTCCAGCCTGTACCGGCAGCTGCAGGAGACGCAGTCGCAGCTGATCCAGGCCGAGAAGATGTCCGCCCTGGGCCAGCTGGCCGGCGGCCTCGCCCACGAGATCAACAACCCGCTCTCCGGCATCCTCGGCCTGACCCAGCTGGTGCTGGAGAACCTGCCGCAGGACAGCCAGAACTACTCCGACCTGAAGGAAATAGAAAAAGCGGTGTTCCGCTGCAAGAAGATCATCGTCTCGCTGCTGTCCTTCTCCCGCCAGGAGAAGACGCATATGGAGCCGGTCAGCATCAACGAGGCCATCGAGGAGACGCTGACGCTCTGCGCCAGGCAGATGGAGCTAAAGCACATAAAGATAGTCCGCCAGCTGGCCCCGGGCCTGCCGCTGGTCAACGCGGACTTCCAGCAGCTGATGCAGGTCTTCCTCAACATCTTCACCAACGCCCGCGACGCCATGCCCGACGGCGGCGAGCTGACCATCGCCACCAGCCTGCTGAAGACCCCCGCCGGCGACGAGATGCTGATGACCTCGGTCACCGACACCGGCCCCGGCATCCCCCGGGACATCCTCGGCAGGATCTTCGACCCGTTCTTCACCACCAAGCCGGTCGGCAAGGGCACCGGCCTGGGCCTCTCGGTCTGCATCGGCATCATCGACCGGCACAACGGCACGATAAAGGCCCACAGCGCCCCCGGCAAGGGGACGACCTTCACGATAAGCCTGCCCGTATGACCAGGAAAGTGCTGATAGTGGACGACGAGGCGCTGGTGCGCAACTACGTGCGGCGCGCGCTGGCCACCCGCGGCTGGACCGTCACCGAGGCTTCCGACGGGGCCTCGGCGCTGCGCCTGTTCGGAGCGGAGAAGTTCGACCTGGTAGTCTGCGACCTGAAGATGCCGGACATGCGCGGCGAGGAAGTGGCGCGCCGCATCCGCGAGGCCGCGCCCGCCGTTAAGATCATCGTGATCACCGGCTCGGTCTCCAACATCACCAGCCCGATAGTCCCCGGCGTGGACGTGGACGGCTTCCTGATAAAGCCGTTCGGCATAGACGAGATCCGCGCGCTCGCCGACAAGCTGGCCGGCTGAACCGCCTCAGGACGCCGGCAGGAAAGCCCTGAACACCGCCCCGCCGCCTTCCCTGTTGGCGGCCGTCAGCTCCCCCCCGCATTCCCTCGCCGCGCTCCGCGCTATATGCAGCCCCAGGCCGGTGCCCTTGCCGTCCCTCCGGCCGGAGAAGAACGGCTCGAAGAGCCGCGGCAGGTCCTCAGGCGCGATACCCGGCCCCCCGTCGGCCACCTCCAGCACCACGCAGCCGCCGGGCAGCCCCGGCGGCGCCTCCCCGGGCTCGGCCCGGCGGGTCGTTATCCGCACGGCGGCGCCGCGCGGGCAGTAGCTCCTGGCGTTGGCGGTCAGGTTTATGAGCAGTTGTTTGAGGTGGTCAGGCCTGGCCGTCACCCTCGGCAGCCCTTCGGCCAGCGAGAACTCGGTGGCCGCCTCCCCGGGCAGTTTCACGAGTATCATTTTAATGTCGTTTATCAGCCCGTTGAGGTCGAGCGGCGAGGCGGGAACGTCGTTCTTCCTGACGAACGAGAGCAGCTGCTTGACCAGCGCCTCGGCCTCCCTGGCCATGCCGAGTATCTCGTTGGAAAGCTTCATGCTGTTGCCGGGGTTGGTGCTTTCCATCTGCAGCTGCACGGAGCCTATGATCACGGACAGCAGGTTATTGAAATCGTGCGAGACCTGCCCGGCCACCATGCCCAGCGACTCGAGCTTCTGCGCCTGCGCCAGCTGCATGCGCACCGAGTGCAGCTGCCCGTTCAGCTCCCAGTTCCTCACGGCCAGCGCTATCACCGGCGCCAGCTCCGCGGCCTTCTTCAGGTCGGCCTCGCCGAACGGCACGCCCCCTGGCAGCCGCCCGGCGCAAAGGACGCCGAAGAGGCGCCCGTTCTCGGCGAGCGGCAGGAAGAGGGCCGAGGCCAGGCCGGCCGCGCCCGGCAGGTCCCGCAGCCGCGGGTCGGCGGCGGGCGCCGCGGCGAAGGGCTTGCCGCCGGCGGAGGCCAGCATCCGCATCCCCTCCAGGTAGAAGCCGCCGCGCCCCCGCCAGTCCGCGCCGCTGCCGGCCGGGCCGCTCCAGCGGCCTTCGCCGGCCGGGAACAGCGCGGCCTCGTCCGCGCCCAGCAAAGCCGCCGCGGTGGCGGCCGTCTGCTCCAGCAGCCCGTCGGGACCGCCGGCCCTGAAGGCCGCCCCCAGCAGCTCGTTCAGGCGGCGCTTCTCCACGGCCTTGGCCACCACGGCCTCCAGCGCGTCCAGCCCGAACGGCTTCCTTATATAATCGAAAGCGCCCAGCCGCATGCTCTCCACCGCGGTGTCCACCGACCCGTGGGCGGTCAGCATGATCACCTGCAGGCCGGGGTCCAGCTTGCGCAGCTCGGCCAGCGCGGTCACCCCGTCCATCCCGGGCATCATCATGTCCAGCACCACGGCGTCGAAGCGGCGCGCGCGCGCGAGCTCCAGCGCGGCGCGGCCGTCGCCGGCCTTGGAAACGGAATAGCCGGCGCGCGAAAGCGCGAACGAGACCATCTCCAGCAGGTCCTCGTCGTCGTCCACTATCAGCAGGTCGCCTTTGCCGGGCATTGCGCCCTCCTCAATGAAGCCCGCAGTCGTCGGAGATGCTCTTCTCTTCGGCCATCACTTTCATCACGCTGTTTATCTCTTCGGTGCTGATCCTGATATCTCCGGGATAGGCGTGCATGTCGCCGAGCAGTTTGTAGAAGCGCTTGCGGTCCTGCTCGTCCTTGATCTCGCCGCCGGGGTTGCGCTGCAGGCCCCTGGCGCTGAAGGAAGGGTCGCGCATCTGCAGCGCCCAGTACTTGGCCTTGGCCTCGAGCGTCTCGCGCTCCATCGAGGCCAGGCGGGCGCGGCGGGCGCGGCAGGACTCGCTGTCGAGCCCGGCGGGCGCGTCCCGGAAATCCACGAAAGCCGGCTTCAGGTCCTCGTCGCCGAACATGGCCGCGATATCGCGCAGGTCCGGCACCTCGAAAGCGAACTCCGGCCGCTCCGGCAGGATCTCCCACTGCCGCTCGGTCTGCGCCTCCACGGTGTGCAGCACCGCGCCGGTCAGCGGGTCTATCATCTTGGCTATTATCTTGAGCTGGTCCCTGGTGCCGAAGATCGTGCCCACGATGATGGCGTCCGAGGGGTTTATCCTGGCGGGCGAGCCGTCCGCGGCCTCTTCCGTGACCCCGGCGGCCGCCAGGCGGCGCTCCTCCAGCACCTTGTCCAGCTGGGAGCGCTCCAGCAGGTTGACCTTGCCGGAGGCGACCAGGCAGGAGAGCAGCTTTTCGGAGACGTAGTCGCTCTCCTCGCGGGAGGTCTGCGCCTTGCGGGAGAAGCCTATCACGGCCAGGTTCTTTACTTTCTTGTTGGCAGAATACTTGGCGAAGTCGTTCGCCATCTTCCGGTAGACGTCGTCGGCGGAACGGGCGGCCGCCGGTATCAGCAGCGCCGCCAAGGTCAGAATTAAGGTCCGGGATATCCTTTTCATAACCCCTCCCGCTCGTCCTGCTATAGTCTAGCCGGCGGAGGGTTATCGGAAAGGCAAAAAAACGTCAAATCTCAGTCAAATTTGTAGCCGTGGCCCGTCACGCTGGTGATATGCGCGCCTATCTCGGCGCCCAGCTTCTTGCGCAGCGAGGAGACGTGCACGCCCACGGTGTGCGGGTCGTTGTAGCTGGCCGGGTCGTAGCCCCAGACGGTCTCCAGCAGGTAAGGCACGGAGAGCAGGCGGCCCTCCTCGGTGATCAGGGCCATCAGCAGGTCGAACTCCTTGCGGGTCAGGTTCACGACCTCGCCCTTGAGCGTGACGCTGCGCCCGCCCGGGTCTATCACCATGCCCAGCTTGCGGATCTTCTCGGTCTTCTCGGCCACGCCCTCGTAGCGCCGCAGGACGGCCTTCATCTTGGCCAGCAGCACCGGGAAGGAGACCGGTTTTATCAGGTAGTCGTCGGCGCCGCGGTTGTAGCCGGCGAGGATGTCCTCCTCGCTGACCTTGCGGCCGGACATGATGATGACCGGGATGCCGGAGAAGCCTTCCGTCTCCTTGAGCGCCTTGCACAGCGCGAAGCCGTCGAGCCCCTTCATCTCGGCGTCGGTTATGACGAGGTCCGGCCGCGACTCCCGGGCCAGGGCCACCGCCTCGGCGCCGTTCCCGGCGGCGGCCACGTTGAACCCCTGTCCCTCCAGGTACCTGCGGGTCGAGTTCAGCACAAGTTTGTCGTCGTCCACCAGAAGTATCTTCTTGAACATACAGCCTCTCAAATATATTTGGCGGCCAGCTCCACGTCGTCCGTCCAGACGGCCTTCGCGCCCAGGCCGGCCAGCAGGCGGAAGTCGCGCGGGTGGTTGGCTATGCCGGCCGACAGCTCTATGCCGGCGGCCTCGGCCTCCTCCGCCTGAGCGCGCAGGCCGAACGCCGAGGCGGCGCAATAGAAGGTCTCCCTCGCCAGCGGCCAGTCCACCCAGCCGGCGCAGACGCGCGACGCGCCGGCCTTCCACGCGGCGCCGACAACGTCCACGGGCAGCGGCGGCATGACGGCCAGGCCGATGTCCGGCACCGCGGCGCGGGCCGCGGCCAGCAGCCTCCGCCGGTGCGAATAGGTCAGCAGGAAGACGCGCCGCTGCACCCCAGCCCTGGCCACCTGCAGCGCCAGGTCGGCGGCGTCCGCCTCCCCCGGCAAGGCCAGCTCCAGGAAAAGTTCCCGGCCGGGCCTCAGGATAAGGATGTTCAGGAGGTCGTCCAGGTGGGCTATCGGCTCGCTGCCGAGCACCCTAAGGGTCTTGAGGTGGCCCCACTCGGTGGCGGCTATCTTCCAGCCGGCGCCGCAGAGGCGCGCGGTCCCCGCGTCGTGGAAGGCCACGAACTGGCCGTCCGCAGTGCGGCGGATATCGCATTCGGCCGCGGCGGCGCCCGCCGCGAAAGCCGCCTTGACCGCGGCCGCGGTGTTCTCGGGCCCCCCGGCCGGCCCGCCCCTGTGCGCGTAGATCAGAATTCCCGCCATCCCTGAAGATTCTATATTATTTAGGGCCGTCCGGCCCGCCGACGGAGCATTTTTGATATACTTAACTCCGTGAGCACCGGCCGTACGGTATTGAAGAACATGGCCGCCCTGGTCACCGCCGACATCCTGGTGAAGGCCATTGGCTTCGCGGTGGTGGTCTTCCTGGCGCGCAAGCTGGACCCCGCGGATTTCGGCGTCCTCACCTTCTCCCTTTCCCTGGTGAACTATTTCACCTATATAACCGATCCCGGCCTGACCATCTACGGGGCGCGCCGGGCCGCCATGGAGCCGGAAGCCATGCCGCTCCACATGAACGACGTCTTCACGGTGAGGCTCTGGCTGACCGCGGCGGCGATGGCCGGCGTATCGCTCCTGGCGCTGGCGACGGGCGAGCCGGGCAAGGTCAGGCTGGTGGTCTTCGCCTACTCGCTCAGCATGCTGCCCCAGGCGCTTAGCCCCAACTGGATCAACCAGGGCCTGCAGCGGATAGCCCTCATGGGCGCGTACAATATCGTCCATTCGCTGGTCTACGCCGGGCTGCTCTTCGCCTTCATAGGGGACGGCAGCCGCCTGACCGTGGTCCCGCTGGCGCTCACGGCGGCCTACGCGGCGGCCACCGGGATCTTCCTGGCGCCGCTGCTGCGGCGCTACAGCTTCCGCTTCCGCAGGGTGCGGCTGAGCCAGGCGCTGGAAGCCATGAAGCACAGCCTGCCTATAGGCGTAAGCACCTTCCTCAGCGCGGGGATAGACTGGAAC
Organism: bacterium; assembly: GCA_021786295.1. Taxonomy (GTDB): domain Bacteria; phylum Elusimicrobiota; class Elusimicrobia; order Elusimicrobiales; family UBA9959; genus UBA9959. Next base: position 11,999 of record JAJYNO010000005.1, on the reverse strand, counting down.
CTCTCCACTACCCTGCTGGGGCTGCTGTCCACCGACGCCCAGACCGGCTTCTTCAGCGTCGCCATGAAGCTGGCGCTCATCATCATAGGGGGAGGGGTAGCTTTCGGCATCATTATGCTGCCCATTTTCTCAAAACTCCACTCCGGGGGAGGCGGCGGCGCCGAGCGCGCGCTCGGCCTCTCGGAAAAGGCGATATTCCTGGCGGGCATGCCGATTATCTTCGGTACCGCGGCCACGGCGGCGCCGGTCATCACGCTGCTCTTCGGAGATAAATACGGGCCCGCCGTTTCCCCCATGCAGCTGGTGGTGCCCGGCGCGGTGCTTTACGTGGCGAACAATCTCTACGGCGTATACCTGATCGCGGAAGGCAAGCAGGTCCGGAACATGAAAGTAGCCCTGCTGCGGGCGCTGCTGCTCGCCGCCCTAGGGGTACCGGCCATCATCCGCTGGGGAGCCGTCGGCGCCGCCGGAGCCTATTCCGCGGCCGAACTGCTGACGTTCCTCGTTTACCTCGGCTCGCTGCGCACGGCCGCCGGTCCCGCCGCCAGGCTCTCCGCGGCCCTGCTCCGCCCGGCCATAGCGGCCGCCCTTATGTACCTGGCGATCTCCTGGATACCTGCGGGAATGGCGCCGCTTAAGGTCCCAGCCGGGGCGGCCGTATACGCCCTGCTGATATTCGCGGTGGGCGGGATAAGCGCCGCGGAACTGCGCAAGCTCTTCAGCTACGCCAGGAAGGGGCCCTCCGGCCCCGTTCCCCCGGGTCCGGAGGGCGCGATATGAACTGTCCTATCTGCGGCTCAGCGGCGCCGAAAAGCGAACTGCATACCTGGAAGGACCCCGTAGGCGGGGAGTACTATACGCTTTTGCGCTGCCGCGGCTGCGGGACCGTCTTCGCGGACCCTTTCCGGGCGCCCGGGGCGGCCTGGTACGAGAAGTTCTCTACCGCGGACAGCTACACTTCCGCGAACCCGGACCGGTTCCTGTCGTTTCTGCGCATGGCCCGCCTGGAACCCGGAAGCAGCGTGCTGGACCTGGGCTGCGGCAACGGGGCTTTCATGCGCCTGGCCGCCGCGAGGGGGCTGGACGCGCACGGCCTGGACATAAACCCGAACGCGATAGCCGCGGCCAAGGCGGCCGGTTTGAGCCAGGTCTTCGAAGGGACTTTCGCGGAATTAATGGAGTCCGAGCCCGGCCGCCGCTACGACGCCGTCACCATGTTCGATTATTTCGAACATCTCGACGCTCCGCTGGAGAGCCTGCGGCTGGCCGCGAAAGCGCTTAGATCCGGCGGGCTGCTCTTCGTCAATACGCCCAACGAGGACAGGCCGATGCCTTTCGGTCGCGACGATTTCGACCAGCCGCCCCACCATCTGACGCGATGGACGGCGGCCTCGCTTTCGGCCTGCCTGGAAGCCAATGGCTTCAGCGTGGAGAAGGTCGAGTCCGGTTACCTGCCGGTAAGGGAATTCTCCCGAAGGCTGGTGAACTTAGTCACGGGCCTGGCCCTCGCCGCGGCCAGAGCGCTCCGCCTCGTGAGGAGACCGGGCCAGGTACCGGCCGCCGGGCCCGGCGGGGCGAAGGCCGCGGTCATAAACACGAGGAGACGGCTGGTCAGGATTTTCCAGGAGGCGCTCTACATCGCGGCCTTCCCCTTTTTCCTGCCCCTTGCCCTCTATTTCAAATTTACGAGGAAGGGGGCGGGGATACACCTCTCCGTCCTGGCCAGGAAAAGGGAGCCGGGGGCAAGATGAAGATATCGGTGGTAATCGCCACTTACAATTACGGCCGTTTCATAGAAGAGGCCGTGGACAGCGTGCTGGCGCAGGACTGGCCGGCAGGCGACCTCGAGCTCATCGTCGTGGACGACGGTTCCACCGACGATACCCGCGAACGCCTGACCCGCTACGGCAGGGCGCTCAAATATATCCACCAGGAGAATTCCGGCCAGGCGGCCGCCTTCAACGCCGGCTTCGGCGCGGCCACCGGCGAGATAGTCTGCCTGCTGGACGCCGACGACGCCTGGAAACCCTCCAAACTGCGCCTGACCGCCGGGGCCTTCGCGGAGGCCGCCGACGTCGGCATGGTCCAGCATTTCATGATGGACGTGGCGCCGGACGGCTCGGCCATGCGCCAGCGCCTGGACAAGCGCAAGGACTACTACGTCCTCGACGACCTGCTCTCCGGGGAGGCCTCCTTCACCGGCACCAGCGGCCTGGCCTTCCGCCGCTCCGCCCTGGACAGGGTCCTGCCGGTGCCGCCGGAGCTGTTCTACTGCGCCGACGAATACCTCTACACCACGGTGCTCTTCCACGCCCGCGTCCGCTCGATCAACGAGGTGCTGGGCTACAAGAAGATCCACGGCGCCAACTGGTTCGCCGGCACCATCAACGACACCCGCCGCCTCGGCAACTACATCAAGGTCAAGACGGTCATCATCGGGGAGATAGAGAAGCGGCTGGTCGCGGCGGGCCGCGACGCTTCCGCCGGCGTGCTGCCGCTCCGCCTCGAGCTGGCCCGCACCAAGGCGCTCTATTATTCCCGGATAGGGGAGAAGCGCAGGGCGCTGGACGTCATCAGGGACGAAGTGCTGCCGGCCAAGGCCTCCAGGCGCCGCTGGTTCATAGCGGCCACGCTCTCGATCGGGGTCGTAAGCCCGGCCCTCTACGCCCGCCTCTACGCCTTCTACGCACGATCGCGTTCATGAAAATAGCCATCGACATAAACGGCATCACGGCCCGCAGCGGCCTGGCCAACTACCTGCGCCTGCTGGTCCCCGCCCTGGCGGCCGAAGACCGGGAGAACGACTATCTGCTCTACCTTCATTCCTGGACCCCGCCGGAACTGCCGCCCGGTCTGCTGAAGGACGCCCCCAACTTCTCGCTGGCCGCGCAGCGCCTGCCTCAGAAAGCCGAGCTGCTGGGAGAGCGCGTGCTGGGCCTGAGGTTGGCAGAACCTTTCCTGCTCCGGCGAGGCGTGGACGTCTTTCACGGCCCCTCCAACGTGCTCCCCCGCCTGTCCCGCATCCCGTCGGTGCTGACGCTCCACCATTATATGAGCCCGGCCCACCCTTTATTCTCGAAGCACCTCGGCCTGGCGGAACGCTTCTATTTCCGGCAGACGGACGCCTCGCTGGAGGAGGCCGCCCATGTGATCACGGACTCGGACTATACGCGCGGCGAAGTGCTGAACCGCTTTGGCCTCCCCCCTGACCGCCTGACCACCATCTGTCCGGGGCCCGCAGAGCCGGCGCCCGCGCCGGCCCCGGCGCGGATGGACGAGATCCTGTCCTCCTACGGCCTCGGCCGCGGCTATTTCCTCTTCGTGGGGCCGATCAACGAACGCAAGAACCTGCCGCGCCTGCTGGAAGCCTTCGCTCTGGCGCTCAAAGAGCGGCCTGGCCTGAAGCTGGCGGTGGCCGGGGACGGGGATCCGGCGTATATGGCCCGCGTAAAGCGCAACGCGGCGGAGCTGGGCCTGGGCGCCGCGGTCGCGTTCACGGGCCGCACCGGCCCGGAACAGGCCGCCGCGCTCTACGCCGGAGCGCTGGCGCTTTGTTACCCGTCCCTTTTCGAGGGCTTCGGCTACCCGCCGCTGGAGGCTATGGCGGCCGGCTGCCCGGTGCTGGCCTCGCGCGCGGCCTCCATCCCGGAAGTGGTGGGCGGCGCCGGCCTGCTCTTCGACCCGGAGAACCCGGCAGAGATGGCGGGGGCCATGCTCAAGCTGGCCGGCGACCCGGCGGCCAGGGAAGCCCTGATAGCCGCCGGCAGGGCCCGCCTCCCCTTTTTCTCGTGGAGCAAGGTCGCCCGCGAGACCATAGCCATCTACCGGAAAGCTTACGCAGCGAGGAAATAATGCCGCTCTTCACCGTCATAATCCCTTCCTACAACCGGGCGGACCTGCTGAGGCTGACCCTTAAGAGCCTGGCCCGCCAGACCTTCGGGGATTACGAGGCCTTCATCATAGACGACGGTTCCAAAGACTCCACGCCGGAGGTCTTCAGGGAGTTCGCCGGCCGGGCGGGCTGGAACTTCGTCAGGTTCGAGACCAACCGCCGCCAGGGCGGCTGCCGCAACTACGCGATGGAGCGCGCCTCCGGCGACTACGTCACCTTCCTAGACGCGGACGACCTGTGGCTGCCGCGGCGGCTCGAGAGGTTCGCGCAGCTCGTCCGCCGCAACCCGGCGGCCGGCTTCGTCTTCTCCAACGGCTACATCCTGCGCGACGGCCGGCTGACCGGCAAGTTCTTCGCCGAGGACCGCGCCGTGCCGCACGGCAAGCTCCCCCCCTACATGGCCATCTCCGACAAATGGCTGCCCTACGTCACCACCAACGTGGCGTTCCGCCGCGAGGCGCTGGCGAAGACCGGCCCGTTCAGGACCGACCTGAGCCACCTCGAGGACATGGAGCTTTACGTGAAGATACTGCGGGATTGGGAGGCGGACTACATCCCCGAGCCGCTCTCGGTCTACCGCATCCACTCCCTCAGCGCCAACCCCGCCAGCCTGACGCTGAAATGGGACGACGGCATCGCCGACTTCCGCGAGGCGCTCAAGACCGCCGCGCCGCCGCCGGAGGCCGAGCGCGACCTGAAGGACTACGTCTACCTGAAGCAGGCCGAGGTCTACCTGAAGAACCTGCAGCCCGGCAAGGCCAGGGAATACCTGTTCCTGGCGCCGGGGCGCGGCCCGGCCTTCGTAAAGCTGCTGGCGGCCAGCCTCCTGCCCCGCCCGGCCCTGGCCCTGCTGCGCCGGCTCTACGCCCTGAAAAGAAAAGCGGCGCCCCCTATGGACGCCGCCATGGCCGAGGCCGAAGCCTGGGTCAGGGAACTGGAAGCCGGTAAATAATCACTCCCCCCTGTAGGCCTCCGCCATCCTCTCCGGCGAGACCACCTTGTAGCCGTTCTCGGCCAGCCACTTCACCAGCCGCTTGGCGGCGGTGCGGCTCTGCGGGTGGATGTCGTGCATCAGCACTATACCCTTGCCGCGCCGCTGGATCGCCGAGACGGTCTTCTGGAACAGCGCCTCGGGGTCCTTCGTGGACCAATCCAGCGTGTCTATCGTCCAGCCCACCGGGACCAGGCCGAGGTCGGAATCTATGGCCTTCAGGGCCTCCACGGAAATGATGCCGTAGGGCGGCCTGAAGAAGCGGGGGGCCTTGCCGGTGGCGCCCTCGATGGAATCCTTGACGCCGCCGAGCTGCCTGAGCGTCTCCTCGGTGGAGAGCGCGGTAAAAGGCTTGCCGGACTCGGTGGCGTGGTTGTAGCCGTGCACCGAGACGAAGTGGCCGTCGGCGGCCTCCTTCTTTATGCGCTCCCTGCCGGGCGCGCCCAGCTTGGCCCCCAGCACGAAGAACACCGACGGGGCGTTGCCCTCCTTCATCGCCTCGGAGACCTCCTCGGTCAGCGGGCCGGGGCCGTCGTCGAAAGTTATGATGACCTCGCCCTTCTTCAGGAAGCCGTCGTACTGCACCAGGAAAGGGACGCCGTTCTTGACGTAGTTGATCTGGCAGTAGCCCTGGCGGACGGGCACGCCGCGGACCGCTTCGCCGGCGGCCTTGTCGGCGCCGTAGAAGCCGAAAACGTCGTTGAGCTCGCTGCTGACGCGGTAGGAGACCCGGGCGGGGCCGCGGGAGGCGGAGCCGGAGTACGACTTCTCTCCGGAGGAGCGGAGGGCGGCGCCCACGGCCTCGAGACGCATGCGCAGGTACTGGCCGGCCGCGGCGGCCTCCATGAACTGCGGGCTGTCCTGCGGCGAGGTATAGGCGGCGTCGGAATAGACCTTGAGCGCGGAAAGGAGTTCGTCGTACTGTGCCCTGAGCGAGGCGGCGTCGGCGGCCGGGGCGGAGGCCGCGGGCACCTCCACCGAGGAGGGTTCGGCGGTCAGGCCGAAGCCGGCGGCCCCGGCGGAAGCCAAGGGCAGCGCGGCGAGGACGGCGGCGATAAAGGCGGTTCTGTTGCGCATTCGGGTCTCCTTATACGCTTATATTATGGCGCATAAGGCGCCGGCGCGGGAGAGCCGAAAGGGTAACGGACGGCGTTTTTTGGGCCCAGGCCCGGGGGGGCCGGAGGTCCCGGGCGGGCTAGACGCCGCTGGTGATGAAGTACCAGATCAGCAGGGCGATGATCAGGGAGAGCAGCTTGATCTGCCAGTTCCTGGAGAAGAGCTCCGGTATGTTCATATCAGGCGTGAGGGGGCTGGGCGCCGGGCTGGGGCTGGGCGCCGGGCTGGGGCTGGGCGCCGGGCTGAGGCTGGGCGCCGGGCGGCGGCGGCTCCTGGCGGGAAGCCCTGCGCAGCAGCGTGCGCTCCGCCTTGGAGCGGTACAGCTGGTAGAGCATGGCTTCGAGGTCCTTGGGGTCGGCGTGCTGCTGCAGTTTGCCGTTGCGCGCCACGGAGAGCATGCCGGTCTCCTCCGAGACTATCACGATGATGGCGTCGGCGACCTCGCTGAGGCCCAGCGCGGCGCGGTGGCGCATCCCGAGGATCTTGGAAAGCTCGTGCTGCTCGGTCAGCGGCAGGATGCAGCCGGCGGCGACCAGGCGGTTGTTGGCTATCACGGCGGCGCCGTCGTGCAGCAGCGTGTTCTCGTGGAAGACGGTGAGCAGCAGCTCCTTGGACACCTCGCCGTTGACGCGCACGCCGCTCTCGACGATGTCGCGCAAGGCCATGTCCTGCTCGAGGACGATCAGCATGCCCATCTTCTCGCCCATCGCCGAGCGGACCGCCTCCATCATCTCCCCGATGAAGCGGTATTCCTGCGACACCAGCACCCGGCCCAGCGGGTTGGAGCCGATGTTGGCGAGCGCGAAGCGGATCTCGGGCTGGAAGACGACGATCAGCAGCAGGATGCCGGCCAGCCAGAACTGCTGCATCAGCCAGACGGTGGCCGACAGGTGCAGGAACTGCGCCACGGCGGTGATGACGGCCAGGATGAAGACGCCCCAGATGACCTGCATCGCCCGCGTGCCCTTGAGCAGCAGGATCAGCCTGTAGACGATGTAATAGACGGCCAGTATGTCGGCCAGGTCCCTTACGTATCCGAGGTATGCCGTCACCAGTTTCCCCTTAAGCCTTGGCGCCCGCTATCAGGGCGTCTATCTCCGCCGCGTCCACGACCTCGCTCTCGATGAGCTTGCCCGCTATCGCGTCGAGCGCCTTGCGGTTGCCGGTCAGCACGGCCTTGGCCTTCATATAGCAGTCGCTGACGATGCGCTTGATCTCCTCGTCCACGCTGCGCGCGGTCTCGTTGGAATAGCCCACGTTGCGCGTCAGGTCGCGGCCCAGGAAGACCTCCGACTCCTCTTTCTTCAGCGACAGCGGCCCGATCTTGTCGCTCATGCCGAACTCGAGCACCATCTTGTGCACGTAGCTCGTCACCTTAGAGAGGTCGTCGTGCGCGCCGGTCGTGATCTCGCCGATGGCGATCTCCTCGGCGGCGCGGCCGCCCAGCAGCACGCACAGGCGGTTCAGGATCTCGGTCTTGGAGGTCAGGTACTTGTCCTCGATCGGCATCTGCAGCGTGTAGCCCAGCGCCGGGCCGCGCGGGACGATGGTGACCTTGTGCACCGGGTCGCAGCCGGGCAGGATCTTGGCCACCAGCGTGTGGCCGGCCTCGTGGTAGGCCACCACGCGCTTCTCCGCGTCGGAGATGATGCGGGACTTGCGCTGCGGGCCGGCGATGCTCTTCTCGATGGCCTCTTCCAGGTCCTTGAGGTCCACCGACTTCTGTTCCTTCTTCGCGGCGATGATGGCGGCCTCGTTGACGATATTGGCCAGGTCCGCTCCGGTGAAGCCGGGGGTGTTGCGCGCTATCACGGACAGGTCGGTGCCCTCGGTCAGCTTGACCTTGCGGGCGTGCACGTTCAGGATCTCGAGGCGGCCCTTGATGTCCGGCACCGGCACGTTGATGCGCCGGTCGAAGCGGCCGGGGCGCAGCAGCGCGGTGTCCAGCACGTCGGGGCGGTTGGTCGCGCCGATGAGGATGATGCCTTCCTTGGACTCGAAGCCGTCCAGCTCGACGAGCATCTGGTTGAGCGTCTGCTCGCGCTCGTCGTGGCCGCCGCCGATGCCGGCGAAGCGGGAACGCCCGACGGCGTCCAGCTCGTCGAGGAAGATGATGGCCGGGGCCGATTTCTTGGCGCGCTCGAACAGGTCGCGCACGCGGCTGGCGCCCACGCCGACGAACATCTCGACGAACTCGGAACCGGAGGAGGTGAAGAAAGGCACGCCGGCCTCGCCCGCCACGGCGCGGGCCAGCAGCGTCTTGCCGGTGCCGGGGGGGCCGTAGAGCAGCACGCCCTTGGGCAGCTCGCCGCCGAGCGTCTGGTACTTCTTGGGGTTCTTCAGGTAATCGACGATGTCGCGCAGCTCTTCCTTGGTCTCGTCGCAGCCGGCCACGTCCTTGAACGTGACCTTCTGCTTCTTCATGTCCTGCTGCTTGGCCTTGGACTTGCCGAAGGACATGGCCTGCTTGCCGCCCATCTGCGCCTGGCGGATGAACAGGAACCACCACAGGAAGATGAACAGCACGATCCAGCCGACGTTGAGGATCAGCGTGGCTATCCAGCCCCGGTCGGCCTCGGCCTGGAAGTCCTTGACGCCCGCGGCCTCCATGTCCTCGATCAGCTTGGGGTCCGTCATCGGGATGGTCCGGAAGGGCACGGTCTTGTCCCCGTCCTTCATCTCGCCGCGGATCAGGTCCTGCCGCACGGTGACCTTGGTCACGTCCTTGTCGCGCAGCTTGGTCTTGAACTCGGAGTACGGGATCTGGCGCTCGCGCTCCACTCCCTTGATGTTCTGGTAGACGGCCACGAACAGCGTGAACGCCAGGAGCCAGAATAGCAGCTGTCTGAAATTTTTCTTCAATGGCATGTTCTGTTACCTTCTATGACCTCGGGTTTTAGGACGCCTATGTACGGCAGGTTGCGGTAGATGCCGTTGTAATCCAGGCCGTACCCCACGACGAACCTGTCGGGGATGGTGAAGCCGGAATACTTTATCGGCACCTGCGCCTTGCGGCGGCTGGGCTTGTCGAGCAGCGTGCAGATCTCCAGGGAGCGCGGCTTGCGCGTCCGCAGGTTCTGCAGCATGTAGTCCATCGTCAGACCGGAGTCCACGATGTCCTCGACTATCAGCACGTCGCTGTCCTCGATGCTCTCCTTGAGGTCCAGGAGTATGCGCACCACGCCGGTGGAGTGGGCGCCGGAATAGGAGGAGAGCATCATGAAGTCCAGGCGCACGTCGGTCGAGACGCGCCTGGCCAGGTCCGTCAGGAAGAACACGCTCCCCTTGAGCACGCCCACCATCGTGAGGCAGCGCCCCGCGTAGTCGGCGGAGATGCGCTCGGCCAGCTTCCCTATGCCGGCGTCGAGCTGCTCGCTGGAGACTAGTATCTCCTGCAGGTCCCTGTGCATCAGTATATTTTAGATATTTTGAGCGCCCTTGCCTATGAAAAAGAGGAGGCCGGGGCTTGAAGGCCCCGGCCCCGCTCCGCCCTCAGGCCCGGCTTACCGGTCCCCGGGCTTAGGCTGCTGGGAGAGCTGCGCGTAGAAGAACTGCGACATGATCTGGGAGACCAGGCCGGGCTTCGTCTCGAGCTCCTTGACGTTGACCACCTTCTTGGCGGCGGCCAGGTCCCTGGCGTAGGCCGCGTCCAGCTGGGCCACCGCCTGGCGGTCGAGGATGTTGACGTTGACCTCGGAGTCGATGCGCTCGCCGCGGGGGTGCAGGTTATAGGAGCCGATGTCGGCGAACTCGCCGTCCACGGTCATGAACTTGCTGTGCAGCGTCTGCATATTGCCCTGCTTCAGGTAGATGTTGACGCCGGCCTGCTTCAGCGGGATCAGGCACTTGGCCATCGCGTCCACGATCGGCTTGCCCTCGGAATCGATGCTCTCCTTGGAGTTGGTCAGGATGTTGACCTCGACGCCGCGGGCGCGGGCCTCGAGCACGGCCTGCGTCACGGCCGGGATCGCCACGAAGTAGGCGTTCTCGATGTTGATGTTGCGGGTCGCGCCGTACATCGCCTTGACGATGCTGGTCAGGATCGGGGAGGTCTTCGGGGGGTTCTGCAGCACCACCGCCACGCGGGAAGCGCCGCCGTCGAAGTCGGCGTTCTGCGGGCCGCGCACGTCGATGGACTTGTAGCCGAGCTTGCGGGCCGAGACCTGGGAGTTCCACTCGCCGCCGAGCAGCTTCTTGGCCTCGATCACGCCCGGGCCGGAGATCAGCACGTCGGTGTCGCGCCACAGGATGGAGCCGGCCTTGTGGGAGTAGACGTCGCCGAAGTTCATGCCGCCGGCGACCGCGTACTTGTCGTCGGCGATCATCACTTTCACGTGCCAGATGTCGCCGGAGCGGTCCAGGTCGGAGTGCTCGAGCACGGTCACGCCGGCGTCCTTCATCAGCTTGACGACCTTCTTGCCGTGGCTGCTGGCGACGATGCCGTCGATCATGACCTTAACGTCGACGCCTTCCTTATGCTTGGCGATCAGCATCTGGGCGGCCTCGTAGCCGGTCTTGTCGTCGTAGAAGGCCCAGCTGGAGATCAGCAGGCTCTTCCTGGCGTTCTTGATAAGGGAATCCTTGACCTCGAAAGAGGCCTCGCCGTTGATCAGGAAGCGGGTGTAGTTGCCCTGGCTGAAGCGGGCGCCGGTGGCCTGCTCGAACTCGGCGATGAAGCCGGGGTCGGTGAACAGCGAAGGCTGGCCGGCCTGGCGGGCGGGGTAGGTCCTGGACTTGGAAGCGTTGATGACGCGCTTGGAGATCTCCTCGAAGGAGGGGGCGCCGGTGCCGGGCAGCCAGCCGAGGTCGGCGATCTGGGTGCCGAGGGCGTGCCACAGGGTCACCGCGGTGCCGGCATAGGAGACCGGCTCGGGGCCGTCGAACCCCTGGCCGGAAGGCTCGAAGGTCGGGGCCGGGGCGGCCACGGCCGCGGCGTCGGCGCCGGCGGCTTCCCTGAGCTCGTCCAGGCTGGACTGCGCTCCGGCGAGGCTGGGGAGCGCTACGCAGGAAACGAGGAGAGCGATGGCAAGTTTTTTGTTCGTCATGCCTATAGTATACGGCCCGGAACGGATTTCCGAAAGGGCCGGAAAGGGCCCATGGGACCCAAAAAAAGGCCCAGAGAAATCTGGGCCCTTGGGGCAGTTATTTTGGGGAAGGCCTAATGTACCCGCGCGCGCCCGGGCGCTTAGACGCGCCCGCGCCGTAATTATAATTATATTTATATTATACAGGCGGTTAATCCAGATCCATCGGATTGATAGGTTTGGACTTGTCGCCGGATTCTTCTATACGCTTTTTCTCTTTCTCGAACTGCTCTTCCAGTTCCTTCTTCTTCTGCTCCATGGACTTGCCGGCGTTGGAGAAATAGTCGTCAAGACGGGTCTTGTCGGCCTGCATCTTCTTCATGGCCTCGGCCATCAGGTCTCCCCCCTCTTTCACCTGCGGCTTCTCCCAGTGCTTGAGCACCTTGCCGGTCTTGCGGTCCACCTCGATGCGCGCTTTGCAGCACGGGCAGTCTATCAGGAAAGTCCCTTCTCCCATATATCCCTCCTACTTTATCCCCCAGATAGGGTGCTGCTGCGGGAGTATCATGACCCGCTTAAGCCTCTCCGCGGCCAGGGCCGCGGCCGCGGCCACGGCTCTCCCGGACGGCGGCCGCACCCCGCGGCGCGGGGTGGCCGGCTGGATGAAGAACGGCACGTCCCGCTTCACGCCGGCGGCGAGCCGCGCCGCCTTCGCCAGCTCGGCCGGGCCCGTCCCGGACGAAACCACGACCTTGATGAAAGTCTTCGAGGGAGCGGCGGCGAGGAAACGGCGGTGGTCCGCCCAGCGCGCCCGCTGGCCCGTGGCCGAAGGCAGCTTTATGTCCATCGCCACCACGTCCACCAGCGCCTTGACCCGGCCCAGCTCGCGCCAGAGCACCCCGTTGGTCTCCAGGTGGACCCGCAGCCCTGCCCGGCGCAGGCCCGGGGCCAGCGCCTTTATGAAGCGCCAGCGCAG
>JAJYNO010000029.1 GCA_021786295.1 bacterium | reverse complement strand
GGACTTTGCCTCGGGCTTCCTTCAGATTCCGCCTCGCGACGGACACCCTTGCCTTCGGCTAACGGTAGGCTCTATCTGCCCCCGTAATGGACTTTCACCATCAAGCGTGCGCGCATGCCGCGCGCACAACGATAAAGGCCGGGCTCCGAAAGGGGCCCGGCCTTTTTTGCGGTGACGGCTTAAACGGCCTTTTCCAGCAGCCAGAGGAATTCCAGGTTCCCCTTGGCCCCTTTTATCGGAGAATCCGCCAGCCCTTTCTCGGCGGCGCCGGGCAGGGACCCCCGCAGGAAAGCGCGCATCCCTTCCATAGCCTTCAGACGTGTAGCCTCGTCTTTCACGATGCCCCGCCGCAGGTCGGAGGCCTGCAGCTCGAACTGCGGCTTGACCAGGGCTATCACCCTTCCGCCGGGGACCATGACGGAAAGAACCGGCCCCAGGATCAGCTTCAGCGAGATGAAGGAGACGTCTATGGCGCAGAGCGCCGGGCTCTCCGGGAAAAGCTCCGGCTTCAGGTACCTGGCGTTCGTGCGCGGCATGAAGACCACGCGGGGATCGTTCTTTATCCGCTCGTGTATCTGCCCCTCGCCCACGTCCACCGCGTAGACTTTCGCGGCCCCGGCCTGCAGGAGGCAGTCCGTGAAGCCTCCCGTAGCCACGCCGACGTCAAGGCAGACCAGGCCGGCCGGTTCAACCCCGAACGCGTCTAGCGCCCCCTTCAGCTTCAGCCCGCCCCTGGAGACGTACGGGCAGCCGCCGCCGGCCAGCGAGATCTCGTCCTCTTCCCGGACAGGCTGCCCGGCCTTGTCAGCCGGCATGCCGTTTACGGTGACCAGGCCGGCCATGATGGCCCGCAGGGCCTTCTCCCGGCTCTCGAAAAGTCCCCGCTCCACGCAGGCGGCGTCGAGGCGTCTCCTCATACCGATATGTTACAAAATAAAACCCGCGCTTCCCCCGTCGCAGGCCGGGGAAAGCGCGGGTGGCGCGCCGGCTTTCAGCGCCGGGAACGGGCAGCCTCCTCCCAGAGAGCCCGCAGGTGCTCCGGGAAGCTGCGCCTGACGTCGCTCATCTCCCCGGGGGAGATGTGCCGCTCAAGCACCCTTATGATGCCGTGCGTCACCCGCAGCGGGTCGGAGCCCTGCGGCAGTTCGGCGGCTACGCGGTCCAGGAACTCGTCCAAGTTCCGCATCTTCTCCGGCTTCCCTATCGGGCTCCAGCCGCTGTAATACATCCCCATTATCAGCACCGGCATCTGCGAGGCGAACTCCGCGCATTCGTGCACCGGAAGCCTGTCGCGTATTGCGTGCAGCACCGCGCGCAGGGCGCGGTAGGCCTCGTTCGGGTTGCCGTAGTCCAGTTCCTCCTCCACGTCCTTGAGCCAGGTCCTGGTCTTGGACAGGGCCTTGTCGAAGAGGTGGGCCTTGGAGGCCTCGGTGATGGTCTCGGGCCACTCCCGCGTCACCCTCTCCGCCTCCCGCCAGTCCCCCTCCGCGCTGCCGGGCGCGCCCCCCCTGCGTTCGTATATCTCCTGGGCTACCTGGCGCGTGGCCTCCTCCAGATCGCCGCTGCGCAGGTAATTGGCGTAGGCCTGCGTGTAGGCGTGCCTGGCCAGATTACTTACCCTCATGTTCTTGTTCATTTTCCCCCCTTTTACCGCGGCGGGAGACGCGCGCCTGCCGCCCGTCGGGCGGTACTGCGGCCTCGCAGATCCAAGGCCGTCCCCCGACCCTGATACTACCAAATAGCCGGCCCGCGGGACATAGACTAAAAAGGCTATCCCGCGGGCCGGAACGCGTGAAGAGGTCAGTTGACTGCGGCGGAGCCGCGGCGGCTTTCCACGGCGGCAAAACCCGGGCGGGAAGACCTGCGCAGCAGGTAAAGGTAATAATAGACGTAATAGCCGGCCAGCAGGAAGAAGACCAGGAGCGTGGCCGGGCTGCCGGAGAGTTCGTTCAGGCTCCGCGACAGGGCTGCCGCGGGGTCCGCCGGAGGCGGCGCGGAAGCGGAAAGCTCGGAGGCGTAGCGGTAGACCAGACGCCCCAGGAATAAAAGGGAGACCGCCAGTCCGGCGTAAGGGTGCGGCGTATAGTACAAGTTCCCGTCCCGCTCCCCGAAGCGGGTCCGGACGGCCGCCCACGCCGCCACCGCCAGCCCCGCCGCCAGCCCCGCCGCGGCCGAAGCCGCGCCCGCCGCCGAGCTTGCCGCCGGCGCGACTACCAGCAGGCTTAAAGCCAGGAACAGGCCGACGCGGAACCTGAGAGCCCCTCGATTGACGCGCTGGGGGCCGAAGTTCCTGCGGAAGCGCCTATAGACGAAGAAAGCCGTTATGCCGGCCCCGGCGCTCGTGCCTATAAGTTTGTCCAGATGTGCAGCGGTCATGGCAAACGGCAGGCGAAGCGGCCCGCCTATTTTTCCTCTTCCCCTTCCTCGAACTGCTCCAGCTTCAGCTTGCCCTCGGCGTCCTTCTTCAGGACCTCGATCTTGCGCTTAACTTCCTCGAGCTTCACGGAGAGCTCCTTGGAGATGGCCACGCCCTCCTCGAAGAGGGTCAGCGACTCCTCGATGGGGGTCGCCTCGTCCTCGAGCTTGGCCACTATCTCCTCGAGCTTGCCGAGCTTCTCCTCGAAACCGCCTGCGCTCTTTTTCGTCACCATAAAGTCTCCTGCCGCGGCCCCTGGCCGCCTTTTTCCGTTCTCTTCGCCTGCGGCCGCGGTCTGCCGCCGCCGTCCACCACTTCCGCCTCCGCCCGCCCCTCGGCGAACTGCAGGCTCAGCCTGTCGCCCGGGGCGAGCGAGGCGGCCGTCTTCACTGCCTTGCCGTTGGCGTCCTTAACCACGGCGTAACCCTTCTTGAGCGGGAACAGCGGGCTCAGGGCGTTGAGCTTGGCCGTCTGCAGGTTCAGGCGCTCGCCGGCGCGCCTCGCCTTCTCCGCCGAGGCCGCGAACAGGCCCTCCACCGCGTCGTCCAAGCGCCGCACCGGGCGCTCGAGCAGGGCGAGAGGGTTGGCCAGCACGCGGCTGCGGGCCAGGCGCAGGAAGCGGCCGTAGAGGTTCTCGTAGTAGATGCGCAGGCTCTGCAGCAGCCGCTTCTCGAGCTGCGCTATGTGGCCGGCAAGTTCCACCTTGCTCTTGACCACCAGCTCGGCCGCGGCCGAGGGCGTGGGCGCCCGCAGGTCAGCGACGAAGTCGGCTATCGTGAAATCGGTCTCGTGGCCCACGCAGGAGATGACGGGGATCCTGGAGTTGGCTATCGCGCGGGCCACTATCTCCTCGTTGAAGGACCACAGGTCCTCCATGGACCCGCCGCCGCGCCCCACCAGCAGCACGTCGATGTCCGGGAAGTTCTCGTTCAAGTCTATGACGGCGTTCGCTATCTCCTCGGCGGAGCCGGGGCCCTGCACCTTCACCGGGGCGATGATGATGTGCATGTTGGCGTAGCGGCGCTTCAGGATGGAAAGGATGTCGCGTATGGCCGCGCCGGTGGGCGAGGTGACCACGCCTATCTTCTGCGGCAGCGCGGGGATAGGGCGCTTCCTCGACGGGTCGAACAGGCCCTCGGCGGCGAGCTTCTTCTTGAGCTGCTCGAAGGCCAGCTGCAGCGGGCCTATGCCGGCCGGCTCTATGGCCTTGGCCATCAGCTGGTACTTGCTCTGCTTGTCGTAGGTGGTGATGTTGCCGCGCACGCGCACCAGCAGGCCGTTGGCCAGCTCGAACTTGAGCCCCTGCGCGAAGCCGCGGAACATCACGCCGGAGATGTTGGACGTCGCGTCCTTCAGGTCGAAATAGGTATGGCCGAGCGACGAGACCTTGAGGCCCGAGATCTCGCCCTCCACCCACAGCTCGCGGAAATTGGTCTCGAGCAGGGACTTGATGCCCTGGCTGAGCTCGCTTACGGTATAGATCTTGGGGCCTGTCATTTGTCTAGCCTATGGCTGTGCCGCATCAAGAGCTATGCTCCTCTGGGCGGCCCCCCCCGCAGGCGCTTCAAGCGCTTGCCGATCTCTATCTCGAAGCCCTGGTCCGTCGGCTCGTAGAACCGCACCGGGTCCGGCATGTACTGCTGCTCCACGTAATGCCCGTCGTAGTCGTGCGGGTACTTGTACCCCTTGCCGTGGCCCAGGGCCTCGCCGTCCTTGCTGGCGTCGCGCAGGTGCAGCGGCACCTCGCGCTCCGCGCCGTTCTTCACTTCCTGCTGGGCCGCGTTCACGGCCATGTAGGACGCGTTGGACTTGGGCGAACAGGCGACGTAGATGGCCGCCTGCGCGAGGATTATGCGCGCCTCCGGCATGCCCAGCACCTCGGCGGAATTGAACGCGCTCTGCGCGAGCACCAGCGCCATCGGGTTGGCGTTGCCCACGTCCTCCGAAGCGCAGATCAGGATGCGCCGCGCCACGAAGCGCGGGTCCTCGCCGGCCTCGAGCATCTTGGCCAGCCAGTACACCGCGGCGTCCGGGTCCGAGCCGCGCATGCTCTTTATGAAAGCGGAGATGTGGTCGTAATGCTCGTCGGAGCTGCGGTCGTAGCGCAGGCTGCGGCGCTGTATGGATTCCCGCGCCACGGCCTCGTCTATGCGGCGAACGCCGTCCTTGCCAGGCTTCGTCGTTACCGCGGCCAGTTCGAGAGCGTTCAGGAGCCTGCGGGCGTCGCCGGAGCAGTTGTCCACCAGGTACTTCTTCGCGCCCGGCGTGAATTCAGCCTTGAAGTTGGCGAGCCCCTCGGGGTGCGTGACGGCGCGGTCGAAGATGTCGGAGAGGTGCTCCGCTTTCAGCGGCTTGAACTCCACCACGATGAAGCGCGACAGCAGCGCCTGGTTGATGTAGAAGAACGGGTTCTCCGTGGTCATCCCTATCAGGATGATCTCGCCTTTCTCCACGCTGGGCAGAAGCACGTCCTGCTGCGTGCGGTTGAAATGGTGGATCTCGTCGAGGACCAGCAGCACGCGCTGGCTCCTGGCCAGGCCGCCGCCGAGGCCGCGGGAATATTCTATTATCTTGCGCAGGTCCGGCACGCCGGCCAGCACGGCGTTCAGCTCGAACACCTTGGCGTTGGCGCGGCCGGCTATGTAGCGGGCCAGCGCGGTCTTGCCGCAGCCCGGCGGGCCGTAGAACACGGCGGACTTGAGGGTATCTGCCTCTATGGCGCGGCGCAGCAGCTTGCCCTCGCCGAGTATCTCGTCCTGGCCCGAGAACTCGGAAAGTTCCTTCGGCGCCAGGCGCGCGGCCAGCGGCCGGTAGGCAGGCCCGCCCTCGGGCTCCGCCGGCGCGTTATCTTCGAAAAGGTATCCAGGCATTCAGGGCAGGTGCTCTCTGGGCGGTTCCAGGGCTTCCTCTCCCAGGGTTTTGCGCAGCTTTTCTACCAGCTCGTCGATCTTCTTGGAATCGGCCGTCTGGTTGGTCTCGGACCTCTGCCTCAGGTTGTAAAGCTCCGCCGCGAAGTCGTAGGCGGCCAGGATGGCAAGCTTGGAGGAATCGGCTATCTTCAGCCTGCTCTCTATCGTCTTTATCTTCTCCTCTACCTGGCTTACTATGCCCTCCATCTCAAGCGCCGAGAGGCCGTCCACTCCCGGGAACTTTATGACGCGGTTGCAGATCTTCCGCTCGAAATCGTTACTGTTCATCGTCTTCCCCGAACAGGCCCGGCTGCAGCTCGTCCCCCCTCTCTATCCTGGCGCAGATGCGCTCCAGCCGGCGGCGCACCCTGGCCTTGAAATCGGCCAGCTCCCGCGCGGCGGCGTTCCCCGAGGCGGACTTGCCGCGCTCCGCGCCCAGCAGTTCCACCTGCTTCCTGAGGACCTCGTTCTCCTCCCGCAGCCGCGCTATGAGAACGGAGGCGTCGGAGACGAGCTTCTCCAGGCTCCTGATGCGGTTGTGCATTGATAAATTATAGTAAACAATGCGGGGAACGGAGACAGCGCCGGACAGCCTGCCTCTATTTCCAGACCGGCAGGCGGAAATAGAACCGCGACCCCCGCCCCGGCTCGCTTTCCGCCATCAGGACGCTGCCGTGCGCCTCGAGGAACTCCCGCGAAGCCTTCAGCCCTATGCCGAAGCCCGCCGCTTCTTTGGCCGCGGTCTCGGTCCGGTAAAAGCCGGTGAGCACTTTTTTTATCTCTTCGCGCGCTATCCCTATGCCGGTGTCCCTGACCGAGACCTCCACCTGCCCGTCCGCGCCCGGCTCGGAGACGGTTATCGACACTTTGCCGCCTCGCGGCGTATACTTCACGCCGTTGCCTATCAGGTTCCCTATTACCAGGCCTATCACGTCCGGGTCGCATTTCACGGGGACGATCTCCGCGGGGAAGGAGGTCGTCACTGACACCCCCTTCTCGTCGGCCAGCACGTCGAGCGGGGCCAGCAGTCCGTCCACCAGCCGGCGCAGTTCCACCCTCTGCAGTTCCAGCCCGAACTTCCCGGACTCCAGCCTCGCCTTGGCCAGGAAGGTCTTGACCAGTCTCGACAGCTTGCCCCTGGTCTCGGCCATTATGGCGTAGAACTTCTTGCGGTTCGGGGCGATGTTCTCACCCTCCTCCTCCTCCAGCAGGTTGGAGGCTAGGCTTATGGCTACCAGCGCGTTGCTCACTTCGTGGCTGACCAGCGAGACCATCTCGGACTTCAGAGCCGCCAGCCGGCGCTCGCGGAACATGAACCGCCTTATTCTGCAGAGCGAGACCGCCGTGACGGAGAAGAAAAGGACCCTGGCCAGGGCGTTCCAGTAGGCGATCGCCTCGGAACTGTACACGTGCCCGGAATCGATGTCCGTCAGGTGCCAGATAACGCCCGCGGCCACGGAGACCACCAGGCCTGTGGGGGCGCCTATGAACCAGGCCGCCAGCGCGACCGGGAAAAGATAGAAGAAAGAGACGCTGATCTCGTAGCCAAGCGCGTAGTCCGCCCAGCCTACCAAAGCCAGCAGCGCGATGATGAGGGCCCAGACTACGGCCTTGTGGTTCTCCAAGTACCTGAAAAAACCCCTGCGCATGCGGATATTCTATCACTTTCCGGCGCGGCTCGCGGCCGCGGGTTTATTGGTATAATAACCCCGCCGGCCGCTAAGGCCGGCCCGCGGGGGAGGGTATCAGAGCTATGTCATCGTTCATGGTGGTAGAAGACGATCTTTCCGTGCGTTTCCTCGTCAAGGAGACGCTGAAATATCTCGGCCACGAGGAAATAGTCTCAGTGGACAACGTCGAGTCGGCTCTCGGATATCTGAAGGCGGGAAAGGTGCCGGAACTGATGTTCCTTGACCTGATACTGCCCGGGGAGCCTGGCTATTCCCTGGCAGAATACGTAAGGGAGAACCACCCGGAGGTAAGGATCATAATCGTGACCGGCCTGAGCGAGGAACAGGTGATGCGCCGCCTCCCGGGGCGCAATTACGACGCCGTCCTGTACAAGCCTTTCGACCACCGGCAGTTGAAGGAGACCGCTGAAAGATTTTTATCCGGCGGCGGCGGGAAATAAAAAAGCCGGGCCTTCGCCCGGCCCGCCCTGGACCCGCCCAAGGTTCAGAGAACGCTCTCCAGCGCCCGGGCCAGCTGGTCCGAGCATGAGGTCGGCCTGCTGCCGCAGGTTATGCCTTTGAGCTTCAGGACCGCGTCCTTGACCGGCATCCCCTCCAGCAGCAGCGACAGCGCCTTCAGATTCCCGGGACAGCCGCTGGAAAAAGACACTCCTGTCAGCCGCCCTCCCCGCACGCGGAAAGAGACCTCCCTCGCGCAGACGCCGCTGAGCTTGCGCTTCATGTCAGGACCTCAGCCTCGCGCCGAAACTCCTGGTCAGCCTGTCCAGTATGGAGGCCATGCGGGCGCTCACGTCGGCGTCGTTCAGGGTTTTCTCCATCGAGGAGAACGTGAAGCGTATCGTGAGGCTGCGGTGGCCGGCCGGGATGTTCTTGCCCTTGTAGACGTCCATCAGCCTGGCCGAAGCGAGGTCCTGCACTCCTGAGAAGGAGCGCTCTAGTTCGCTCCACTCGTGCCGTTCCTCCAGCACGACGGAAAGATCGCGCCAGCTGTGCGGGAACGGGGAGACCGGCTTGATCCTTGCCACCCTCTGCCAGAACTCGGCCTTGCCGGCCGCGGCCAGAGCGCCCACCGGGACCTCGAAACAGAGGATCTCCCCGTCCTTCAGGTCGCAGGCCGAAGCCACAGCCGGAGCGATATTGCCCAGATAGCCGGCTGACGCCCCCCCGAGCCTCATCTCCAGGCAGCGGCCCGGCTGGAAATAGGCCGGCGCGTTCTGCGGCTTCTCGTAGCGGAAGCCGCCCTTGCCGGCGAAGAGGCGGGTGGTCACGCCCTTGAGCTGGTAGAAGTCCGACGCGGCCCCGCCTCCCAGCCAGGAGCCGCCTTCGGGGAGAGGGCCGTACATCAGGCCGGCGCAGACGACGTTCTCCGCCCTGCCGCCGTCCCTGCGGGCGTAGGCGGTGCCGGTCTCGAAGATCAGCGCGGTCTCGCGGCCGCGGTTGAGGTTGTAGCGCAGCGTCTTCAGCAGGCCCGGCAGCAGCGACGGCCGCAGGTACTGGTAATCAGCGGAGAGCGGGTTCTTCACCTCCAGCGCTGTCTCCGGGGCCAGCCCGCAGGCGCCCAGTTCCCTGGCCGAGACGAAATCGTAGTTGAAGACCTCGCTGAAGCCGAGCCCCGCCAGCGAAGCCTTCAGCTCGGAGGCGGCCGTCCACTGCTGGGTAGGGGACGAAGGGAGCATCGGCATGGCGGAGACCGACGGGATAACATCGTAGCCGACGTAGCGGGCGACTTCCTCCGCCACGTCGCAGATCCCCTCTATGTCCTGGCGGTAGGAGGGCGGCACGAAGTTCCACGGCCTGGAATCCTTCAGGTCCGGCTGAAAAGCCCTGAGGCAGGCCGCTATCTCTCCGTCGGCTATGCCGGTGCCGAGTATGGAATTTATCTTCGCCGGCTCTACCGTTATTTCCGCCGGCTGGTACTTCACCGGGCAGTTGTCCGCGAACTGCTCCGCCGCGGCGCCGGGGGCGGCCTCCAGTATAAGGCCGGCCAGCCTGCGCGCCGCCTTCGCCGGCAGTTCCGGGTCGGTGCCGCGCTCGAAACGGTAGGACGACTCGCTCTTGATGCCGCTGGTCCTGGAGGCCAGCCGCACCGTGGGAGGATCGAACCGCGCCGACTCTATCAGCACGGCGTCGGTCCCGTCCGAGACCGACGAGTCCAGACCGCCCATCACGCCGGCCAGAGCGACCGGCCTGGAGGAGTCGGCGATCACCATCATACCCGGGTCCAGCTTCAGGTCCCTGCCGTCCAGGGTCTTCAGCATCTCGCCCGGCATGGCGCGGCGGACTACGATCCTGGGGCCGGAGAGCTTGGCTATGTCGAAGCAGTGCGTGGGCTGGCCCAGCTCGTACATAACGTAATTGGAGCCGTCTATCAGGATATTGCCCTTCGGGTTGGAGCCTATCGCGCGCAGGCGGGAGGCCATCCACTCGGGGGTCCTGGCGCCTTTAACGCCCTTTAGCACCGCGGCCACGTACCGGGGACACGTCTCCGGCACCTTTATCTCCACCGGGACGGCCGTCCCGCCGGCCTCCGTCTTTGCGGCGGAGGGCTCCTTCAGCTTGAGGCCGTAGAAGACGGAAAGCTCGCGCGCCAGCGCGTAGTGCGACAGGCAGTGGGCCTGGTTGGGCAGGATCTCCAGCTCGAGCACGTGGTCCGCCCTGGGGAAGAGCGTCGCCGCGTCGGCGCCTACCGCGGAATCCTCCGGCAGCACCAGGATACCGGAATTGTCGTAGCCGTCCAGACCTAGCTCCTCAGCGGAACAGATCATCCCCTCGGACTCCACGCCGCGGATCTTGGCCTTCTTGAGCTCCCCTTCGGCGAGCTTCGCCCCCACCTTCGCGAACGGGATCTTCTGCCCCACGGCTATGTTCCTGGCGCCGCAGACCACGCGCATCACGCCACTGCCGTCGTTCACGTCCACCAGCGAGAGTTTGTCCGCGTTCGGGTGCCGGTCTATCTTCTCGATCCGTCCCACGCAGACGCCAGTAAAAGAGGCTCCGGTCTTCTCTACCCCCTCCACCTTCAGCCCGATGCGCCCCAGCTTCGCCGCCAGCTCCTGCGGCGGCGGAGGGTTCTCCAGGAAATCACCCAGCCAAGAATAAAGGATCTTCATATCTTTTCTTCTTTAGAACACGTTAAGGTTTCGACGAGGATGCCGGGTTAGCGGAAGCCTGTCGGAGGCCCGAGCTTGCATAGCGCGAGGGCCGGGACGGGCAGGCGCGAGCACGGTGTGCGGGTGGCCACAGGCCACTGCAGTGACGGCGGTTCCGCGTTCCGGCATCCTTGGCGAAACCGCCCCCGTAGAAGCTAGGCAACCTGCTTCAGCACCCGCAGGTCGTTCTCGTAGAGCATGCGCATGTCGCTGATGCCGAACAGCAGCATCGCGAAGCGCTCAATGCCCGCGCCGAAAGCGAACCCGCTCCACTTGGCGGGGTCGTACCTGCAGGCCTTCAGCACGTTGGGGTGCACCAGCCCTGCGCCCATCACTTCCAGCCAGCCAGTGCCCTTGCACACCGGACAGCGCCCGGAGCCGCTCTTGCAGAAAACGCAGCTCATATCCACTTCCGCGCCTGGCTCCACGAACGGGAAATACGACGGGTTGAAGCGCGTCTTCACGCCCGTGCCGAACAGGTCCTTCATGAACGTGTCCACCGTCCACTTCAGGTCCGCCATGCTCACGCCCTTGTCCACGTAAAGTCCCTCTATCTGGTGGAACGTGAACGAATGGCTGGCGTCCACGGCCTCCGAGCGGAACACGCGGCCGGTGTGGAAGACGCGTATAGGCGGCTCCTGCTTCTCCATCGACCGGATCTGCACCGGCGAGGTGTGCGTGCGCAGCAGCATGTCCTTGCCGGCGGCGTCCTTGACGTCCACGTAGAACGTGTCCTGCATGTCGCGGGCCGGGTGGAAAGGAGGGAAGTTCAGCGCCTCGAAATTATGGTAATCGTCCTCGACCAGCGGCCCGTCGGACATCGTGAAGCCCAGCTTCAGAAAGCCTTCGGCCAGGCGGTTCATCGTGATGGTCAGCGGGTGCAGGCTGCCCTTGGGATAGGGCAGGCCCGGAAGCGTCAGGTCTATCCCGGGCGCGGCGGGTCCGGCCGCGGGAGCGGCGCCCTTGAGCTCGGAGAGCCTGGCCTCCATCTCGGCCTTGGCGGAGTTGCCCAGCGCGCCAAGGGCCCTGCGCTCCTCCAGCGGGATGTCTTTCAGGTCCCGCAGGAGCAGCGCCAGTTCTCCCTTGCGCCCCAGGAAGCGCAGTTCCAGAGCCTCCGGGTTCTCGGCTGGCTTATTGGCTATAGAAACGGAGAAACTGTCCCGTATTGCGGACAGTTTCTCCTTCCATTCCGTGGCGTTCACGGAAGTCCCTTACTTCGCCGGGGCGGCGACCGCTTTCTTAGCTATCTCGGCGAGCTGCTTGAAAGACTGTGGATCGCGGATGGCCATCTCCGACAGCATCTTGCGGTTCAGGACGATGTTGGCCTTCTTCAGGCCGTCCATGAAACGGCTGTAGGAGAGTCCCTCCTCGCGGGCGGCCGCGTTCAGGCGGACTATCCACAGCTGGCGGATATCGCCCTTCTTGTCGCGGCGGTGGATGTAGGCGGTGGTCAGGGACTTGTCCACCTGCTGCTTGGCCTGGCGCAGGCGGTTGCCCTTGTTGCCGTAGTAGCCCTTGGAGAGCTTTAAGATCTTCTTCTTGCGCTTGTTGCGCGCTACGCTGTATTTTATTCTCATATCGCTGCTCCGCGCCCGTGGGCCGCGGCTCCTCTGGTAGTATTATTCGTAGGGCAGGTACTTCTTGAGAACGCGGCCCTCCGCGGAGTTCTTCTCCTCCACCTTCGCGGTGCGCAGGGTGCGGCCCCGCTTGGCGGACATCGGGGTCAGCAGGTGGCGCAGGCCGGCTTTCCGGTGCAGCCATTTGCCGGAAGAAGTCTTCTTGAATCTCTTCTTGGCGCCGCTGTGGGATTTCATTTTAGGCATAGTTTTCTCGCTTTATCCTGTCTATTATATAATTTCCTGGACCGGTTGGGAAGCCTCAGACCCCTGGGGCGGCCGGCTTCGGCGCCGGGCCAGGCTGCTGCGGCGCGCCGGGCTGGTGCTGCTTGGTCGCGTGCGTCGGAGCCAGCATGATGCTCATGCGGTTGCCCATAAGCTGCGGCCTGCCCTCTATCACGCCGACTCCGGAGAGATTGTCCTTTATGGACATCAGGATCTCCTCTCCGAGGTTGCGGTGCTGGTTCTCGCGGCCGCGGAACACCACCGTGACGCGCACCTTGTTGTGTTCCTTCAGGAATTCCTCGATATGCTTGACCTTCGTCTGCAGGTCGTGGCTGGCGATGCGGGGGTTCAGGCGGATCTCCTTGAGCTGGCCGGCCTTCTGTTTCTTGCGGTTCTCACGGTCCTGCTTTTCCTTCTCGTAGAGGAACTTGTTGAAGTCCATCACCTTGCAGACCGGCGGCTGGGCCTGCGGGGAGATCTCCACGAGGTCGAGGCCGGCGCCGCGCGCCATGTTCTGGGCTTCTATGAGCGGCTTGATGCCGAGCATGGTCCCGTGCATGTCTATCAGGCGAACCTGCGGGGCCGTAATATAGCGGTTGATCCTTACTCTCTTGTCGTTGTACAAACTATTCCCTCCTCTGGCTTTAAGGCGGCGGCGCCGCCCGCGGGCTATCGTCCCGAAATCAATATTCTACATTTTTTCGGGCGCTACAAGAACAGGTAATACAGCCGGTAGTAAACAATGCCGAAATACTCGTTTATCGCGAGCCGGGCGTCCAGGTCCCTGCCGGGCAGCCAGTCGCTGATGAAACGCGGCCCGCCTGACCTGCGCGCCACCGGAAAAGGCGTTATCTCCACGCCGCCCTCCTTTCTGAAGAGCATCACGGCCCGCGGGATGTGATAGGCGGACGTGAGGAGTATTATCCGCCTGAAACCCCTCTCGCGGCAGAGCTTAACGGTGTATTCCGCGTTCTCGAACGTGTCGCGGGAGGATTTCTCGGCCAGCAGTTTGTCCTGCGGCACACCCAGCTCCCGCAGCCAGGCGGCGGCGGCCTCGGCCTCCGGCTCGGCCGAGAACGGGGCGCCGCCTGAGACGAGGATGGGGAGCTTGGTGTCCTGGTAGAGCTTATAGGCGGCGGCGGCGCGCTCGAGCGTGGCCGGGGCCAGGCGCTCCGAAGCCGAATAGAGGTTGCCCCCTCCGCGGAAGCCGCCGCAGAGCAGGACTATGACGTCGCCCTTAGGCTTAGAGGGCGTGGGGTAGGCGTTCTCAAGCGGGGCCATTATGGCGTCGGAAAAGACCTTGGAGGTGCCTACCCAGACCAGCGCGGCCAGCGCCAGGCAGACGACGGCCCCGGTCCGCGCCTTTTTACGCAGGTAAAAAGCCAGCCCGGCCAGCGCCACCACCATTATCCCCGGCGGCAGCACGAAAGCCTCCATTATCTTCTTGGCCCAGAACATGTATCCCTATAATACAAAATCCCCCGCCCCTCCCGGCGTAAATTCTCGCCCGGCCGTCCAAGCGGGGCTGGCAGGGGAATGTCTTCGTCAGGCACGCGGTCGAGAACACCGTTCGCGCCGCTCGTCCCCCCCTCGGCGCGCTACGCAAGCGCCTTCAGTCCGGGACGGCCTTCCGGACCCATCCCCCGCCGCGCCCCGCTATCCATAACCTGCGGGTTTGACCTCAGGCACGTGTTTTTTGGATGATTATCAGGATGAACATCAGCAACGTCCGCGCCGGCGTGCGTCGGTATTCTGGCGGCTGCTGCTTTTCCTCTCATCCGCTGTCTGCGCCCTCTCCTTCGCCCTCATGATGCTCCTTCCGGACGGCGGCCCCGGCTTCCTCTGGCACGGCGAAGCGTACCGCATCTTCCCGCTCCTCACCATGACCGGCATCCCTTTCATCATCATCGGCGCCATCGGCTCCGGCGGCAGCTCCGCTGGCTGACCCCGGTCCCCTCCTGCCCGGTTCGGATTAGCCGGAACAGCGTATGGCCAGGGAGCCAGAAATATGCCTCAATATCATCGGGGGGAAATATGGAATCCGCTGATAAACCCGTTCATGTCCCGATAGGCCTTAAGAAAATTATAACGCTTGCCGACGCCGGAACAGAGGACGGCGTCCCCGCCCTGCGCCTGCGCAGCAAGCTCGAGAGCTACCGCCGCTCAAGCCAGACCGGCCCCCTTCCCCGCCCGACCGGCGCCGCCAAAGAGCCCGGGCCTAAAGCCCAATAATGCCAGCCCCGATCCGCAAAAGCCGGGAAGCCGGGACGCAGCGTCCATTCCCGTTCCATCAATCGAAGTCCATGTTGACCGGGGCTTCCGGAAGCCGTTTCGGGTCCGCCACCTGAGGCGCGGTGCATTTAACGGCCCTGCTCACCGCACGAAGCCGCAGACCGCTGATCCAGAGCTGGCCGCTCCCGTAAAGCCTCGCGCCGAAAGCTATATCCTTGCTCTCCACCTGCGGCACGTCCAGCACCACCTCGTACTTCCTCCACGGCTCCGTGCCGACAATGGGACGGCTGCTCATGTTGTCGAACGCCAGCATAACATCGTTCGCCCCGTCCACGCGCATCCACAACCCGGCATCGCCCTTGACGTCCTTCGCCCTGATATAACCCGACAGCATTACCCGCTTGCCGCGGAACTTCTTGGCCTGGACCATCTGCATAACTGTCCCAAAATTATCGGTCACGTTCTCTATCGACCGCAGCACTATAGTATTATGTTTCTCATGCTGTTCGGTCCTGTCCTTGAAGACCGAATACGACTTCGGCGCCGAACCGGCCAATGTCCACCCCTTTATCCCGCCCTCCTGCGCGAATCCCGTCCCCAACGCGAACAAAAGCATAGCCGACAGACATATCCAAGACATATTCCAAATCCTCATATTTCCCTCCCAAAGTGATTTCTGAAGAGACACCCCCAATTTCACCACCCTAAAAACCGGCTACTTACGCGTTACTTCATCCAATTAGAATTAAGCATTGTGTCCCCGGAATACCCCCATAACTTTATATTTTCTTTCGTTCGTTCTTCAAGTTTGGAAGTTAGGAAGCAGCGTCCCCATCTATTATGGGGATAGCGATTTTAGGATGTAACGGGACTTCGCCGGAATAGTTGGAGGGGTGACGCACGGGCCGGTTTTACGGGACAGCCGCGGAAGGTGAACAGAGTGGTGCTTCTCGCCTTTCCTAGCAGGGGATGGGTGTAGCGGCTGGACCGGAAAAGCGGTCCGGGCGGCAGGACCCCGAACTTGCATTCGGCAAACGCTAGAGGCCTATAAAAGAAAATCCCCGCCGGAGCGGGGATTTCCCGTTGGACGCAGCAGACCTTTTTACTTCTCGGCCTGGATGCGCATGGAGTAGAAGGAGCGCCAGACGAAGATGACGCTGACGGCGAAGAAGCCCAGCGCCAGCATCTTGTCCAGGTGCTCCGGCAGCGTGACGGCAAGCTCCACCGCCAGCAGACCGAACAGCGTCGTGAACTTGATGATCGGGTTCATAGCCACCGAGGACGTGTCCTTGAACGGATCGCCCACCGTGTCGCCCACCACCGTAGCGTCGTGCAGCGGCGTGCCCTTCGCGTTCAGCTCCGTCTCCACCAGCTTCTTAGCGTTGTCCCACGCGCCGCCCGCGTCCGCCATGAAGATCGCCTGGTACAGACCGAAGATGGCGATGCTGATCAGGTAGCCGATGAACAGGTAGTGGTTCGCGCAGGCGAAGGCCAGCGTGGCGAAGAACACCGCCAGGAAGATGTTGAACATACCCTTCTGGGCGTACTTCGTGCAGATCTCCACGACCTTCTTGGAGTCCGTCACCGAGGCCTTCTCCACGCCTTCCAGCTTGATGTTCGCCTTGATGAACTCCACCGCGCGGTAAGCGCCAGTGGTCACCGCCTGCGTGGAAGCGCCGGCGAACCAGAAGATGATCGCGCCGCCGGAGATCAGGCCCAGCAGGAACTTCGGGTTCATGATGGACAGACCCTCGTAGATGCCGTCCGGCCCCACGATGCCGTACTTCGCCTTCAGCATCTGGATGATGGAAAAGATCAGCGTGGTCGCGCCCACGACCGCCGTGCCGATAAGCACAGGCTTCGCGGTGGCCTTGAACGTATTGCCGGCGCCGTCGTTCTCCTCCAGGAACATCTTGGCGTTCTTGAAGTCCGGCTCGAAGCCGAATTCCTTCTTGATCTCCTCCTTGATGTTCGGGAGGGTCTCTATCGTCGACAGCTCGAACACGCTCTGCGCGTTGTCAGTGACCGGTCCGTAGGAATCCACCGCTATCGTCACCGGGCCCATGCCCAGGAAACCGAACGCCACCAGGCCGAACGCGAAGATGGCCGGGGCGTCCATCATGGCGCCGAGGCCGTAGTTGGACACCACGTAGGCCACGCCCATCAGGCCGACTATGGCCATGCCCATCCAGTAGGCGCTGAAGTCGCCGGCCACGAGGCCGGAGAGGATGTTCAGCGAGGCGCCGCCTTCCTTGGAGGCCGTCAGCACCTCGCGCACGTGGGCGGAGTTCATGGAGGTGAACACCTTCACCAGCTCGGGGATCAGCGCGCCTGCGATCGTGCCGCAGGTGATGATCGTGGAGAGCTTCCACCACAGCGTGCCGTCGCCAAGGTCGGCGATCAGCATGTGGCTGAGCAGGTAGGTCATCGCGATAGAGACGAACGAGGTCAGCCACACCAGCATCGTCAGCGGGTGCTCGAAGTTGAACTTCTTCGAGTCGCCGTACATCGCGTGGGAGATCAGGCTGTTGAGCCAGTAGGACAGGGCGCTCGTCACGATCATGCCGATGCGCATCACGAATATCCACACCAGCAGCTTTATCTGGTCCTGCGGGTTCTGCACGGCCAGCAGGATGAAGGTGATCAGCGCCACTCCGGTCACGCCGTACGTCTCGAAGCCGTCGGCCGTCGGGCCCACGGAGTCGCCGGCGTTGTCGCCGGTGCAGTCCGCTATCACGCCGGGGTTGCGGGCGTCGTCCTCCTTGATCTTGAAGACGATCTTCATCAGGTCCGAGCCTATGTCGGCGATCTTGGTGAAGATGCCGCCCGCGATGCGCAGCGCGGCCGCGCCCAGCGACTCGCCTATCGCGAAGCCGATGAAGCACGGGCCGGCGTAGTCGCCCGGCACGAACAGCAGGATGAAGAGCATCATGATCAGCTCTACGCAGATCAGCAGCATGCCGATGGACATGCCGGCCTTCAGCGGGATCGCCATCGTCGGGTAGGGCTTGCCCTCAAGGGCGGCGAACGACGTGCGCGAGTTGGCGTACGTGTTGATGCGGATGCCGAACCACGCCACCAGGTAAGAGCCGAGCATGCCGACTATGGAGAACAGCACGACTATGGCTATCTTGGTCGCGTCCATCGAGCGGCTGAAGTACCACACCATGATGGCGGCGATGAAAGCCCAGAGAATCAGCAGGAACTTGCCCTGCGTGATCAGGTAGGTCTTGCAGGTCTCGTAGATCAGCTCGGAGATGTCCCGCATGGACTTGTGCACCGGCAGCCCGGAGATCTGCATCGACTGCACCAGGCCGAACACCATGCCCAGCACGCAGACCAGCAGACCCCAGAGCAGAAGGTGATGCCCGGAAATTCCGCCCATGAACGTGACGGTGTTGAGATCCGGGATCTTCAGCTCTGCCTCGCCGGCGAACACGGGAACCGCAGACATCAGCAGTGCCGCGGAAGCGGCTAGAGTTTTCAGTTTGCGCATTTTTTCCCCTCTGGTTTTTATTTAAAAAACCCGCCGGGGTCTCCGGCGGGTCTTTTCACGCCTTAAGCGGCGGTTTTCTGCTCCACGGCCACGGGGATACCCGCCCCCATGGAGGACGACACGAACACGGACTGCATGTAGACGCCCTTGGAAGCGGAAGGCTTCACCTTCAGCACGGCGTCTATCACGGCCTGCACGTTCTCGGCCAGTTTCTCTTCAGGGAACGAAACCTTGCCGGCGATGGCGTGCACGATACCCTGCGGATCGGCCTTGAACTCGATGCGACCGGCCTTGAGTTCCTTGACGGTCTTGGCGATGTCGAAGGTCACGGTGCCGCTCTTCGGGTTGGGCATCAGGCCCTTGGGGCCCAGCGTCTTGCCGAGCTTGGCGGCGTCCTTCATCATATCCGGGGTCACGACGAGGATCTCGAAGTCCATGAACCCGCCGAAGATCTTGTCTATCAGGTCCTGCCCGCCGAACACGTCGGCGCCCGCGGTCTCGGCCTCCTTGACCTTATCGCCCTTGGCGATGACGGCTATCTTCTTGGTCTTGCCGGTGCCGTGCGGCAGCGCCACGGTGCTGCGCACCTGCTGGTCGCTCTGCTTGACGTCGATGCCCAGCTTCAGGTGCACTTCCACGGTCTCGTCGAACTTGGCGTTGGCGTTCTTCTTGACGAGCGCCACGGCCTCCTTTACGCTGTACTGCCTGGAGAGGTCAATGCCTTTCCTTATGTTCGCTATCCTTTTTCCCATCATTTTCTCCTCGAGGTGCGAGCGCGGGGGCCTTGCGGTCCCCGCTCCCTCCATTTCCGCCGTTATGCGGCGAATTTACTGGACGATGTCCACGCCCATGCTGCGGGCGGTGCCCTTCACCATCTCCATCGCCTGCTTGACGTCCTTGGTGTTGAGGTCGGGCAGCTTCTGCCTGGCCACTTCCTCCACCTGCTTGAGCGTCAGCTTGCCCACCTTCTCCTTGTTGGGGGTGCTGGAACCCTTGGCGAGGCCGGCGGCCTTCAGCACGAGCACCGACATCGGCGGCATCTTCGTGATGAAGGAGAAGCTGCGGTCCTCGTACACGGTGATGACGACGGGGATGCGCACGCCCTGTTCGAGCTTGCGGGTCTTCTCGTTGAACTGCTTGCAGAAGTCCATGATGTTGACGCCGTGCTGACCGAGCGCGGGGCCTACGGGCGGCGCGGGATTGGCCGAGCCGGCCGGTATCTGGAGCTTTATGAAGGTCTTTACCGCTTTTACTTTAGCCATGATGACAAGATTTAAGGATTCCTGTTTTCCTTAAACTCTCCTTTCTGATCTGTCCGGGATCTCCGCGTAACGACGGACACCCTTAAGCCGCGGAAGCGCGCGGCCTTAGACTTATACTTTCTCTACCTGCAGAAAATCCAGCTCCACCGGGGTGGGGCGGTCGAAAACGGTAACGGTGACGCGCAGCTTGGCCTTCGCCTCGTTGACGTCCTCCACGAGGCCCATGAAGTGCTTGAACGGCCCCTCGACGATGCGCACGTTCTCGCCCTTCTCGAACTGCACGGCCGGCTTGGGCTTCTCGGCGCTGGTGGAGTTCTGCAGCTCCAGTATCTGCTGCACCTCCTCCTCGCCCATCGCCACCGGCTTCGGGTCGCCCAGGAAGCCGCTGACGCCCTGCACCGCGCGGATGGCCCAATAGGTGTTGCTGTCGAGCTCCATGTTGACCAGCACGTAGCCGGGAAAGAATTTGCGCTTCGAGACCTTCTTCTGGTTGTTCTTGACCTGCATCACGTCCTCGGTGGGGATCAGGACCTGCGCGATGCGGCCCGCGAACTCCGGGGAGTCGGCCTTGGCCTGCAGGGTCTTGAAGACCCTGTCCTCGAAACCCGTGCGGGTGTGTATGACGTACCAAGCCTTGTCTGCCATTATCGGCCTCCCAGTATGGCCCTGAGCGCGGCCTGCAGCACCACGTCCACCCCGCTCACATAGATGGCCACAAGTATCACCACGACGCTCACCGCTATCGTGGAGCTGACCACGTCCTTGCGGTTCAGCCAGGTGACCTTGCCCAGCTCCTCCCAGACTTCCTTAAGAAAACCGGTGTATTTGTTCATAAGCCCGTTGTCCGGCCGCGGGGGGCGGCTCCAAATCTTGGCGGGAGCGGAAGGAATCGAACCCTCAGTTGCGGTTTTGGAGACCGCTGGTTTACCGTTAACCGACGCTCCCGTCTTAATATCAGGACTTCACTTCCTTGTGCGGGGTCTGCTTGCCGCACTTGCGGCAGAACTTCATGAGTTCGATCTTGAACTCCTTCTTCTTGCCCCTGGCGTAGTGGTAGTTCTTGTTCTTGCAGACCGTGCAGCCCAAGGTGATGTGTATTCTTTCAGCCATTATAAGACTCCGTTGAAATCGGCCGGCGGCGGCCCCGTGAAAGGGACCGCCGCCGCAAGGCCGGTTATTCTATGATCTCGCTGACGACGCCGGCGCCCACGGTGTGGCCGCCCTCGCGGATAGCGAAGCGCAGCCCCTTCTCCATGGCGATCGGGGTGATCAGCGTCACCGTCATCTCCGCGTGGTCGCCCGGCATGATCATCTCCACGCCCGGCTTCAGCTCCACGCCGCCCGTCACGTCCGTCGTGCGGAAGTAGAACTGCGGCTTGTAGCCCTTGAAGAACGGCGTGTGGCGGCCGCCCTCTTCCTTCGTCAGGATGTACGCCTCGCCCTTGAACTTCTTGTGCGGCGTGACGCTCTTAGGCGCCGCCAGCACCTGGCCGCGCTCGATCTGGTTCTTGTCTATGCCGCGCAGCAGCACGCCGATGTTGTCCCCGGCGATGGCCTCGTCCAGCAGCTTGCGGAACATCTCTATGCCGGTAGCCACGGACGTCTGGGTGTCGCGCAGGCCGATGATCTCCACCGGGTCGCCGACCTTTATTCTGCCCCTTTCCACGCGGCCGGTGGCCACGGTACCGCGGCCGGTGATCGAGAACACGTCCTCGACCGCCATCAGGAACGGCTTGTCCGTCTCGCGCTTCGGCTCCGGGATCGAATTGTCCAGCGCCTCCAGCAGCTTCACTATCGAAGGCACGCCCAGTTCGCCCTGGTCCCCTTCCATGGCCTTCATCGAGGAGCCGCGGATCACGGGGATCTTGTCGCCGTCGAATTCGTATTTCTTCAGGAGGTCGCGGATCTCGACTTCGACGAGGTCCAGCAGCTCCTTGTCGTCCACCAGGTCGCATTTGTTCAGGAACACGACGAGGTTAGGCACGTTCACCTGCCTGGCCAGCAGCACGTGCTCCTTGGTCTGCGGCATCGGGCCGTCGGCGGCCGACACCACGAGGATCGCGCCGTCCATCTGCGCGGCGCCCGTGATCATGTTCTTCACGTAGTCGGCGTGTCCGGGGCAGTCGATGTGCGCGTAGTGGCGCTTGTCGGTCTCGTACTCCACGTGGGAGACCGCAATGGTCACGGTCTTGGAATCGTCGCGGACCGTGCCGCCCTTCGTGATCTCGGCGTAGGACTTCAGGTGCGCCAGACCCTTGTCGGACTGCACTTTCACCAGCGCGGTCGTCAGGGTGGATTTGCCGTGGTCCACGTGGCCGATGGTGCCCACGTTGACGTGCGGCTTTTTGCGGTCGAACTTCTCTTTTGCCATTTTGGTCTCTCCTGAACTTAGTCTATTCTGAAATCACGCTTGACGCTTCAAATATGAAAGCTGGGGATGGGGATTGAACCCACGACCTTCTCCTTACCATGGAGATGCTCTACCAGCTGAGCTACCCCAGCATTTGTCGCGCCTCGCGCTGCTGCGCGAGACGGATTAACCGCCCGGCCTTCTTCGGCCGGGTGCCCCGCAAGGGGAAACTGCGGTTCCCCGTTTCATCGTCGCTGGCGCTTTCGCCTCTAGGCGACGCGCCCGCTGAACCCCTCCTAAGAGGAATGCGGAGCCAAACCACAGCGAGAGCGGGCGATGGGAATCGAACCCACGTGATCTGCTTGGAAGGCAGACGTTCTACCATTGAACTACGCCCGCAAAGTTCAAAGAACCGGCAAAACTACCGCGGGCCGTTACGCCTGCGGAGAGTAAATTATATTTATTTGGCCGTCCGCAGTCAAGGAAGGCCGTATACCCGGCTCTTCCTTTAAATTATATAATGTAACCGTTCTCAAGGGGGAGGCATGTACCAGAAAGATTCCGGCGACAAGAAATATTTCAGGGTCCTGAACATACTCAACAAGCTCAACGAGGGGCCCGTGCGGGTGGCGGACCTGGCGGCCGAGTTCGGCGTGACGGAACGCTCCATACAGCGCGACCTGGAGCGCATAAACGTGACCGGTTTCCACCTGGACAACCCGCAGAAGGGCGTCTACGCCTTCGCCGGAGGGGTGTCCCTCAAGAGCTACAACCTGTCCAGCGAGCAGCTCTCGGTGCTGGTGCTGATGCGCGAGATGGCCGGAGGCATGGGCGGGGCCATCAAGGACGCCTTCGACAAGATCTTCGAACGAGCCACCGCGTCCTCCCCGTCGGACTCCCCGTTCTACGCCGTGGGTCCGCGCGCGCTTAACCCGCTGACGCGCAAGTTCTACGAAGACATCGTTTTCGCCATAGAGCAGACCAAGAAGCTCAAGGTGCGCTACGTCTCCGCCGCGGGAGAGAAGGAGCGCGTGCTCTGCCCGGTCAAGATATTGGCCAGCGAAAACTTCTTCTATATGATGGCCTCGGTGGACGGCGGCCGCGCCGGCGAGTACCCGAAGTTCCGCGTGGACCGCATCCGGAAGCTGGAGATACTCCCAGAGGAGTTCCCGCCTCCGCCGCCGGAGACGATAAAGGGGATAATAGGCACGGCCACGACGATCTGGGGCGTCAACGAAGGCAGGAAAACCCCGGTCACGCTGCGCGCCGAAGGCGCCGCCGCGGATTTCCTGCGCAGCAAGGAGATCCTGCCTGGCCAGAAGATCTCGAGACCAGCGGCCGACGGCTCCGTCACCGTTAAGGCCGTCATCCGCCACCCGATGGAGGTGGTCCCGCTGGTGCTGCACTGGATGCCGGAGATAACGATAGTTTCCCCCGAGTCCCTGCGCGCAGAGGTCAAAACGCGCATAGCCGCCTACCTCGGGAAATAAGCCCGCCGCGCCCCGCTCCTTCCGGGAGCGTCAATATATAAGGAATGCCCCGCCCGCCCCCCGGGGGCCGGGAACGGACACGGGAACGCGACAGCCCCTTGTCGGGTTGGTCTGCTATGCTATCGGTATGACCAACAGAAGGCACAGATCTATAATCAGCGCGAAGGCCGGCTTCCTGGACGGCAGGCTCAGGGGAAGCCTTAGGATCTATATGCTCGGCGCCGGCCCCGCGGCCGAGATCTTCCTTTCTTTGAAGCTCTGGCAGGCTTCCGCCGCCGGGCAGGAACGGGCGGCCGTGGAAGCCGCTTGCGCCCTGCGCTGAATCCCGGCAGGCTCACGGGGGTGGGTTATGGGTTGGAATATCAGGGAGTGGATGTGCGGGGGCTACCGCGCCGAGCGGGCCGACGGGGAGACGGTGTTCATCTACAGGCGTCCGGACTGGGGCACCGGGGCATCAGGGACAAGGCAGTTCTTCGAGCTGCGCAGCCGAGGGGAACTGATAGGGCGCATCTCCGCCGAGACCGCCTGGAAGCCGCTGCTGCGGGCAGAGTGGCTGGCCGAAGAGGACCGCCCGCTGAACGAGAACGACCTGCTGGAAATAGCGTCGGTCCTCCGATTCTGACGTTTCCGGGCCGGGTCCTGGCGCCGCCGGTATTGATTTCCCCGGACCCATTATGTAGTATTCTGATTATGAAGGCGGCCGCTTTCCTCCTCGCTTTACTGCTGCCCTCCGCCGGCTTCTGCAGGAACGCCTGGTACGCCCCGGCCGACGCCCCCGCGTCCGCGCCGGCTTCCGGCGCCCCGGCCGACACCCTGAACGCCTGCCCCAGACTGGCCGCCCTGCGGGCAGGGGAGGGCTATTACGACCCCCCGGCCGTCAGGGAGGTCTCCCCCGTAGACCCCGCCCTGCTGCCGCTGCCGGCCGACGACCTGGACAGGGCCGGCCTGCTCCGGGCGCTCTCGGACGACGCGGCCTACTGGCGCTCGCGCCCGGATTCGGCGGAGATAAGGATAGGCACTGACACCTACGACGCCCCGCGCATGCGCGCCACCATGCAGGCCCTGGCGGACCTCTTCTCGGCGCGCCTCTCTCCGGAAGAACTGCGTAAGGCGCTTGAGAGCCGCTTCAGGATCTACCGCGCTTCGGCCGACGACGGCACCGGCAAGACGGTCATAACCGGCTATTACGAGGCGGAGATCCCTGTCACCGCCGCGCCGGACGCGGAGCACAAATACCCCGTATACCTGCGCCCGCCGGACCTCATAAAGACCACCCCCGCCATGGGAGTGGATTTTGATTACGGCCGCTACGGCCCGGACGGGAAACTGGTGCGCCACTACTCCACGCAGCAGGTGCACGCCGGCGCGCTCTCCGGCAAGGGACTCGAACTGGTCTGGTCGGCGCACCCGGCGCAGATCATGCTGCTGCAGATACAGGGCTCCGGCGTGCTGCGCTTCCCCGACGGCGATTACATCCGCGCCGGCTTCGACGGGGCCAACGGCTGGCCCTACCGCAGCGTCCAGAAACTGCTGATGGACTGCGGCGAGGTACCGGCGATGTCGTTCAAGGACTTCATAGGCTACCTCGCCTCCCAGGGCCCCCGCGAAGAGCGCCTGACCGACCTGGACCCCCGCTACGTCTATTTCAGACGCATGCCGAAGGACGGCAGCCCTTACGGCGCCATGGGCCGGGCCCTCACTCCCGGCCGCTCCGTAGCGATAGATCCCAAGTACATACCGCTTGGCCTTTTCGGCCTGCTCAAGTCCCGACGCCCGGTGGCCGGCGCCTCAGGCCTGAGCTTCCGCGATTTCAGCCGTTTCGTGGCCACCGAGGACACCGGCTCCGCCATACGCGGCCCCGGCCGCGTGGACCTCTTCTGGGGCTCGGGGGAGGCCGCTGAAACGGAGGCCTCCGCCATGAAGGCCCCCGGCGAGCTCTACCTCTTCGTCCTGAAATAGGCCGCCCCCGGCAGACGAGAGGCGCCTATTGACGCGTCAATAGCGCACCCCTTGACAAACCAGGATTATCTGCTATACTATTTTCGGAGCGGAACACCTTATCGACGGTCGCTTTCCGCTCCATAACTTTGAGGGAGACAGCGCGGGCGAGTGCCCGCGTTGTCTTTATGTCCGCCGGGGCGCGCCGCGCTACAGTTTTTTGGAAAGTTCGTAGAAGGCCACCGCGGCGGCGTTGCTTGCGTTCAGGCTCTCCACCCCGCCCTTCTGCGGGATAGACACCAGCTCGTCGCAATGCTCCCCGGTCTTCTGAT
Organism: bacterium; assembly: GCA_021786295.1. GTDB lineage: Bacteria > Elusimicrobiota > Elusimicrobia > Elusimicrobiales > UBA9959 > UBA9959. The sequence goes on along the minus strand of JAJYNO010000029.1, from coordinate 106,187 downwards.
GGAGCCCCTCGCCCTCGGACCCGATGACGATGAAGGCCGGCAGCGCGAAGTCGACCCGGGACAGCGGCTTTCCCCCCATGTCCAGGCCGTATACCCAGAACCCCTTTTCCTTCAGCCTGAGGATGGTCTGGTTGAGGTTCACCACCTCCACGACGTTAACGCGCTCGGCCGCGCCGGAGGCCGTCTTCTGAGCCGCCGGAGTGAGCCCGGCGGACCTGCGCTCCGGCAGAACGACGGTCGAAACGCCGAAGCAGGCCGCGGAACGTATTATGGCGCCAAGGTTCATCGGGTCGGTAATGCCGTCCAGCCCGGCCCAGACCGTTTTTTTCGGGTCGCTCTCCAGCGCGAGCGCCTCTTCAAGGGAGAGCTTCTTCAGCGGTTCGGCCTCTATCACAACCCCCTGGTGATTGCCGCCGGCGGCGAGCTTGGCCAGCACGCGCTGGTCGCAGAACTCCACGGCGACACCACGGCTGCGGGCCAGCCCGGCCAGCGCCTTTATGCGCGGCCCGCCCTCACCGCGCAGCACGGCCAGGCGCAGCACGCGCCTGCGCCCGGCCCTGAGGACCTCCTCCGCAGTGTTTATGCCGAAAAGGATCTCGGTCGTCATGGTTCACGCCGTCAGAACGGGGACGGGTAAGGCGGGTCCTTCTCCCTGGAGACCACGTAAAGCACCGCCGCCAGTATCTGGGCCGGGTGGCCCAGCCTTGCGAAGGCGAAGTCCACGTGTATCTGGAAGCGGTCCTGAGAAGTCGGGTCGAGGAACACGAAGCCGGCCCGCCTGTCCTGCGCGAAGATGCCGTAGCGCGAGCGCAGCGCGCCGCCGAGGCTGCCGAAGAGCTTGCTCAGCAGGTAGCCTTTCGGGAAGTCGTCGCGGATGGAGAAGACCACCAGGTTGTCCGTGTCCACGAACTCCCAGTAGCGGTACATGAAGGTGCCTTTTTTCACCAGCCTGGCGACCTCCTTGCCAGCGCCGTCGCGGATCAGACCGTACCCCCCCTCCGGCTTGACCTCCATCACCAGGTTGGACTGCGCGTCCGTCAGCTGCAGCGCCGGCTTCGCGGACATATACTTGGAAAGGCCGACGCCCAGCGGTATCAGGAAGACGGCCTCCGGGAAGGAGGCCAGCGCGCGGCCTATCAGCGGGACGCCGAGCAGGGCCCCGGTCACCGCGCCGGCGCTGCCGGTCAGCGCCATCGCGCTCCAGGCCACGTGGAAGAGCAGCGCGCCGTACACGGCCGAGGCGATGAAGACCTCGTACCCGGTCGCGTACTCGGCCAGCAGCTGCTGCTTCTGCCGCGTGACTATCTGGTAGGCGACCTCCCTCGAGGTGGAGTACCTGGTGATCAGGAACGGGAAGAAGAAGTCGGGCGGAACATCGGACGGGGGCGGAGGCAGCTTCGGGTTCTTGTAAGCGGCAGCGGCGGACCTGGCCGCGAGCGAACCGGCTATCCAGAGCGCTATCAGAACGGCCCAGAAGGCGAAGGGCAGAGGCTTGCGCCTGACGTAGGGAGGAAGGCCGGCCTCTCCGCTCTCTGTTTTAGCCAGGGCCCCGAGAAGCCCCTTTCCCGCGGAGGGAACGGGGGCGGAGGAAGCCGAAACAGCGCAGCCGGAGGACACCGCGGCAGCCGCGGCCGCGGTGGAGACAGGCGCGAAAGCGTTCAGTATGCCGGAGGAGGCCTCGACCTCCCCGGAGGAAGACTGCCCCACGCTGAAGACCTGCGCCGCCTCTTCGGGCTCGCGCCTCTCTTCCCGCCGCGCTCGGCGCGCCAGGCGCCGCCTCGGCTTGGGCAGTTCTATCTTCTCCCCAGGCTGGCGCAGACTGGCCAGCATGCCCCTGAACTCGGAGCCGTCCATGCCGTAGGCCGAGATGGCGTAGGAGGCGGAATTGTAGGTAAAGAAAGCGATGTACGCCTCGGCCCCCATGGACTCGTAAGACGTGTAATAAGCGGCGCCCTTTCCGTGCAGGCTGACGCCGGAGACTTCCCCGGACAGGGAGGTACCCTTGGAGCGCAGCGCGTCCACCTGCTCCTTGACGCGGGCCTTGAGATAATAATCGCCCAGTTCGGAATCCTGCTTGGAGAACTCCACGAAGGCGCGCCCCCGCTCCACCCGGAGCGTAACTGTGCGGTCGTCGCTCTTGCCGGCTGTCCACCCCGCTGGGAGATCCACGGCTATCGTGCCGCCTTTGTCCGTGAACTCCCCGGCGGATCCGCCGAGGCGCAGCGTCAGCAGCAGAGCGGTGAGGATCAGCAGTTTATTTCGCATAGCGCGTCTATGGCCCGGGGCGTCTTTTCTAGTATAGGAAATTAAACAACCCAAGTCACATCAATAAACGCTCAAGCGTTCAATGCGCGTGGAGGTGGTGCGCGTCGGAGGAATGCGCGTGCGCATGCTCCAGCGGCTCGTGGCGATGCCGGTGGGAATGCGGCCCGGGCTGGGACGCCGAGTGCGAATGCCCGTGGTGGCCGTCCCCGTGCGCGTGCAGATGGTCGTGCTCCAGGGCCTCGTGGCGGTGGGAGTGAGCGTGCGTCTCCGAAGCCAGCAGCAGGAAGGCTGACAGCATCAGCCCCCCGGCCAGCAGCAGCCGCCAGGAGGCCGGCTCGCCCAGCAGCAGCACGCCCAGCGCCGCGCCCAGGAACGGGTACGAGCCGAAGAACGCTCCCGCGCGGGAGGCCCCGAGCCCGCGCATGGCCAGTATCAGGAGCGCCAGGCTCGCGCCGTAGCTGAGCGCCCCCAGCGCGAGGGCCGCCGCCGCCCAGCCGGCCCGCGGAAAGGGACCGCCGGCGTACAGCGCGAGCGCCCCGTTTATGAGCCCGCCGGCCAGGCCCTTCAGGGCGGCCAGCGGGACCGGGTCCTTCAGCGACACCCGCGCGGTCAGGTTGTTGTCCAGACCCCACATCAGGGCCGCTCCCAGCACCAGGACCGTCCCCTCCTCCGCCCCGGCGGCGCCGCCGGAGAGCGCCAGCCCGCCGGCCGTCACCAGCGCCGCCGCGCTCCAGAGCCGCCAGCCCCCCCTCTCCCCGAACGCCAGCACGGCTATCAGGGAAGTGAAGACCAGCTCGAAGTTCAGCAGCATCGAGGCGGAAGCGGAGGAGGCGCGGCCCAGGCCCGTAAAAAGCAGCAGCGGGGCCAGCACCCCGCCCGCCAGCGTGAAGCCGGCCACGTACGGCAGGTCGCGCCGCTCAAGCCGGCCTTCCGGACGGCGCCCCGCGAAAGCGCGCCAGAGCAGAAGCCCGAGGGCCGAGCCGGCGTAGCACAGGGCGGAGAGCTGCAGCGGACGCAGGTGAGCCAGCAGCAGCTTCCCGGCCGGCACGGAGACGGCGAAAAGCAGCGCGGCGGAAAGGGCGTACAGCGTGCTCATGAGATAAGATTCTACCTTAAAAAAAGACGAAAGGCGGCGCCTTGAAATCGGAGTTCTTACGTCGGATTTACGGGGTTTTGGCCTTGTTGACAATGCCTCTTTTAGGTTTGTAATATAAACCTATCGGCTTTCAGTTCTGTTTTAAACAAGCACACCTCAGAAACGATAAAAGGAAGGAACTTATGTCCAAAACCTCGGCAGTAGCGGAGAAAGGCAAGAAGTCCGTTCACGACTACGTCAACGGCGTCCTGGCGAACGTCATCGCCAAGAACCCCGGCGAGAAGGAATTCCACCAGGCAGTGAAAGAGGTCCTCGAGACCCTCACCCCCATACTCGAGAAGCACCCCGAGTACGTAAAGGCCAAGATCCTCGACAGGATCGTGGAGCCCGAGCGCTCCGTCACGTTCCGCGTGCCGTGGACCGACGACAAGGGCGAAGTGCAGGTGAACCGCGGCTTCCGCTTCGAGTTCAACAGCGCGATCGGGCCCTACAAAGGCGGCCTGCGCTTCCACCCGTCGGTGAACGCCAGCATCCTGAAGTTCCTCGGCTTCGAGCAGATCTTCAAGAACTCCCTGACCACGCTGCCGATGGGCGGCGGCAAGGGCGGCTCCGACTTCGACCCCAAGGGCAAGAGCGACGCCGAAGTGATGCGCTTCTGCCAGAGCTTCATGACCGAGCTGTTCCGCCACATCGGCCCCGACACCGACGTGCCGGCCGGCGACATCGGCGTGGGCGGCCGGGAGATCGGCTTCCTGTTCGGCCAGTACAAGCGCCTCAGGAACGAGTTCTCCGGCGTGCTGACCGGCAAGGGCCTGACCTGGGGCGGCTCGCTGATACGCCCGGAGGCCACCGGCTTCGGCGTCGTCTACTTCTGCGAGGAGCAGCTGAAGACGAAAGGCACGACGATGAAGGGCAAGACCGTGGCGGTCTCCGGCTTCGGCAACGTGGCCTGGGGCGCCGTCAAGAAGGTCAACGACCTCGGCGGCAAGGTCGTCACGATCTCCGGCCCCGACGGCTACATCCACGACCCCGAGGGCATCAGCGGCGAGAAGTGGGAGTACATGCTGCAGCTGCGCGCCAGCGGCGAGGATATAGTGGCCCCGTACGCCCAGAAGTTCAAGAGCGGCAAGTTCTTCGCCGGCAGGAAGCCGTGGGAGGTGAAGGTAGACGTGGCCCTGCCGTGCGCCACCCAGAACGAGCTCGGCGAAAGCGACGCGAAGGCGCTGATCAACAACGGCGTCGTCTGCGTGACCGAAGGCGCCAACATGCCCTGCACCCCGGAGGCCGTCGAGGCCTTCCAGAGCGCGGGCGTACTGTTCGCCCCCGGCAAGGCCTCCAACGCCGGCGGCGTGGCCACCTCGGGCCTCGAGATGAGCCAGAACAGCATGCGCATGAGCTGGTCCGCCGAGGAGGTGGACAAGCACCTGCATAACATCATGGTGAACATCCACAGCGCCTGCGTGACCGCCGCCAAAGAGGCCGGCCACCCCGGCAACTACGTGATGGGCGCCAACATCGCCGGCTTCAAGAAGGTGGCCGACGCGATGATGGCCCAGGGCCTGGTGTAAGAAGTCCCTGCCCAGCGCCTGACGAAGAGGGCGGAACGCAAGTTCCGCCCTCTTCTTTCGTTTTTGGTATCATAGTAGCGGAGGGAATTTATGCCCAAGATACTGGTGGTTGACGACATCCCGGCGATAGTGGATTTTTCCAAGGAGTTCTTCGAGGACGCCGGTTTCGAGGTGCGCACGGCCGACACGGCGCCGGCGGCTATCAACATGCAGCAGCAGTTCAAGGCCGACGTTATCCTGCAGGACCTGAACATCCCCGGCGGCGGCGGGCTTTTCGTCTACGAGACTTTGCGCGCGCAGCGCGACCTGGTCCCGATAATCTTCTCCACCGGCAAGCCTGAGACGCTCGGAGACCTCTCCAAAATGGTGAACGTCTCGGCCCTGCGCAAGCCGACCGACCCGGACGTGCTGATGGCCGAGGTGCGCAAGCAGCTGGGCGGCGGCAGGCCGGCCGCCCCCGCGCAGGCCGCTCCTCCTCCTCCTCCGGCGCCAAAGCCGGCCGCCGGCGACAGGCCTATGAACCCGAACCCGCCCCCTCCGCCGAGGTTCCCCCGCTGAGGCGGGCCAAGCCCTGGCCTGAGGGAAAAATGACAGAGGAAAAGCACGTCTTCACGGCCAGCCGCTGGACGGCGGGGAATCTCTTCTTCCCGGTGCGCCTGGAGCTCACCCCGGAGAGGGTCACGCGCGTCAAGCCGCGGCTGATAGGCTCGGACGAGGAGACCATCTCCATCTCGAAGGTGGCCTCCGTCAGCATCCGGACCGGCCTGATCTGGGCCGACATCCGCATAGAATCCAGCGGCGGCACCGACCCGATACTCAGCCACGGCCACGCCAAAGAGGACGCGGTGGCCGTCCGCGACCTTATCCAGCGCTACCAGCAGGCGGCGCCGCGCGGCCGGGAAACCGACTGACGCCCGCCGGACCCTTGCAGCGGCTATCCGCGGCTTTTCAGGTCCCGTCCCTTCGCGGAAGCCAGGCGGCCCGCTTTGGCGCGGCGGGACCTCACCCACTCCCGGATCTCCCCGAAGCTCAGCGAATTGAGCACGTCCTTTCTGGTCAGGCCGGCGCGGCGCGCCACGGTCAGGGACTGGCGCAGGTAGGCCAGCTGGGCGGCGGAATGCGCGTCGGTGGTGAGCGCTATCTTCACTCCCGCGTCCCTGGCACGGCGCGCGGCGACGTCGGAGAGGTCCTGCCGTTCCGGCTGCCCGTTTATCTCGAAAGCCGTGCCGGAGGCGGCGGCCGCCGCGAACAGTTCGTCGTAGTCAAGCGGGGCCGGGTCGCGCCGGCCCAGCTGCCTGCCTGAGGCATGGGCTATGATGTCGGAGCAGGGGTTCTTCATGGCCTCCAGCAGGCGGCGCTGCGGCTCGCGTTTCAGGGCGGAATGGACCGCGGCCACGACCAGGTCCACCCGCCCGATCTCCTCCGCCGGGAATTCCAGCGCGCCGTTCCTGTCCACCTCCATCTCTATGGAGCGGGCGGCCGCGACGCCGAGCTCGGCGGAGAGAGCTACCAGCTCCCCGCGGCTCTTCTCGTAGGCCTTGAAATCCAGGCCGCGCGCCACGCCGAGCGAACTGGAGTGGTCGCCCAGGAAGGTCCACTCCAGGCCGAGCCCGCCGGCCGCGGCCAGCATGTCCCGCATGGAGTCAGCGCCGTCGGAGAGAGAGGTGTGGTTGTGGAAATCCCCCTTTATGTCCCCCATCTCCACCAGCCTGGGCAGCGCCCCCCTCGCGGCCAGTTCTATCTCGCCGCCGGCCTCCCGCAGCTCTGGCGGGATATAGTCGAGGCCGAGCGCGCGGTAGACGTCCTCTTCCGTGCGCGAGGCCACCGGCCTCTTCCGCCCCTTATCCTTAAGCCTGAAAAGGCCGTACTCGCTCAGGGTCAGGCCGCGCTTCAGGGCGCGCTCGCGCAGCCGCACGTTGTGCTCCTTGGACCCGGTGAAATAGCTCAGCGCCGCCCCGTAGGACGCCTCCGGCACCACCCGCAGGTCGCACTGCAGCCCGGAACGCAGCACTACGGAGGCCCTGGTCTCCCCCGCGGCCAGCACCCGCAGCACTTCCGGCAGCCTGGAGAACTTGGCGATCAGCGTCCCGTCCATGCGGCCGCAGCAGACCATGTCTATGTCGCCCACGGTCTCCCTGCCCCGGCGCAGGCTGCCCGCATAGGCAGGCTTTTCCCCGCCCAGTTCCGCCACGCGCGGCAGCAGCGCTTCGGCCAGGCGCAGGGCCTCCCACCAGAGGGTCCGCTCCGTCGTGCCGGCCGAAGGCGAGGCCACGGATGCCTTTATGTTCTCCTCCACCTTAGGGCCGAAGCCTTCCAGTTCCCTCAGCTCTCCGGCCAGGGCCTTCTCCTTGAGCTTCGCCACGGAATCCACGCCCAGCCTGTCGTAGAGCAGGCGGGCCCGCCTGGGGCCGATGCCCTCCACCCCGAGCAGCTCCAGCAGGCCGCGCGGCACTTTCCGGCGCATCTCCTCTAGCTCCGGGAAAGTCCCGGAGACGGCTATCCGCGCCAGATGCGAAGCTATCCCCTTGCCTATCCCGCGTATCCCGGTCAGCCGCACTTGCGGCAGCGAGACGGCCTCTTCCGGCAGCCCGGCTATTATCTGCGCAGCCTTCTGGTAGGCGCGCACGCGGAAATAGTCCCCTCCTTCCAGCTCCAGCAGGGAGGCCATCTCCGACAGCAGCGCCGCCACGGAGGAATTGGACAGCTTTTGCATGTACCCTCCTACAGCCGGCCGGCGGCCGGCTTCCCAGCGAAATGTTAGCACTCCAGGGACGGCCGTGGCAAACCCGGGCCGGCAAGAACGCGGCGCCGGCGGGGCCGTTTGTTTTGTATCATTTGAAAAGGGCGCGGAACCCGGCCGCACCGGCCCGCCCCGGACCCGGACGATGATAAAGATTCTCGCGGTAGAGGACAACCCGGCCATACTGGATTTCTACAGGGAATTCTTTACCGAGGCGGGTTTCGAGGTGAGGACCGCCGAGGACGCTTTGTCCGCCATAACGCTGCAGCAGCAGTTCAAGGCGGACCTGATAGTGCTGGACCTCAACATCCCCGCCGGAGGCGGCATGCACGTCTTCGACACGCTGCGCGTCCGCCTGCACGACCCGGTGCCTATAATCTTTTCCACCGGCAAGCCGGAGCTGCTGCCGCGCAGCCTCAAGAACCTGCATAACGCCTCCTTCCTGCCCAAGCCGACGCCGCCCGAGGCGCTGCTGGCCGAGGTGAAGCGCCTGCTGCCGCGGCACTTCGGCACGCCGCAGGAACAGAGACCGCCCGCCCCGGCGCCGCCGCCGGGAAAGACGGAGCGCCGGGACGGTCCCGGCCTGAAAATACTGGTGGTGGACGACGACCCGGCCATCCTGGAGCTCTATACCGAGATCCTTTCCAAGGCCGGTTTCGAAGTGCGCAAGGCCGAGGACGCCAGCGGGGCCGTCACGCTGTTCCAGGATTTCAGGCCTGCGCTGGTCGTGCTCGACGTGGACATGCCGGCCGGCGGCGGCAGGAAGGTCTTCGAGCGCCTGCGCGTGCAGCTCGCCTCCCCCGCCCCGGTGCTTTTCTGCACGGCCTCCCCGGCCTCGGTGGCCGACCTGGAGAAGGGCCCGAACGTGATGGTCCTCAAGAAACCGGTCACCCCGGGCGTCCTGGCCGGGGCCGTGAAGGACCTCCTCGGCCTCGCCTGAGGGCCGCCCGCCCCTCACTTTTTGTACAATGGAACTGAAGTCGCAGATATCGAGTTAAGGGGAGACCGAACCTATGAAAAAATACATTCTGATGTCCGCCCTGCTGGCGGCGTCCGGCGCGCTCTACGCCCAGACGGGCGCTGCGGCCCAGCCGGCCGCGAAGCCCGGGACGCAGGGAACCGCGCCCGCCGCCGCGAAGGCGGAACAACAGGCGCAGAAGCCGGCGGCGCCGGCGGTGAAGGTGGACAAGCTGGTGATAGCTTCCTCGGTAGAGAACAGGACCCCGCAGGGAGAGGCCGCGACCTTTCCCGCGGACACGAAGAACGTCTTCACCTGGACCAGGGTCACCGCGGAGAGCGTTCCCGCCAAAATAAAGCACGTCTACTACGCGGACGGAAAGAAGGTCGCCGAGGTGGAGCTGGCGATAAACGGCAGCCCTTACAGGGTGTGGAGTTCCAAGCTAGTCAGGCCCGGCAGCTGGAAAGTGGAGGTGCAGGACGAGGACGGGGCCGTGCTGGCCTCCTCCGAGTTCACCGTCACCCCAGAGGCGGCTCCAGCCGCCAAGGCCGGAACGCAGCCGGAGGAAAAGCCGGCCCCTGAAAAGGCCGCTCCGGAAAAGACCGCCCCGGCGAAAGCCGCCCAGACCGGCTCGAAGTAAGCGCGCAGCCGGGAACTGGAACCCCGACTCGGCCCTCGACGGGGCCGGCGTCGGGGTTCTTTTTTGCGAAGGCTCCTGCGCCGCAGACCGCTCGGAACCAGCTAGAACGACGGCGGCTCCTTGACCACGCTGTGCTGCTGGCCGGCCTTCTCGTCCATGTACTTGCGGATGGCCTTGTCGTACTGCTCCAGCTTCTCGTCCTTTCTGAACTCCACCCGTCCGTCCCCGGCTCCGTCCGGCCTGCCCCGCCAGTCCTTGCGGACCTTCACCCTGACCGCGTTAACGATCTCGCCCGAGGCCACGTCCACCAGGCGCGCGTTGACCTCGATACGCCCGTCCGAAAGCTCAGAGAGCGTGCCGAGTATCAGCAGGTCAGCGCCGACCATCCGGCCGACGTTCCTGACCGAATCCTCGTCCATGGCGCCGGAAGCCTGGAGCTTCAGCTCGGCGAAGACCTGCTGTACGTCCTTGCGCTCGGTCACCCTGAACTTGCCGAGGCGCACCAGTTCCGTGGTAAGGCGCTCCGACACCACGTCCCCGTCTTCGGACTTGCGGCCGTCGGTATAGGTGAAATTCGCCACCCCGACCTTGTGATCGGCGCCGGTACAGCCTTTCAGCAGTTCCCCGGCCAGCCGCTTGTAGACGGCCAGACCGTCCGGCTCCGCGGCCGCCGAAAGCGCGGGGACGCACAAAAGCAGCGCCGCTATGAGCGTCTTCATAGTCCCTCCGCTAATATTATGGGTGAAAAACGGCCCCGTTTCAAGGGCCGGGACGTCTCTTCAGGCGTACCGCAGGTCTCGCCGGCGGCTCAGTTGAGCGAGCCTTCCCGCCAGCTCTTATGGGCCCGGCGGCCGCGGCCGGCCAGCCACAGGTAGGCGCCGTGCCTCGCGGGTTTTATGGCGGGCGTATCCGCGCCTATCTCCCGCACCGGGGGCAGCCGGAGGATGAGCTTCTCCTCTCTGCGCGCGTCGTGGTCGTCCTTTTCGAAGTTGCAGGTCATCGTCATAGCGCTCTCCACTGTACCCCCGCGCTTATATGCTATGAAAAAAACCGCGGCAGGAACAGGCCCAAAGGTCCCTCTTTTTTCCGGGTTCTTGGGCCCAGACGGCCCCGTTTACCTTTTATAGAGCCCCACCAGCTCGCCCTGCGCCAGTATATGCCCCTTCATGGCGTCCAGCAGGGCGCCTTTAGGCGTGCCGGCAGGCAGGCCGGGAGCTATGTCCAGGGCGTACACCGTGAAATGATAATGGTGCGGCTTGCCCGGGGGAGGGCAGGGGCCGTAATAGCCTATGCGGCTGAAGTCGTCCTCGTTCACGCCCCAGCAGAGGCCGTGCCTGGAGCCGTCCCGCAGCACGTCCTCCTTCGGCAGGGCCCCCGGCAGCCCGCCCGCGGACGCGGGGATGTCGAACAGCACCCAGTGCACCCAGGTGCCTGCCGGGGCGTCCGGGTCCTCCATTATCACGGCGAAACTTCTGGTCCCGGAAGGCGCGCCCTCCCACCTGAGCGCCGGAGAGACGTCCTCCCCGCCGCAGGCGTACTTCGCCGGTATGTAGCCGCCGCCGGCGAAAGCCGGGCTGGTCACCTTCAATGTTTTCATGCCCCCCCCTTTTCCGGCCGCTCTATTTTTAGCCGCTCCGCCCTGCGCCGCGCAGGCGGCCAGCACGGCCAGGCAGATAAAAACTGCAGTCCTTTTCATAGTTCCCCCCTCCGCCAGGAGATCTCAAAACGGTTGTGTCGGCAGAATTAAGCGGGCTAATTTTTCAGTTTAGAATAGACAGAACAATGCGGCAAGCGACAAACGCGCTGCGCGATCGCCTTCTGTGTGCCGCCACCACATAAGCCCCCCGGGCGTTTTGAATAGTATACTGCGCGGTTCCCGGATTTTCAAGATACCTCGACACTGGTGGGGGGGATTCAAAAGCATCCATTAGCGCCGGGGACAAGGAACGCGATGGCGCCCGGCTATCGCGAGGCGTGCATGTATAGTGCACGTTCCTGCGGCTGTCAAGGCAGGGATGGAGGCAGGCCGCGCCTGGAGGCGGAGCGCCTAGTCTATGAACGAGGGCGGCGGCGCCTTGCGCGGCAGCGCGCGGGAAGGGCGATGACCTTTCCGGCCCAGCGCCACGGCGTAGCAGGGCTCGTAGCCTTCCGGCAGGCCGAGGCGGGCCACCTCGTCCCTGAGCGAGAACCAGTAGCCGGCCAGGCCTATCCAGCAGGAGCCTACGTCCAGGCTCTCGGCCGCCAGCAGCATGTTCTCTATCGCGGCGGAGCAGTCCACCAGCGGGCTCAGCGCGTCCCGGCGCATGGAGACCACCACCACCGCCGGAGCGTGGTAGAAAAGATGGAAATCCTCTTTGCGCCCCATCTCCCGGATCCAGCCCGTGTCCTGGGCCGCCATCCGTTCCTTTGAAACGCGGCTGATGCGGTCTATGAGCTCCCTGTTCCGTATGACGGTGAAATGCCAGGGCTGGTCGTTGTGGGCGCTGGGCGCGTAGGCTCCGGCCTCCAGTATAGCGTCCAGCTCCTCCTGGCCGAGCGGGTCCGGCAGGTATCTGCGTATGCTGCGGCGGCTCTTTATGACGTCGAGGACCTTGTTCATGCGCACCTCAGTAAAGCTGCACCCCGCCCATGCCGGAGAAGGCGGAGCGCCAGAACTCCCAGACGTGGCGGAGCCAGACTATGACCAGCAGGGTGCCCAGCAGTATGGCCAGGGTATAGACTGTCTTGGCCGCCCGCGAAATGACCGGCGAGCGCCAGAGATAGAAAAGGCTGAACGGCCCCAGGCCCAGCAGCGTTACCGCCAAGACCCCCCAATGCTTGTACTGCCACGGGACATGGGCGCCCTGGCCCATGCCGCAGCGGCGGCAATAGTTGTCGCCCGGGTCTATCGGGGCGCCGCAGGACCAGCAGGCCGCCTGCGGCGTTCCCTCCGGGTTATCTGACGGGGCGCCCATGTCCGGCCCTCCTTTTGATCGCGGCATAGGGTTTCGGGCGGCGGCGCACAAGCGGCGCGCGGGAACCGCCCAGCAGTTCCGCCTCCCTCAGCAGGGAATCGGCCGGGCGCAGTTCCTCCTCGCGGACGGGGCCCAGGATGCCGTAATGCCGCCGCCCGTCGAGTTCCCTGCTTACGAAGAAGACGTCCTTAGGGGAATAGAGCCATTCCGGCCTGAGCGCGGTAACCGGCAGCGGGGCCGAGAACTCGCGCAGCGTCTTCTCTCCTGCGCTGTTGTAGTAGAACTCGAAGTAGCTGCGGGCCAGCTCCGCGACTGAGGCGTACACCGGTTCGCGGTAGCGCAGGCCGCAGAAATGGGACTGCGCCACCGCCCCCCAGCGCCCGTTCTCGGTGAAGGGGGCTATCACGTGATCGTCGTCCCGCGCGCCGGCCCTGAGGTCCAGCAGCAGGGCCCTGCGGCCGTGCAGCAGGAACGCGGCCGCCGCCAGCAGGGCACCTTCGAGGCAGTGGGCCTTGCCGCGCCGCAGCACTTCCAGCGGGGAAAAACAGGTGTCCTCTGCGGAATCGTTGTAGGCCAGGCCGTAGTCCAGGAAATCCTGGACCTTGCGCGGGGTGTCCAGCCGGCGCAGCGCGGCCAGCTGGCGCGGGGCGAAGCGCGAAAAATCCGGCCCGGCGCTCACTGTTTTTGTTTCTTGACGCGCCAGGGCTTCTCTTCCGGAGGGCGGTGCTGGGCGGCGTTCTCCAGTTCGGAGAGCGCGTTCAGGACCACGGAGCGCAGCCTGTCCACGTCGAAGGGCTTGGTCAGGTAGCCGCTCGCGCCGCCTTTCAGCGTGAAAGCTGCCGTTTCCAGGTCCTCGTCCCCGGTCAGCATCCAGACCACGGGCATGGTCCCCAGCGCGCGGATGCGTTCCAGCACGGCTATGCCGGACATGCCGGGCATCGAGATGTCCAGGAAAACGAAGGCCGGCTTCTCTTTCTTGACGATATCTATCGCGGCTTCGCCGTTCTGCGCGGTGAGGACCTCGCAGTGGGCGGCAAGGGCCTGCTTCACCACGAACAGCACGTTCTCCTCGTCGTCGACTATAAGTATCTTATGCGCCATAAGCGGTACGGGCTCCGTCTCTCATTGTATAAAAGATGCGCGGCCTTAGCCAAAGGCGGGCCGGTCAGCCCTTCTTCCCCCGTTCCGGAGCCGGCCGATAGACAGGCAGTTCGAAGAAGAACCTGGAGCCCTTCCCCTTCTCGCTGGAGATCTGCAGCGTGCTGCCGTGCAGGCCGAGCAGCTCGTTGGTTATCCGCAGGCCCAGCCCAAAGCCGGCGGCCGCGGACTGGCCCGCCTGGGTGCGGTAGAAGCCGGAGGTTATCTTCTCCATCTCCTCCAGCGAGATCCCTATTCCGGTGTCGGAGACCGAGAAGATCACCTTGCTGCCGTCCCCGCTTTCCTCCACCTTTATCCGGATGCTCCCGCCTTCACTGGTGTACTTGACCGAATTGCCGAGGATGTTGCTTATCACCAGCGACAGGGCCTCATAGTCGGCGTCCACGAACAGCGGTCTTTCAGGGAAGACCTTCGTGAGCCGGAGCTTCTTCTGCTGCAACAGTTCCGCGAGCGACTCCACCGCCCCCTCCGCCAGCTCCCTGAGCGCCAGCGGCCGCTTCTCTATCCTGAAGCGGCCCTCCTCCATGCGGGCCTCGTTGAGGATGTTCTTGACGTAGAGCGACAGCTTGTGCTGCGAGGCCTCCATGGCGGAATAGAGCTGGGCGCGCGTTCCGTCCCCGGCCGCCCGGTCGGTCTCCTTCAGCAGGAACAAGCCGGCCGACAGACCGGTCAAAGCGTTGTTGAACTCGTGGCTGACGGTGTGGATCATGGCCGATTTCAGCCTGGAGACCGAACGTTCCCTGGCCAGCAGCACCTTGACCTGGTCCAGCAGCACCACCGTCACGCCGAAGAAGGACAGGCGCACGAGGCTATTCCAGATGATGATGTGGAGATGGTCCAGGATGTGGCCCATATCCAGACGTTCGTCCAGCAGCCACACCACCAGGCCGGCGGCGGAGATCAGCAGCCCCTGGCGGCGGCTGCCGAACCAGGTGAAGATGAAGATAGGAAGGAAATAGAAGACATCTATGGAGATATGCCTGTGGGTCAGCAGTTCGGCCTCTGAGACCAGGCCGAAACAGACCAGCCCGGAGAACATGGCCCGGCCCTTGGTCCCGAAGAAGATATCCCAGAGCTTCTTGAGCATCGTCCTTGTTCAGCCGCCGCGGCCGCCGCTCAGAGCAGCGGGTTGGACACCAGGCCGTCCGCCAGCTTCGGCTCGAACCAGGTGGATTTCGGCGGCATGATCTGGTTGTCGTCGGCCACGCTGATCAGTTCGTCGAGCGAGGTGGGGAACAGCGCGAAGGCCGCCGCCATCTCCCCGGAGTTCACGCGCTTCTCCAGCTCGCCCAGGCCGCGGATGCCGCCCACGAAATCCACCCTGTCGCTCTTGCGCAGGTCCTTGATGCCGAGGAGCCGGTCGAGCACCAGGTCGGAGAGCACGCTGACGTCGAGCGCCTTCACCGGGTCCTCCTCTTTTGCGGGGGTCTTCACGGCGGGTTTGAGCAGGTACCATTTGCCGCCCAGGTACAGGCCGAACTCGCGGCGGGCGGCCGGCTTCGCCCGGCCCTTCACTTCGGCGACGGAGAAGCTCTTCTTCAGCTCGGAGAGGAACTTCTCCGGCGCGAGGCCGTTGAGGTCCTTCACGACGCGGTTGTAGTCCCAGATCCTCATCTCGTTCACCGGGAAGGCGGCCGCGAGGTAGACGTTGTACGGCTCGTCGCCCCTGTGGGCGGCGCCGCGCGACTCCGCCATGAGCTTCTTGACGCGGCTGGCCGCGGCGCTCCTGTGGTGGCCGTCGGCTATGTAGACGGTCTTCTGCCGCTCGGAGGCGTCGGAGACCGCCTTGATATCGGCGTCGTCGTCGATCAGCCACAGCGTGTGGATCACGCCGCCGGGGCCGGTCGCGGAGAACAGCGGCTCCTTCTTCACGTTCTTCTTGATGACGGCGTCGATCTCCGGCACCTGCTTGTAGGCTATGATGCCGGGGCCGGTCTGGGCCTTCACGTACTTTATCTGGTTCACGCGGTCGTCCTCTTTCACGGGCCGCGTGAACTCGTGCTTGCGGATGCGGCCGGCGTCGTAGTCGTCCACGCAGGCGCCCACCATCAGGCCGGTCTGCACGTGCTCGCCCATCTTCAGGCGGTAGACGTAGAAAGAGGGCTTGCTCTCCCGCACCAGCAGGCCGTCCTTCAGCATCCGTTCGAAGTTCTCCGCGGCCTTCAGGTAGACCGCCTCGCTGTGCACGTCGGTGCCTGGCGGCAGGTCTATCTCCGCCTTGGAAACGTGCAGGAAGCTGTTGGGCTTGCCCTTGGCCAGCTCGCGGGCCTCGTCGGAGTCCAGCACGTCGTACGGCGGCGCTATGATCTCCTGCGCCCTGCCCGGCGCCGGCCTTATGCCGTATATAGGTGAAAAAAGCGGAAGTTTAGCCATGTTTTCGTCCTCTCATGCAGGGTGCAGGGTCCTGTCGAGTATTCCCCTCGTCAGGCACGGGGTCACGCACATTCTCGCCACCCCTCCACCATAAAATCTTAAGGCATCAGGAATATCCCGGGATCGGCGCGGGTATGGATCCGGAGGGTCGTCTCGGACCGAAGCCGCTTGCATAGCGCGGCGAGGGAGAGACGAGCGGCGCGCACGGTGTGCGCGACCGCGTGCCCGACGGGTCCATACCCGTGACGGACCGGGAACGCGAACAATGAAAAGAGCAGATTCAGGAAACAAGCCCGGGACACGAAAGCCGGTCCCGGGCCGGGGGCGGCAAGGCTACACCTTGTCGCCGTTGACGGCGTGCTTGCGCTTGCCTTCCAGCAGATAGTCGGCGATCTGCTCGGCCGCCTGCACGGCCACCGTCACCTGAGCGTCCTTGGTGGACGCCGCGATGTGCGGCGTGCAGATGATCCTCTCCATCCCGAAGAACGGGTGGTTCTGCGGCGGCTCCTCGGCGTAGACGTCCACGGCCGCGCCGGCGATCTGGCCGCTCTCCACGGCCGCCTTGATGTCCGCCTCCACCATGATCGCGCCGCGCGCGCAGTTGATCAGGCGCACGCCCTTCTTCATCTTGGCTATCGCGCCCTTGTTGATCATGCCCTTGGTGTTGGGATTGATCGTCACGTGGTAGGTGATGAAGTCGGACTTGGCGTACAGCTCGTCCAGCGGGACCAGCGTCACTCCGAGCTCCCCGGCGCGCTCCGGCTTCATCGCCGGGTCGAAGGCCAGCACGTTCATCCTCAGGCCCTTCGCGCGGTCCGCGACCACGGAGCCGATGTTGCCGCATCCCACGACGCCGAGCGTCTTGCCGGTCAGCTCGACGCCCTCGAACTTGCTCTTCTCCCACTTGCCGGCGTGCGTTGAGGCGTTGGCCTGCGGAATGTGGCGCGCGAGCGCCATCATCATCGCTATCGCGTGCTCGGCGGTGGAGACCGTGTTGCCGAACGGCGTGTTCATCACCAGCACCTTTTTCTCGGTGGCGGCCGGGATGTCTATGTTGTCCACGCCGGCTCCGGCGCGGGCTACCGCCTTCAGGTTCTTCGCCGCCTCTATGATCTCTTTCGTGATCTTGCTGGCCGAGCGCACGATGATCGCGTCGAACGGCGCCACGAAGGCCCTCAGCTCCTCGGGCTTCATGCCGGTCTTCACGACGGCCTCGAGGCCGCGGTCCTTCAGCGTCTTCTCGCAGAGAGGGTCCGCCTTGTCGGCTATCAGTACCTTGCTCATTTTACGGCCTCCTTGGAGTATTCTTTCGCGACCTGGCCGTAGGCCCAGTCGAGCCACGGGATCAGCGCCTCTATGTCGGAGGTCTCGACGGTTGCGCCGCACCAGACGCGGATGCCGGCAGGGGCCTTGCCGTAGGAGTTGATGTCCTTCGCGGCCCCCTCCTTGTCCAGCAGCGAGGTGATCTTCTTGGCGGCCTTGGTCTTCTCCTCGTCGGAGAGCTTCTGGAACCACTCGGCCTTTATCTTGAAGCAGACCGAGGTGTTGGAGCGGATCTCCTTGCTCTCGGCGAGGAAGTCTATCCAGTCGGACTTCGCGGCCCACTTCTCGAACGCCGCCAGGTTGGAGGTGGAGCGCCTCACGAGCGCGGGCAGCCCGCCTATCCTCTCGGCCCACT
The DNA here is from genome assembly GCA_021786295.1 of bacterium. Taxonomy (GTDB): domain Bacteria; phylum Elusimicrobiota; class Elusimicrobia; order Elusimicrobiales; family UBA9959; genus UBA9959. The sequence continues at coordinate 88,757 of JAJYNO010000029.1, read as the reverse complement.
TAAGCGCGTCTATCGCGTCCTCGACGCAGAGCATCGACGGGGTGTTGATCGTGCTGTACTCCAGCTCGCCGGGGGCGAGCTTCTTCTCGTCGACGAGGCGGAAGATCTTGGGCATCGGCCACGTTATCCTGGAGTTCTGCTCCTCCATGCGCCTGACGGCGCGCGGCGACAGGATGATCACCCCGTGCGCGGCCTCTCCGCCGAGCACCTTCTGCCAGGAGAACGTCACGACGTCGAGCTTCGTGAAGTCTATGTCCATCGCGAACACGCCGGAGGTCGCGTCGCAGATCACGACGCCCTCGTGGTCCTTCGGCAGCCAGTCCAGGTTCGGCACTTTCACTCCGGAGGTGGTGCCGTTCCAGGTGAAGACGATGTCGTTCTTCGGGTCGGCCTTCTTCAGGTCCGGCAGCTTGCCGTAGTCGGCCTTGTACTCGTTGACCTTCGGGAGCTTCAGGTACTTCACCGCGTCGGTGATCCAGCCCTTGCTGAACGACTCCCAGCCGAAGATGTCGACTGGCCGGGGCCCGAGCATGGACCACATCGCCAGCTCGACGGCGCCGGTGTCCGAGCCGGCCACGACGCCTATGCGGTAGTCGGCGGGCAGGTTCAGCACTTTCTTCATGCGGTCGGAGACTTCCTGCAGGCGGGCCTTACCCTCCTTGGAGCGGTGGGAGCGGCCCACGAGCGCGTCCTTGAGCGCGTCGACGGTCCAGCCGGGGCGCTTGGCGCACGGGCCGGAGGAAAAGTTGGGGCACTTGGGTTTCACGGAAGGTTTTTCCATTAGGTTTCTCCTGGGCTGCCTCTGTACGAAGTATATTATAAAACTATAGATTTTCTTTGGCAACACCCGGCGCCGGCACGGCCCGGACGGCGGCGCGCCGGGAAATTTGTAGAATAGGACGTATGCCTACTACCAAGAGAACCGGCGACTACGAGATGGAATTCGGCGGCTTCGAGAAACTGATGCCCCAGAGGATAAAGAACGTCCTGCTGGTGGCCTCGCTCTACGACTCCTTCCTGCTGGCCGACGACGAACGGCTGAACGAGGCGCTCTTCGGGGAGATGCTGGACTCCTCTCCGCGCTCGGCGCCGACCATAACCAGGGTCTCGACCGCGGAGAAGGCGATGGAAAAGCTGGAGAACGGCTCCTACGACCTGGTGATAGCGATGATCCAGGTCGGCGAGACGGACATGGCGGACTTCTTCCGCAGGCTCAAGGCCGGCCGGCCGAAGCTGCCGGTAGTGCTGCTCTCGTTCAATATCCAGGACATCAAGAACATCTCCGGGGAGACCTGCGCGCTGGCGGACGGCGTCTACCTGTGGAGCGGGGACACGCGCATTTTTTCGGCCATCATCAACATCATAGAGGACGGCCGCAACTTCGAGCACGACGCCAAGGTGGGAGTGCAGGCCGTGCTGCTGGTGGAGGACAACATAAAATTCTACTCCTCCTACCTGCCCACGATCTACTCCGAGCTGATGAAGCAGACGCAGATAGTCATGGCCGAGGAGCTGAACCCGGCCAAGAAGATGCTGCGCCTGAAGGCCCGCCCGAAGGTGCTGTTCTGCAGCACCTACGAGGAGGCCTGGGCCCTCTACGAGAAGTACAAAGCCAACCTCCTCGGGGTGATAACCGACATAGAATACCCGAAGGACGGCGCCGTCAGCCCCGAGGCCGGCCTGGAGCTCGCCCGCCGCATAAAGGCGGATATCCCGGACATGCCGGTGCTGCTGCAGTCCTCCAGCGCGGCCCACGCCCGCACCGCCGGCGCGCTGGAGGCCTCGTTCATGCACAAGGCCGCGCCCGACCTCTCCAAGCAGCTGCGCGCGTTCATCGTGCGCTACTTCGGCTTCGGCGACTTCGTCTTCTCGGACAAGAGCGGCGCGGAGCTGGCGCGCGCCTCCGACCTGGGCACTATGCTGAAGCTGCTGAAGGTCGTCCCGATAGAATCCGTGCTCTACCACGCCGGGCGCAACCATTTCTCCAAATGGCTGTTCGCGCGCACCGAGTTCGAGATGGCCTACCACCTGCGGCCCAAGAAGATCTCGGAGTTCGACAACCCGGAGCAGCTGCGCAAGTACCTGATAGAGACGATGCACCAGTTCATCTACCGCACGCAGCTGGGCACCGTGCTGAAGTTCGACCGCAAGCTCTTCGACGACTCGGCCCCGCTCTCGAAGATAGGCTCGGGTTCCATCGGCGGCAAGGCAAGGGGCCTGGCGTTCGTGGACTTCCTGCTCAGTAAGACCGACCTGGAGGACCGCTGGCCCGGAGTGACGGTGAGGGTGCCGAACACGGTGGTGATAGGCTCCGACGTCTTCGACTTCTTCATGGAGCAGAACGGGCTCGACTCGCAGCTGAACGAGAACCACACCAACGCCGAGACCGCGGCGCTCTTCGAAAGGGCGCGCCTGCCGGACTACGTCCTGCGCGACCTGGAGGCCCTGGCCGCGAAATTCAAGGGGCCGCTGGCGGTGCGCTCCTCCTCGCTGCTGGAGGATTCCAAGACTCAGCCCTTCGCGGGCGTCTACAAGACCTACATGCTGCCGAACGACTCCCCTGACCCGGCGCGCAGGCTGGAGGAGCTGTCCCGCGCGATAAAATTCGTCTACGCCTCCGTCTTCTCGCAGGAGGCGCGCGCCTACCGGAAACTGAACCCGCTGCTGATAGACGAGGAGAAGATGGCCGTGGCGGTGCAGCGAGTGGTCGGGAGGAGCTACGGGGACGGCGGCCGCTTCTACCCGGCCTTCTCCGGGGTGATGCAGTCCTACAACTACTACCCGGTGCCTCCGCTCGAGGCCGAGGAGCCCATAGCGCACATCGCCCTCGGCCTTGGCAAGACCATCGTGGAGGGCCACGACGCGCTGCGCTTCTCGCCCGCGCATCCGCAGAACCTGCACCAGTTCTCGACGATAGCCGATTTCCTGGCCAACTCGCAGAAGAAGTTCATCGCGCTGAAGACAGGGGGCGCCGGAGAACGCGTCGCGTTCGACGAGGAGCCCGGGCTGGCGGAAGCGGGAGTGGAGGAGGCAGAGGCCGACGGCACGCTGGAGCTGGCGGGCTCCACCTACTCCGCCCAGGACGACAGGGTCTACGACGGGATCTCGAACCCGGGGCGGCGGCTCGTCACGTTCGCGCCGATACTCAAGAACGGGGTGCTGCCGCTCTCCGAGATCCTGAACGCGCTGGCGGCGCTGGGCAAGGAGGCCATGGGAGCCAATATCGAGATGGAGTTCGCCTGCGACTACGACCCCGTCTCCGGCCTCGCCGTCTTCAATATCCTGCAGATGCGGCCCATGGTCTCGCGCAGTCCGGTCAAGAAGGTCTCTCTCCGGGACATGCGGCGCGACTCGCTGCTATGCCAGAGCGCGCAGGCCCTGGGCAACGGGGCCATAAAGGACGTGCGCGACCTGGTCTACGTGATACCGGAGAAGTTCAGCCCGCTGAAGACGCGCGAGATCGCCGAGGAGATAGGGGCGCTGAACGCGCGACTGGGCGGGGAGAGGAGACCCTATATAGTCATAGGGCCCGGGCGCTGGGGCTCCAGCGATCCGAACCTCGGCATACCCGTGAAGTGGCACCACATCTCCAATTCCAGGGTCATCATCGAATGCGCCTACGGGGACTTCTCGGTCGACCCGTCGTACGGCACCCATTTCTTCCACAACGTGACGTCCCTCGGCCTCGGCTACCTGACGATAAACGAGACCGGACCGGAGGCCTTCATAAACTGGGAGAAGATAGAGGAGCAGCCGCCGGTGACGGAACTCTCTTATATCCGCCATCTCCGCTTCGCCGAGCCTCTGGACATCCGCATAGACGGCTCGGAGGGGCGCGGCGCCGTGGGCCTGTAGCGGGAAGGGCCCTCAGCGGTTATCTTCGGTCCTGGCGGTGACGCTGCTGCCTTCAAGGTACTCCAGCCCCTCTCCGGCCTGCTTCACCACCGGCAGATCGTAGTCCCAGATGCCGAGCGAGAGCACGTCCCCGACGAAGGCCCTGCGCCCCTTGTCCCCGGCGCTTTCCCAGCCCCGCGAAACGCCGGGAGCGCCGGACATGGCGCTCTTCAGCAGGAAGCCGCGCAGGTCCTCGTCGAAATTGCGCCTGAGGTCGTCCACCAGCGGCGAGAGGGACAGGCGCAGGCGCTTGCGGTACTCGGGGGTCGCCTTCATGATCACGGAGCCGTCCTTAGTCCTCTCCGGCTCAAGGACGGTCTCCTTCTTTTTCCCGATGACCAGGCGCCAGGGATTGGTCCTGAAACCGTAATAGTCGAGCCTGGTGTTGTCCGTGATATCCCAGTTCTCCGCGGCCCTAAGTCCGGAATAGATCAGGTCGAACCCCGGCCGCAGCGAGCGCAGGTCCGAGAAGTCCCACCTTACCTTGTAGTCCAGCCCGACCCTGGAATCCTTGGAGTCCTTGGAAAAAGTCAGGAAAAGAGGGCTGGGCGCCGGATAGGTGGCGCTGGAGACCGACGGTTCCTGCGCGGCGGCCCTCGGGCCGCAGAAGCAGAACAGCGCGCCCGCCGCCAGCAGCCCCAACGTCGGGAGGTCGCGGCCTGGTCTCATATGCCGGTCCCGGCGGCAAGCCGGGGTCTCAGAAACCGTCCTTGGTATAGCGTTCAAGCAGGTCCCGGGCCAGGCTCCCCTCCGGGTCCAGTTTGACGGCCTCTTCGAGCGCCTCCTTGAATTCGGCCCGCAGCCTCTCCGTATTCCGGAGTCTCCGGCCCTCCACGGCGCGCAGCGCGGCCAGGTCGGCGGCCTTAAGCGCGTAGGCTTGCCCCAGGAACTTGGAGCGCGAGGTGAACGGGATAAGGCTGCCGGTCTCCCCGGCCTCGCGGATCACTGCGTCGGAACCGGCGTAAGCCTTGTAGAGCAGCCTGGAAGCCGCCTTTTTGTCCTGCCCGGCCGCCGCGAGGGCGGCGCCTTCCTGGAAATCCGTCTCCGCCAGCTGGCGCCGGGCGTCGACCAGGCCGGGGAAGTAGTTCAGCGCGGCCTGGTAGAAGGCCCTGGCCTGGGAATAATCCTTCTTTACGAGGGCGGCGTTGCCCTGCACCGTCATGGCCACGGCCTTCCTGAAGGAAGGGTCGGACGCGGCCCGCGCGTTGAAGGAGGAGACCGCCACGGCCTCGGCCGGGTCCTTCAGCGCGTCGGAAACGGCCACCTCGGCCGCCGACGCCAGTTCGTCAGGCGCCGCTTTCCTTACAGAGGGATCGGAGGCGGCCATCCTGTCGGCTTCGGCCTTCGGCTTTACGATCCCGTCGGCCAGCGACTGGTAGGCCGCGGCCTTCTCGAAAAGGGTGTCGGGCGAGACGTTGAGGCTCAGGAAGCCCTCGTTCTCCACCCAGGGCAGGGCCGAGGCTCTGGCGTCCAGAACGGCCAGCAGGGCGCAGTACCTGACGTCCGGCGAGGAGGAAGAGGCGTAAGCCTCGGCCTGGGAGGCCATGGCCTCCAGCCCCCCGGTATCGCCGCGGGAAGCGAAGAAATCTATAAGGGCCGCCCTGGCGTGCCAGTTGAGAGGGGCCCCCCTCAGCGCCTTTTTCAGCGCGGCCGGCTCCAGGTCCTGGGCGCCGGCGAAGCCGGCCCGGGAGGAGGAATCGGAAAGGCGCACCAGCAGGTCCACGGCCAGCGCGGAGCCGGGCTCGTAGTCCAGCGCGCGGCCTACGTCGTCGAAAGCCTTGCGCAGCTGCCGGCCGGAAGGGTTCCGGATTTCGGCCGTTACGCGAGCCCGACCCAGGTAATATTCCGCGGCCTTCCGCTTCAGCGGGCCGCAGCCCGAAAGCAGCAGCGCGGCCAGCGCGGCGCAGGCGAGGAGGCCCACGCGCACGGGGCGCCGGGAAGGCGAAGCGGCGGCCCCGCGGGCCGCAGAAAGACCATCGTGACGTTCCATGACAGATCCGAAGATCCTTTTACGAGTATACCAAACTGCGGGCGGCCCGGGTTAGCGGCCGCTGGCCGGGTTCCGCTACGAGAAGGGCGAAGGGAAGACCACCGTGGGAAGGGCAATGCTGGGCCTGCGCTCCGGGGGCGTCTGGAAATTCCGCGATCTGCCCTCCGGGAACGGCGACGTCGGAGAGGCTTTCGCGCTCGCGGCCATTCGCGGGGTATCCCTGGCCGCCGGCCGGGAGGGCAGGATCTATTATGTTACCGCGGCCCCGGGCGGCGGGGCCTACGCCTGCGGCATGAGCCGCGCCACGGACAAAAGACTGCACGCGGGCCTCTGGGAGCTGCGCTGACCGGCCTCCCGGAAAGCGGAAGGCGCGGCAGAGCCGCGCCTTCCGGGCCGGGACTGCGGGGCTGCCGCCTCAGCGACCGGTCCAGTCCAGGATGATCTTGCCGGACCTGCCGGAGGCCATGATCTCGAAGCCCTCCTTGAAGTCCTTGACCGGGAAGTGGTGGGTGATGACGGGCTTGATGTCCAGGCCGCTCGTCAGCATGGCGCACATCTTGTACCAGGTCTCGAAGATCTTGCGGCCGTAGATGCACTTAAGGGTCAGCGCCTTGAAGATGACGCTGCCCCACGGTATCGTGGTGTTGGGCGGCAGGATGCCCAGCAGCGCGATGTTCGCGCCCATCTTGACGTTGGCCAGCATGTCGTTGAAGGCCTGCGCGCTGCCGCTCATCTCCAGGCCCACGTCGAAGCCCTCGGTCATCTTCAGCCCGCGCATCACGTCGGGCAGCTTCTCCCTGCGGGAATCCACAACGGTCTTTATCCCCAGCTTGCGGGCCAGGTCCATGCGGTAGTCGTTGATGTCGGTTATCACGACGTGGCGCGCGCCTATGTGGCGGGAGATCGCGCCGGCCATGATGCCTATCGGGCCCGCTCCGGTTATCAGCACGTCCTCGCCGACCATATCGAAGGCCAGCGCGGTGTGCACTGCGTTGCCGAGCGGATCGAGGATCGCGGCCTCGTCGTCGGTAACGCCCTCAGGGATGGAGAAGACGTTCTCGGCCGGAATGGCCAGGTACTCGGCGAACGCTCCGGGCCGGTTGACGCCGACGCCCTTGGTGTTGATGCAGAGGTGGCGGTTGCCCGCCTTGCAGTTGCGGCAGTGGCCGCAGACGATGTGCCCCTCGCCCGAGACGCGCTCCCCTACGAAGTGGCCTTTCACTGCCCTGCCCAGCCCGGCTATCTCGCCCACGAACTCGTGCCCGACGTGCATCGGCACCGGGATCGTCTTCTGGGCCCAATCGTTCCACTCGTAGATGTGGATGTCGGTGCCGCAGATGGCGGTCTTCCGTATCTTTATCAGGACCTCGTTGTCCCCCACCTCCGGCTCCGGCACGTCCTGGAGCCACAGGCCTTTCTCCGGTTTGGCTTTCACAAGTGCTTTCATGGAAATTCTCCTTGGGAACGGCGCTCTGGCCGTCCCCTACATTATACCGATTTTTGCCGGCGGAGAGCCCGCGCGGGGGCTTCCTCCGGGAGCGCGCTAATTTATATACTAGGTGACCATGGAAATGCTGAACTTCGCCCTGATGAGCGCGGGCTCCCTGTTCGCGATCATCAACCCGCTGGGGGCGGTCCCTACCTTCTTCGCGATGACGCCGCAGAACACGGCGGCGGAGCGCATGAGGATGGCCCGCACCGCCTGCGTCACCGCCACCGGAGTGCTGATGGTCTTCGCGGCCACCGGCAACACGCTCTTCAGGTTCTTCGGGATAACGATCCCCGCCTTCCAGATGGCCGGCGGCCTGCTGCTGCTGCTGGTCTCGCTGGACAGCCTGCGCGCAAGGCGCTCCGAGGTGCACGAGACCGAGGAGGAGAAGGCGGAGGGCGTCGCCAAGACCGACGTCTCCATCACGCCGCTGGCCATACCGATGCTCTCCGGCCCCGGCGCCATCACCACGGCCATCCTGCTGGAGTCAAAGGCGAAGAACCTGGCCTACGACGGCGTGCTGTTCGCGCTCTTCGTCCTGGTAGGGACAGTCTCCTACTACATCTTCCGCGTGGCCATAAAGAAGGCCCCGAAGATAAACCCGATAGCGATGAACATCACCACCCGCCTGATGGGCCTGATCCTGGCGGCCATAGCCGTGCAGTTCATAATAGACGGCGTCAAGAAAGCCTTCCTGCCATAAAAAAAACCGGCCGGGTCGCCCCGGCCCGGAGTTCCGCGGAAAGCCCCGCTACGCTATCTCGTCCAGCGCGCGGCGGAACTCTTCCGCGCTCCGGAAGCGGCTCTCCGGCTCAGGCGCCAGGCAGCGCTCTATGACCGAGTCTACCGCCTTCGGCAGGCCGGGCAGGACCTCGGAGACGCGCTGGAAGGCCAGGCGGCTCTTCTGCTGGTGGAAATCGGGACCGGGGAATGGCAGCACGCCGGTCAGGGCCTCGTAGAGGCAGACCCCGAGCGAGTACAGGTCCGATTGCTCGGAGGCGGAGCCCAGCTCCTGTTCCGGGGCCATGTAGGCGGGCGAGCCGACCACCTCGCGGTTGGTGAGGCGGGCCATGGACTCCCGCACGCGGCTGGCCAAGCCGAAATCCATCACCTTCACCGACCCTTCCGAGGAGACCATGATATTGGAGAGCTTCAGGTCCCGGTGAACGACGTTCTTGGAGTGGGCGTAGGCCAGCGCGTCGGCGACCTCGCGGAACATCGCGAGGGCCTTGTCGGGGGAGACGCGCAACTCCTTATCCAGCAGCTTGTCCAGCGTCATGCCGTCCACGTGCTCGAAAACGAGGTAGATGTCCTCTTCCTCCTCGAAAATGGTGTAGATCTCCACTATGCCGGGGTGATGCAGCAGCGCCACCGTGCGCGCCTCTTCCAGGAAGCGCTGCTTCTCGCGCTCGTTGACCTTTATCTCGTCGCCCATCTTCTTGATGGCGACCTTGCGGCCCAGCGACTGGTCGGTGGCCTCGTAAACCACGCCCATCGCGCCCTCGCCCAGCTTGCGCTCTATCCTGTATTTGCCGGTGGCAACGCCCTCGTAGAAGACGGACGGCGACAGCACGTCGGGGTGGGTCGAGCGCGGAGCGGCCTTGCCGGGCTCCGCCGTGCGGGCCGCCATGATATGCAGCAGGCCGGCCGCCACCAGGCCGCCGCCGGTGAGAGTGAAGAACAGCAGCACGAGGAAACGCCGCAGCGGGCTGCCGCCGTCCGCGGGGGCCGCGCCGGCGGCTTTCCCGCCGGCCGCCCCGCGCGCGGCCTCGGCCGCGAAGGCCGGCACGAGCGGCCCGTACTGGGCCACCGCGTCCTGATAGCGGCTGGAATAGGACCCCGACAGCGAGGCGGCCTGTTTAAAATCCTCCAGCATCCGCTTGTAATCGCCCTGCTTCTGGTAGGCCAGCGCCCTGTTGAACCAGGCGTCCGCGTAGCCCGGGTTCAGGTCTATAGCCCTGCTGGCGTCGCTCACGGCGGGGCCGGCCTGACCCTTGCGGTTAAGCGCCCAGGCGCGCATATTGTAGGCCTGCATATTGTCCGGCTGCCGGGCTATCACCGTGCTGGCGTCGCGCACCGCGTCGTCATAGCGGCCCATGAAATTATAGGCGTTGGCCCGCTCCAGGTAGGCTTCGTAGTCGGAAGGGTCCGCCTGGATGGCCATCGTGGCGTAGCGTTCAGCGTTCTTGTAATCCCCCAGGTTGTTCTTGACCGCGGCAGTTTTCAGATAGGCCCTCGAGGCGGCGAAATCCGGTACCGGCGGGACGGCCTCGCCGGCAGCCGGCTGGCCTTGGGACGAGGCGCCTGAGGCCCCGTCACCGGCCCCGCCGGCGGCGGCGCCGGGAACGGAGCCGAAACCGGCGTCCCCGGCGGCGGCGACGTCCCCGGCCCCCTCCTCTCCGCCCAGGGCCTTCTTTATTTCTTCGACCGAAGAGATGGACTTAAGGGTCGGCACCGACTTTTTGCTCTCCAGCAGCGCGTCCAGCACCCTGGCCGACTCGTCCTGCGGGTCTATGGACATCGCTCTCTTTATGTCAGCTATTGCGCCCTTGCGGTCGTCAAGAGAGGCCCGGGCCAGCGCGCGCGCTTTGTAGGCGTCCGGATCCTTGTCGTCCAGGCGTATAGCCTCGGAGGCGTTCTTCTCCGCCTTGGAGAAATCCTTGTTGCTGTTGTAGTAGTCCGCCGCCGCGGTGCGCACCGAGGGATTGTCCGGGTAGGTCTGCACGGCCGCGGTCAGGGCCAGTTCCGCCTTCTTCTTGTCCCCGGACTCCTCTGCCATCCCCACGTCCACCAGCGCGTCGACCTCGTTCGGTTTGAAATGGTGCGGTCCGTCCGCAACTCGCGCGCGCCCGTCCCCGGCATCGCCGTCCCCGTCGGCGGCCGCGATGCGGCCCGGGCCGTGGACCATGGACATCCTGAGCATGGGGCCTGCCCCCCGCCCCTCCGGAGTGCGGATATCGTATCCGGCCAGAGCGGACGTCACCTGCCGCAGGTCCGCGCTGTCCGCCTTCCCATCCTTTCCTTCCTTATCAAGGGAGACCATCAGCTCGGCTATCTTGTGGCAGTTGTGGCGCCGGAAATCCGCGGCCTCCTCCGGGGTCTTGCCTCCGAGCAGGCGCACCAGGGCCCGGGCCGAGTCCATAGGATGATCCACGGTATTAAGGCGGAAGACGTCGATGTCGCTCTTCCCCAGCACTCCGGTCTCCGGAGGCACCCCGTCCTGGACCTGCACGGGGGCCGGGCCCGGAACGGAGACTGCGGGGACCTGGGCGCCGCCCTCCGCGGCGGACGACACCGCCGGCAGCAGCGCCAGGGCAAATAACGGAATTACAGAAAGTATCTTCCTCATAATAGATACGCAAGGATACACTTATCTGCGACATCAATAGGATAAACGCCGGGGGTTGTTTTGTCAAGGGCCTACCGGGCCGCGACCCGACAGGCCTATGGCGCCGGTGGGCCCTTACCCCCTTGCGCCGTCAAGATGCGCAAGCTAGACTATAGGTCAGGAGGAACTATGAAGACCACAAGAACCGCCTTCGCTCTCGCCGCCGCAGTTTCGCTGATCTCCCCGTTCCTGAGCGCGCAGACCGCCCCCTCTGACAAGGACTATTTCACCGTCGCGAGCGAAGCGTCCTCCCTGACCGCTTCCGTCCCCGGCGGAGAGGCCGTGCCCCCGGTCATGCCGGTCGCCAACACGGCCGCGGAGCGCGGCGCCCCCGGCGGCCTGGTCAACGCGGGCATGGCCGCCTGGAGCGTCATCAACAGCGGCGCGCCCAGCGGCTCATACACCTCGGCCTACGCCAGCGCAATCCCGGGATTCTCCTTCAACTGGGGCAACATCTCCGGCTGGAAAGGCCCCAAGGAGATGATCTACCGCTACACCGTCACCAACCTGATGGGCGTCAACGTCATAGACGTAAAATACAAGATCTCCTTCTACTACGGCGGCACCGAGGACTACGGCGACGCGGGCGGCAAGGCGATGTCCGGCTACGTGGCGCAGGCCACCGGCGGGACGACCGCGCGCGGGGACCAGAAAGTGCACGGGCACTACATCACCAACTTCACGGTGCAGCCGGTCAGCGTCAACATAAAGTGGGGCTGGCATTTCGACCTGGCCGTCAGGATGTCCGACCCGATGAACATCGGCACCAAACTGGCCCCGGTCGCGGCCCTGCAGGCCTCGCTCAACTGGATACGCTCCACCCCCTTCTCCACAAACGGAGGCACGCTCGCCTACAACGTGGACGGGCTCGGGAACTTCACCGACCTGACCCAGCAGCAGAGGAGCCTGACCAAGGCCATAGGACCGGTGGAAATCCCCGAAGCCGCCCCGGTAAAGTGGGATTGAGGACGCGGGCGATAAAAAAAACCCCGGCGGAAGCCGGGGTTTTTTATTCTTGGCTGACTGGCTATTTGCCGACGCCGCAGCACTTCTTGTATTTCTTGCCGGAGCCGCAGGGGCAAGGATCGTTGCGCCCCACCTTGGGCTCCTCGCGCCGCACGGTCTCCACTTTTACCGTTTCGCCGCCGCGGAGCACCTCGGGATGCTTCTTCATCCACTTTTTGACTTCTTTGTCGTCCGTCACGTCCACGCCGGCCACCAGCATCTTGCGGTAAATGCCTATGATCAGGGACCGCATCTGCGGGTCCTTGGCCTGGGACAGGATCTCCGGGGACATCTTGTCCAGCTCCGCGGCCAGCTCGTCGTCCGTCTTCTCCGCCGGAGATTTCGCCCTGGCGGGGGCGGCCGGGGCCGCCTGAACGGGGGCCGCCGGGACAGGAGAGACCGGCTTCTCCTCCGGAGCGGCGGCGCGCCCGTGGTGAGCGTGCCCCGGCTTCTGCGCCTCTTTTTCGGTTTCCTTGTTTATCAGTTTCTTCAGGAAGTTCCAGGCCATATCGGTCCTCCTCGCTTCAGGCGGTCACCCGGGCCTGGTCCTTCAGGAAGCAGGCAAGGGCTATGGAATGCAGCTTGGTCATCGGGCTGTCGGTGCGCGACGGCAGGATAACGGGGATGTTGGAGCCGGCCAGCAGCGTGGCGCTCTTCATCCCGGCGCCGAAGAACGAGATGGCCTTGTAAACCGGGTTGCCGCTGTCTAGACTGGGGAACAGCGCGATGTCGGTGTTGCCCGGCACCACGGCTCCCTTGATGCCCTTCTCGGCCGCGAGCTCCTTTGAGAAGGAGATATAGACGTCGTACGGCCCCTCCACCGTGCAGTTCTTTATCTTCCCCTCCCTGTTGCGCTTTACCAGCTCGGCCGCGTCCAGCGTGCTCGGGATCTTCTCGTTGACCTTCTCCACCGGGCAGACCACGGCCACGCTGGGCTTCTCCACTCCCAGCTGGCGCATCATGTCCACCGCGTTGTTGACTATCATCTCCTTCTGGTCTACGTTGGGCGTTATCATGATGGCCGCGTCGGTCACGGCGAAGAGCTTGTGGTAGTTGGCCAGTTCGAACAGCACGAAGTGCGAGAGCACCGTGCCCTCGGCCACCGCGCCTATCTCTTTGCGCAGTATGGCCTTCATGTAGAACTTGGTGTCCACGAGCCCCTTAACGAGGAAGTCCCCCTTCCCGGCCTTTACCAGGTCCACGGCCGTGTTGCAGATCCCGGCGTAGTCGGACAGGTCCATCAGCTCGAAGATGTCCAGCTTCAGGCCGACCTTTTTCGCCATCTCCTGCACCTGGGACTTTGGTCCGATCAGGATGCCGCCGGAGATGATCCCGTGGTCCACGCCCATCTTGCAGGCGGTCAGCACCTCGTCGTTGTTGGCGCCCGGCACCACAATGCGGTTGGTCCTGCCCTTCACCATGCTTAAAAGCTCGTCGAAGTTCCTGAATTTCATCGTTTTCCTCCGTTGTGTTTTTGTGGCTGAGATCAGTATTTCTTGACGGCGGCTGGGGTCTTCAGGGCTATCTCCGCCGCCGCGCGCAGCGCGGTCATCTCGTCGCCGCCCGGGTAGGTCAGCACCGGCGCTATCCAGCCGACCCGCCGCTTTATCTCCGGGACCAGGACCTTGTCGTAGGCCAGTCCGCCGGTCAGCACTATCGCGTCCACCTTGCCCTCCAGCACGGCCGCCATCGCGCCTATCTCCTTGCAGATCTGGTAGCCCATCGCCGAGACGGCCTCCCTGGCCTTCTCGCGGCTGATCCTGGCCGGATCGAGGCCGCTGCCGGGTTTTACCTCCCCGGTAAGGATATATTTTTCCAGCGCTATGCAGTCGGAGGTGCCGGTGTAGGCGACCAGGCCGCCGCGGCCCTTCAGCTTTAGCAGCATGTCCTGCTTGGTGTACTTCCCCGAGAAGCACATGCCGACCAGCCCGCCCGCCGGCACCCCGCCGGAGCGCTGCGGCGTGAACGGCCCGTCGCCGTTCAGCGCGTTGTTGACGTCCACGACGCGCCCGTTCAGGTGCGCGCCCACCGAGATCCCGCCGCCGCCGTGCATGACGATAAGACGGCACTCGCGGTATGGCTTGCCCAGCTGGGCCGCCGCGTGCCTGCCGACCCGCTTCTGGTTCAGAGCGTGGAAGATGGAGATGCGCGGGTTCTCCGGCATGCCGGAATAGCGGGCGAGCGGCTCCATCTCGTCGACCACCACCGGGTCGGCGATGAAGGCCTTTATGCCGAGGGGCCCGGCGATGTCGCGGGCTATGATGCCGCCGAGGTTCGAAGGATGGTCGCCCAGCACCCCCTCCCTGAGGTCAGCGAGCAGGGCGTCCGTCACCTCGTAGACGCCGCCCTCTATCGGCTTCACCAGGCCGCCGCGGCCTATCACGGCGTGCAGCTCCTTCAGGTCCACGCCGTGCTCCTTCAGCGCCTCCAGGGCCATGCGCCTGCGCAGGCCGAACTGCGCCGTTATCTTCTCGCGCTCGTAAGGCTTAAGGTCGTCGGGGCTGTAGCGGACGGTCTTGTGGAAGACCTCGCTGTCGCCGCGGAAATAGCTCACCTCGTCGGAGGTGGAGCCTGGATTGATCACGAGGATATTGTGTTCGGCCATAATCCTTCCCCTATTCGAAATCTATCTCGTACAGGTACGGCACATGCTTCTTTTCCAGCGTAACGAAGATCTTTCTCCCGCCCGCCGCGGCGAAGCCGGCCTGCTCCCTGCCTCCGTAGCAGTAATCTTCTTTCGCGCAGGCCAGCAGTCCGGACGGGCCGCTCCAGGGGCCCCACGGGTAAGGGGCCAGGCGGGCAGCGAGCGAGCCTGTCCCGCGGTCGGAATACACGGCCAGGTAGGCGCCGAGGGCCTGGTTGTACGAGACGGAGAACTCCTCCGGCATGTCCGGGATCACGTCGGAGGCCGCGGAGACGTCAGAAGTCCACGGCACGCTGCCGGCGTCGGCGCTGTAGTAGGAATAATCCGCGCGCGAAGCCAGCTTGTCCGGCCTGACGCGGGCCAGCTGCGCGGAGTACTCTCCGGGCGAGGTCTCCTCCCGGCCGTAGACGTAGATCCAGCCGTCCTCGTCGGAAAAAGCCGCGGAGCCGAAGGCGGGCTCGATATCGTTCCAGAAAGCGTAACCGTCCCCGGAACGCGCCTTGACGTAGGGACCGGCCGGGCGCCCGGAACAGGCCACCCCCTGCCCGACGCGGAAGTAGTCGTAAGGGTCCGGACCGAAATTGTTCATTATGGAATAGAACGCGCAGCAGCGGCCGCCGGAGCAGAACCCGGAGCTGGGCCAGAACTTGCGCGCCTGGCTGTATTCCTTCAGGTCCCCGGAAAGCAGCGGCAGCGGCCAGCCGTTCTCGTCGGAGACGAAGGCCAGGCGCCCGGCCTGGGAATAAGGCGAAGTGCTGGGAGCCAGCGCGGCCGCCCCGTCTATTATGCCCCAGACCTCAGGCTGGCCGTCGGGTCTTTCCCTGCCGGTCCAGACGTTGTTGAGCAGCCAGAGGGTGCGCCCGTCCGGCAGCGGAATGGAGAAATTCCCGCCCTGCGCCACCGGCGCCGCCGTGGAGGCCGCGGCGGAAAGCAGGGCTGTGCCGGAAGAGACGGAGAAGGCGGGCAGGACCGGGACCTGCCCGCTGGCCGCGGCCGGCAGCAGCAGGCAGGCCAGCAGGAGGTACGGACGGCCTCCGGGCCGTCGGCCAAGCTCCAGCGCTGCATTCTCATGGGACCGCATATGGCATCTCCGCTGACCGGGTTCAAAATTATAATATAATAGAAACCGTGAGGCGCGCAAACGCGCCGTTCCCTGTAACATATTAGTCATTGAGATTGAAAGGCGCTCTGCTAGACTATACCAATGTTTCCGCGGCAAAGAACCGTATTCAAGCTGCTGGCCGCAGCGCTGCTGCCGGTCTTCTCCGTTCTGCCGTCCCCGGCGGCCGCTACGCTCGATCCCCAGACCTCGGCTTCCGGGCTCTCCGCGCTTTCCTTCGCCTGGAATAACATAGGCGGGCCTTTCACGGTAGCCCTGTCCACGGACCCGCTGTTCCTGGTGCAGACCGCCACCGGGGCCCTCTCCGCGAACACCACCTCCTATACCGGCCTCGGCCAGGACACGGTCTACTATTTCCGCGTCAAAAGCCAGTCTGCCCCGGACTCGGCCTACGAAACGGCCTCCACGGCCACCTGGGTGGCCGCCCCTTCCGCCCTGTACTCGGTGCCGTCCTATTTCACGTCGGATTCGTCCTTCACCGCCACGGCGCGGCTGGGCTGGGACACCGGAGGGAATCCGGAGTGGACGGCTTACGAGATGCAGTACGCCCTGAATTCGTCCTTCTCCCCCTCTGCCTCCGCCATGCCCGGCTACCCGCCGGCCACCCTTGGCGGCCTGAACGCCAACACCACTTACTACTTCAAGGTACGGGCGGTGGGCGTTTCAGGGGCGGCCACGCCGTACACCCCGTACATCTCCACCGCCACCATGGCCCTGGCCCTTCCGGGAGTCTCGGAGGAGGTGCACGAGACCAGCGCCACCATCTCCTGGACCCCGGTCTACGACCCGGCGGTACAGGCCATGACCTCCGAAGGCTACAAGGTCATACTGCAGAACGACCCGACCCTGACCTCACCGTCCGTCTGGGGCACCCCTTCGCCCGCGGTCTCTTCAGCCGGCTTTACCGGTCTCTCCCGCAACACCGGGTACTGGTACAAGGCCGGGGCTCTGAACTGGGCCGGCGCGCCTAACATGTCGGATATCCGTTATTTCGTCACCCTCGCGGCCGTACCGCAGGGACTCGCCAGGTCTTCGGTAACGGCCGGAACGGCCAGTCTGACCTGGACCCCGCTCGGGCCCGGGGAGACGTACGGCTACAGGGTGGAGGCCTCCGCCGACCCGTCCTGGTCCTACGGCGCCATCCAGTCCTCTTCCGCCTACGACGCGTCGGTCAGCACCCTTACGATAGTCACGCTGGACCCCAATACCACCTACTATTTCAGGGCCGCCTCGCTGAACACCGCAGGCGATCCCAACTATACCGCCAGCCTTTCCTCCGTCACGCTGTCGCTGCCGATATATGCCGATGTCGCCTGGGCGAACGCGCAGCCTCAGGCGATAACCGTGGGGTTCGTCCCTCTGCCGCAGGACCTGCAGGCGTTCTCCTGCGAAGGCTACCGCCTGGAAGCCTCCACCTCCCCGTTCGGCTCCGGCGGCGCAGTGATCTCCTCCGCCACCTACGATGTCTATCCGACGGACTCAGCGCGCCAGCTGACGGTGCAGGGCCTGGCACCCAACAACACTTACTACCTGCGCCTCGGCACCCTCAACTGGCAATATACCCCGGACTATACCGTGCTCCCCTCCACCCATACCGGCTTCCCCGGCGACCTGACCAACGTCGCGCTGAACGCCGTCTGGAGCTCCAGCGCCTCGGTCAGCTTCACCCCGGGCATAGCGGCCGAGGGCCACGTGGCCGAGGCCTCAGCCTCGCCCTACTTCGATACGATATACGCCAGTTCCTCCACTCCGAGCGGCACGGCCTCCGGCCTGATAATAAACGGCCTGGACCCCAACACGACCTACTATTTCAGGGCCGGAGCGCTCTACAACGGAGCCACGGTCTACACGAACACCGTCCCCGGCTACCGCCAGACCCTGCCGCAGCCGCTGACCGCCCTGTCTTTCGCCGGCGTTTACCAGTCCAGCGTAACCGTCTCCTGGGCGCCCCTGGCCGGCACCTCGCAGAGCTCCTCGGCAGAATCCTACATTCTGCAGGCCGCGGCCTCCCCGGCCTTCTCCCCCGTGCTGTTCTCCTCCTCCACCGAGGACATCTCGCGCGACAGGCTCACGATAAGCGGCCTCTCTCCGGACACCAGCTACTATTTCAGGACCGGCACGGTCAACATGGAAGGTTACGCCAACTACTCCTTCACCCCGGACACCGCCACGATGGCCAACCAGCCCGCCTCGCAGTCCTATGCCGGCATAACCCCGGATTCGCTCACGCTGACCTGGGGACCCAACGGCAACCCCGACGACACCAGGTACATGGTGGAGATGTCCTCGTATCCGGACTACAGTTTCGCCCGGCCGCCGCAGACCGTGGCGCTGACCACCGTCACTTTCTCGGGCCTGCTGCCGAACACGACATACTACTCCCGCGCCACGGCGATAAACAGGCTGGGGCGCGCCACGCAGGCGCTGGACTTCTCCCCGATGGCCACCGGGGCCTTCGACCCCGGGGTGATGCCGTTCTCCGGCGTAAGCGTCTCCAGCCTGACGGTCAACTGGTCCTCCGGGGCCGCCGCCGGCTTCTTAAACAAGCCGGGCACCTTCTACCTGGTGTCCGTCTCCTCCGGACAGGACTTCTCCGGCACCGTCCTTTCCTCCGTGACGCTCGGCCTCTCCGCCACCTTCTACGGACTGCTCTCCGACACCAGCTACTACCTGCGCGTCTCGGCGCTCAACCTGACCGGCGTGCCGACGGAGCCGCCGGTGCAGCTGGGCACCGCGCTGACCCTGCCGGCCACGGCCTATCTGCTGCCGCCCGACGCCACCTTCCCGCCCGCCCAGATGATGATAGACGGCTTCACGGCGGCATGGGGCCCCGACGGCAATTCCCCGGACACGCGCTACTACGTGGAAGCTTCTTCCGTGGACACCGTTTCAGGCCCCGATTTCGGCGTCTCAAGCTCCTCCTGCCTGGTGCAGGGGCTCTCCTGCACCCTGGCCGGCCTGCAGATAGACACGCAGTACTGGCTGCGCGTGCAGGCCGTCGGGCAGACCGGCGCGCTGGCGGATTTTGTGGACCTCGGTTCCACCAGGACGCTGCTCTCCGCCACTGGCAGCGCGCCCGCCCTGCAGGACACGGTGGTCACGCTCGACGCCTCCTACGGCCAGATCTCCGTGCATATCCCTCCCGGGGCTCTGGGCGGGGCCACAAGGCTGACCCTCTCCCCGTCCACCACCACCCTTGCAGGGCCGGCCTCGGCGGTGTCGGCCCTGACGCCCACCGGCATAGGCGTCACCATCGGCTACTTCCCGCCAGCCCTCGTGCTGGGGGCCATAACGATAACCGTACCATACCGGCTCTCCGACCTGCCGGCCGGCATAGACCCGGCGCGTCTGGTGCTCGCTTTCTACGACGAGGCGGACAGGGTCTGGGTCCCGCTGCCCTCGGTTTCCGACGTGCCGGCGCGCAGGGTTACGGCCCAGACCTGGCATCTCTCCACCTTCCAGCTGATGCAGACCAGCCAGGCGGCGGGGCTGGCGGAGGTCAAGGTCTACCCGAATCCCTACCGCCCCAACTCCGTGACCGGCGTAATGCACTTCTCTGACCTGCCGCCCTACTCCGAGATCAAGATCTACACTTTCCTGGGGGAGCTGGTAAGGAAGCTGAAGGCCGACATCAACGGCATGGCGCAGTGGGACGGGCTCAACCGGGACGGGCGCGAGGCCGCCAGCGGAGTGTACATAGCCTACGTGCAGAGCCCCGACAAGAAGAGCAGCAGGAGCCTGAAGGTGGCCGTGGAAAGATGAGGATGGCGCGAACTTTATGAAGGGAGCGGCTTTGAAACGCCTGAGGACCGCGGCCGGAGCGGCGCTGCTGCTCTGCGCCCCGGCCCTCCCCGCGCCGGCCGCAGGCTACGATTCCTCTTCCGTCGGCACTGCCGCCGCGCAGTTCCTGAAGATAGCCATGGGCGCGCGCGGCGCCGCCATGGGAGAGGCCTACGCAGCCCTCGCCGACGACGCCTTCGCGCTGGACTGGAACCCGGCCGGCCTGATCCACGTGAAGAAGAACTCCATGGCCATGATGCACTCCCCCTACCTGGCCGGCTCGTACGCCGACTATCTGGCCTACGCCGAGAACGCCGGCGAGGTCGGGTCCTGGGGAGTAGCCTTCAAGTACATGAATTACGGCAAGATCACGCAGACCGACGCCAGCGGCGTGGACCTGGGAAGCTTCTCCCCTTCCGACACCGAGATCAGCGTGGGCTTCGCCTGCTACATAACCGGCTTCAACGAGGAGCCAGAGGACCGCTTCGTGCTGGGCGCCACGGGCAAATTCGTAAAATCGAAGATAATCTCCGGAGACAACACTGTCTCCGCCGACATCGGGCTCAACCTGCCGTACATGTTCGACAACAACTTCCGCGTCAGCCTGGTGGCGCAGAACATCATGGGCTCGCTGCGCTACGACAAGGAGGATTCTCCGCTGCCGATGATACTGCGCCTGGGCACCCTCACGAAGCTGGGGAGCTATTTCAACCTGACCGGCGACATAGTCGCGCCCCGCGATTCGCTGCCCTTCCTGGCGATGGGAGGAGAGCTCAGCGTCCCGGTGAGCCGCGATATAGACGCGGCGCTGCGCGCGGGGTTCAACACGCGGGCCATAACCGACCTGGGCGGGACCCGCAACGTCTCAATGGGCGGCGGCCTGCGCTACACCGATTACAGGCTGGACTACTCCTTTTCCCCGTTCGGTGACCTCGGCTCCGTCCACCGAATCTCGGCCACTATCGTTTTCGAATAAGCGCGGCGATATCAGGCGCGGGGCCCGCCCGCCGGGGAAGCCCCGCGCGCGGCCGTCATCGGGAAGGCCGCGCCCATCCAGCCCAGCGCGAACAGGAAGGCCGTGCCGGGATAGGCCCCGGCCGGCAGTTCCCCCGCGGCCCTGGCCAGCGAAACCAGCGCCGCGGTCAGCCCCTTGGAGAAGCGGTACGTGAAGGCTTCGGCCACCTGCTTGGCGCGGTAGCGGGTGTCGTAGGAGAACGGGATGTACAGCGTCTCCTTGCTGGCCCTGAAGAGAGAATAATCCAGCCCCTTGAACAGCAGGAAGGCCAGCGCCGCTATAAAAAGCCGCGGATAGAACAGCAGCGCGCCGAGCGTGACCAGGTGCACCGCCGGGATGGCCGTCTGGATGCGGCGTATGGGGAGGTAGCGCAGCAGCAGCGGCGTCAGCAGGAACTGCATCGTGAACGAGAACATGTTCACCTTCATCCAGAACCCGCCGAAGAAGGCGGTACGCTGGTCCAGCCCCGGGAAAGCGGCCTGCGCCAGCTGCGCGAAGCGCAGTTCCAGCATCGTGGCCACGACCTGGGTGGCGAAGACGACCAGCGCTATGCAGAGGACGGTCCTGTTCTCCTTCAGGATGCTCAGGTGCAGGTGCCCCTTCCTGCCGTGCGCCTCTTCGGGGGCCGGCTCCGGTTCGCCGGCCCTGGAGTAGGCCAGCCAGAAGAGCCACAGGGCCGGCAGCATCGCCAGGCCGGACAGCAGCACGAAAAAATCGGTGTGCAGGGAGACGGCGAAGCGCTCCACCAGCCAGCCCGCCGTCAGCGGTCCTATGGCCCCGACGCCGGCCACCGGGCCGTTGTAGGCCCTGCCTTCCTCCTCCCGCAGCGTGCTGTTGATGAACGACCAGTACTGCTCGGCTATGACCACGACGTAGGATTCCTTGAAGACGTAGAGCAGGAAGATCAGCGGCCCGCCGGCGCCGGCCCTCAGACCAAGGAAAGCGAGGAGGAAGAACGCTGAGCTGGCCAGCATCGAGACTGCCATCGCTTTTTTTCCGCCGACGGCGGAGAGCAGCCTGCCGTAGAGGTATATCAGGAGCGCCATCAGGAACGGCACGCAGCTCATCGCGTACGGTTTGGCGTCGGCGCCGAAACGGCCTATGAAGATGGACTCCGCGCTGGAGCGGATGAACTCGTAGCCGCCGAACAGGAAACCGGCCGAAAGGCCGGCGAACAGCATGGCCGGCGCCACGCGGCGCCCGCGCTCCGTTGTCAGCGACGCGAAGAATGCTTTCATGGCCCGTCCTCTCCCTATAAAAGACCCGGCGCCCGCCGAAGCGGACGCCGGGCAGACCGCGCGGACAGAAGGCTTACTTGCCCTTCTTTTCCGCGGGCTTCGCCTCGGTCTTGGCGGCGGCCGCAGGGGCCGGCGCGGGCGTGGCGGTCTGGGCCGCGGCCGGGGCGGCCTCGGTCGCGGTGCCGGCTACCTGCTCGTTAGCGGCCGGCGCGGGAGCGGCGGCCTCCTGCTTCTTGCAGGCCACCGCGCAGAACAGCGCCGCCAGGGGCAGCGCGAAGAGTACTGTCTTTTTCATTTTACTGTTTCTCCTGTTAATATCCCGCGGCTTAGGCGCCTGCGGGTACAATCCCTAAATCGCAAAAAAGGCGGCCCTTTGACCGCCCCTCTTGGTAAAAGTATCACATTTTCACGTCGGAAATCAAGCCCCGGGCCCGCGCCTCAGCGCTTGAAGCTCCCTTTTTCATAGATAGTGACCTTCCTGCCGTCCTTCAGCGTGGCGGTGACCTTCTTATCCTCGGTGTTGATCATGTCCCAGTGCACCGCGGAGTCGTTGTAGCCGAGGCGCTTCCTGGCGGCGCCATCTAGCCTGCCCGGGTCGCCGGCGAAGGTGTCGGTATAGGAACTGCCGATGGCGATATGGCAGTTGCCGTGCCTGCCGCCGTGGTTCTCGTCGAACAGGATGTCGGCCATGAACCTGTCTATCTTGGAGAACCGGCGGTCCGTCAGCGAGTATTCGCCCACCTGCGCGGCGCCGCGGTCCGTGGCGACGACCTTCTTGACGTACTCGTCGCCCTTCGCGGCTGACACCCTGACCGCGCGGCCGTCCTTGAACTCTAGACGGATCTTCTCCACGTAGTTGCCGCCGCGGAACGTGGGCAGGTTGGCGTAGTAAACCCCTTTGGTGCCGCGCCAGTCCGGAGAGGTGAAGATCTCGAAGCTGGGGATGTTGTGCCCGCTGACGCCGAGGAACCTGCGCTTCTCTCCGAGCTTCACCTCGAAGTCCATCGAGGCTGACTCGGTCCGGATGGTATCGATGCGGAGCGCGTTGAGCCACTTCTTGATGGCCATGCTCTCCTTGTAGACCTGCGCCCACTTCTTCGCCGGGTCGGGCTCGTTCAGGTAGCAGGCCTTGGCGATCTGCGCGGCGTACTCCTTTACGGAGAGCCTGGCCTGGCGGGCCAGTTCCTCCGTGGGGTAGGTGCACAGCGTCCAGGCGAAAAGGCCCTTCTCCTCGCGCTTGTTGCGTATGTCGAAGAGGGGCTTCCTGGCTATGGCCACCTGCGACTGCCGCTCTGGATCTATGTCCTTCAGGTGCGTCAGCGAGGCCGGCGCGTGGATATAGACGTAGCCGTTCAGGTTCTCGTAGAGCGCCTTGTCCCAGGCGCCGAGGAGGCCCCGCTGTTTCTCGTCGGAATATTTGTAGAAATCGCGCTCTATGCCGGGCGTCGGCAGGAAATTGAACACGACGTTGAACCCGCGCTGCACCAGGCGGCGGTGCACCAGTTCGCCGAGGTCCTTGGCCCCCAGGTCGCAGCGCACGAGCACGGTCCCGTACTTCCCGTACGGCTTGCGGTGGGCTGTGGTCAGGCCCCAGAGCAGCGAGTCGGCGTATTTTTCGAGCTGTCGGGCGGAAAAGACATTCATGTGGCACCTCCTGCGGCACGGCTGCGCGTCTTTCCTGATTATATGTAATCGGGGCTAGCGCCGCAAAGGGCCGCCGGCGGCGGACCGCCCGCCTTTTCTGCCGCGCGCCGCGCGCAGCTCCAGCGCGGCCAGGTCCCGGGCCAGGGCGGCGTCGCCCGGATCGAAGGAGAGGGCCCTCCTCCCGTAGTCCAGCGCCTTCTTCTCCAGCCCCTGCCCGAGGCAGGCGTAGAACAGCGGGCGGAACTCCTCCCCCGGCTCCGGGTCCAGCCGTACGGCGCGCTCCAGTTCCTTAACGCCTTCGGCCTTCCGGCCCAGCCTCAGCAGCAGCTCCCCCCGCCCTTCTGCCAGCAGCGCGGAGCCGGGGATAGCGGCCAGCCCGGCGCCGTACATCTTCAGCGCCCCTTCCGGGTCGCCCAGCTCCGCCAGGGAGACAGCGGCGGCGTAGACCGCGGACTGGTTCAGGCTCTCCGGGTCCAGGCCGGCGGCGCGCCTGAAAGCCTCCAGGGCTTCGCGTGGCCGCCCCTCCGACGCGTATATCGCCGCGAGCCTTCCCCAGCCGGCCCCCTCGGCGAACTTCAGGTCGAACGGCGGCGGGGACAGGCAGACGAAGACCAGGGGGGCGGCGTACAGGCACTGTCTCCGGATCCCTGACACGGAGCGCCGGCCCGCCGCGGTTATCAGCGCCTCCAGCCCCCCGCCGGCCAGCGGCAGCAGGAAAGCCAGCGCCGGCAGGCGGTAGCGGTCCTCGATCAGGAAAGGCAGCAGCGAGGCCAGATAGGCCAGGAACAGGAACAGCAGCAGGCCGGAGGGACCGCGCGGCCGGCAGAAGAACAGCCCCAGCGCCCCGAGGGAACCGGCCAGAGCGAAAGAGGCAAGAGGCCAGCCGAGGACGGTGCGGAAATTGCCGGCCACGAACTGCACGTCGTAATTGTCGGGTATCTCGTAGCGGTTCCAGAAAAGCCACAGTTTCTTCAGGGTTAGGACCGCCCAGCGCGCCGGCTCGGCGGAGATGAAGGCCAGGCCCCTGCGCAGCCAGAAGCGCGAGACCTCCGACGGCTTGAGCTGGCGTCCCTCGGCCTTTTCCGCGAAAGCGGCGGACTGGCTCTCCTCCAGCAGCGGGTTGGAGCTGAAGCCGGGCGGGTAGGCGAGCGTGCCCGTGGCGCAGGGATTGTTGCCGAGGTAGAAGGTGTAGCCGCCGTTGGACGTTATCAGCACGAAGTCCCGGCTCGCGGCCCAGTTGTGCAGAGCGGCGGGCAGCACCGCCAGCGCGCAGCCAAGCGCCGAGGGCAGGACGGCGGACTTCCAGAAGGCGGCGCGCCGCCGCGGCCATGCCCACAGCAGCGCGGCCGGCAGCAGAAGGAGCATGTTCGTGCGCAGCAGCGCGCCCAGGCCGCAGGCCAGGCCGGCCAGGAAATAGTCCCGCCTCCTGCCGCTCTCCGCCGCGCGCAGGGCCAGCAGCGCCAGCGCCGCGGCCGCCAGCACGGCCAGGGTCTCCTTTCCCGGGACCGCCGCGGCGAAGATGAGCGGGCGGTAGAACGCCGCGAGCAGTCCGGTCCATAGTCCCGCCCGCTCCCCGAAGGCGCGCTCGCCCAGCCTCATCGCCAGCACGCAGGTCAGCGAATCGGCCAGGACCTGCAGCCAGAGCGCCCCCGCGACATGATGCCCGAAGAGCCTGTAACCCCCCCCCAGAAGATAGGGATAGAGCGGCGACTGCGAGAAGGCGGCTGAACGGACTAGGCCGCCGCGGGCTATCGCCATGGCCCACCTGTCGTAGGACCAGGCATCGGAGTTGAGAGCGCCGAGATAGGGCAGCCGCAGCCACTGCAGCAGGAACGCCGCCCGCAGCGCGAACGCGGCCAGGAAGACCAGCGGCGCGCGCAGCCGCCGCGGGGAAAGTTTCATCCACGAATGATAGCAAAAACCCGGCGGCCGCGGCCTGGCTACGGTCGTCGGACGGACCGCGGCGGAGGCCGGAGCTCAGCCGGCGCTCTCCCAGGGAGGCTCTTTGCCGGCGACCTTGAGCCACGGAAGACTGGCGAAGTTCTCGGGCCCGGAACCGGTGGCCATGGTGATATCGGAAAAGCCTTTCTCGCGCAGCTTGGCGGCGACTTCCACCCCGGACTCGCCGCCCCCCAGCTCGGAGTCTATATAGAACGCGGTGTCGGCCGGCAGTTCCGAGGAGCCCGAGAGGAGTTCTTCTCCGTTCTCGTACGTCGCCAGCTCCACTCCGGCGGACCGGGCGGAGACCCCCCAGTTTAGCCTGACCAGGGCGTCGTCGTCCAGCAGCACGGCCCTGGCGCCGCACTTCCCCGTTCTTTTCCCGGGCCCAGCGGCGGCGCTCGGCGGCGCCTGCACCCGCGTGAGCCTCAGCGTCACGGTGGTGCCTTTTCCCTGTTCGGAATCCATGGAAAGCCTGCCGCCCCAGCTCTCCACGGTGGTCATGGCGTGGTACAGCCCGAGGCCGGAGCCTCCCTCCTTGCCGTAGGTCTTTCCTCTGCGGCCAAGCGAAGCCAGCACCTCCGGCGGAATGCCCCTGCCGGTATCGCCGACGGCGACGACGGCCTCTTCCCCCTCCGCGGAAAGCGACACCGTCACCGTGCCGCCGCCCCGCAGCGCCTCCACGCCGTTGTTTATCAGATTCGAGAGGACGCGGCCCAGGTCAGCCGGAACGGCCGCAGCCAGCAGGCCGTCCTGGTCCCGGCCGGCGGAGAAGACGATTGCGACCCCGCCGCGCCCCCGGAACTGCGCCTGTTTCTCCGCCACAACCGTCCTTATCAGTTCCGCGAGCCTGCAGGGTTCGGGCCGTCTGCGGCCGCCGTTCTTCTCAAGCAGGTCCTCGGCTATATCGCGGATCCTGCCGGCGGCGCCGCGTATCAGCAGGCGCTTCTCGTCCGGGAGCTGCGGCACGTCCCTGAGGGCGGAATCCAGGGCGGCCAGAGGACTGCGTATGTCGTGGGCCACCTGCGCAGACACCTCCGCCAGCGCGGCCAGCTGCGACTGCAACTTTATCGTGGCGTAGGCGGCTTTCAGCCTCTCCGCGAAGAGCTCCGCCTCCGAAACCACCAGCCTGAAGCCTACGCCGCCGGCCGGCCCAGGCCCCTCCAGCCCCTCGAGCAGAGCGTTGATATCCTCCGAGACCCTGAAGGCTATGAGATTGGCGATCAGCCAGGCGCCGTAAAGCACGAAGAAGAGGGAGGAGGTGAGGCGGAAGGCGTCCTTGGCGACGAGGTCCTGCATCAGGTAGAGCAGCAGCAGCAGCGACGCCGAAACGGAGGAAACGAACCACACGAGCCGCACCCTGACGCTGCTCCAGCTGGCGAAATGCGGCCCCTCGCCCTGGGCGTAGGTCTGGGCCGCCAGCAGGGAAAGCAGCCCGAGCACCCAGCCGTACTCGGAGAAGGGCACGCCCTTGTCGGCGGCTATG
This sequence comes from bacterium, assembly GCA_021786295.1. GTDB lineage: Bacteria > Elusimicrobiota > Elusimicrobia > Elusimicrobiales > UBA9959 > UBA9959. The sequence continues at coordinate 62,126 of JAJYNO010000029.1, read as the reverse complement.
TCGTAGCCGAACGCGAAAGAGGCGAGCGGCAGCAGCGTGAACCCGTTCAGCAGATAGAACCAGTAGCGCGAGCGCGCCCTCATCCCCAGCAGCACCGCGAGCGCGAGAACGAGCGATTCGGCCATGGTGTGGAGCGTGACCAGCACGTTCAGGAAGTACGGGAACCGGTAGAGAGCGGAGGCCGGCACGAACACGTATTTCAGCTGCAGGAAGGCGAAACAGACGGACAGTCCCAGCAGCGCCCCGGTCTCCGTCCTTTCCCGCGGTCCGCTGTCGTAATACGCGCGCAGCAGCAGGTAGGCAGCGGCCAGGGTATAGAGCAGATAGGCCGCGGCCATTATCGTCATCTGCGGACCCGGAAAATCCGGGAGCAGGTATCTGCGGGTGTTGAGGATATCGCCCGCCAGCAGTCCGGCCACGGCTAGGTTCAGGGCGGGAGAGCGGGACGGGCGGACGAACAGCACGGACAGCAGGGTGGCCAGGCCCGCCGCCACCTCCACCTTGAGATATATCCCGGTGCGGAGGGCGGCCGGCACGAACAGCAGCGCCGCCGCCAGGAGGAGCAGCGAGGCTCTCAACAGGCCTGGCAGGGTAAGGCTGGCGCGTGGGACTTTCATCGCATGGTCCGCCGCCGGCGAACGCTCAGAGGCCTTGGCGCCGGTCCAGCACGCGGCGGATCTTGCCGGTGCGGGCGACGCGCTCTATGGCGCCGGGCGACAGCACCTCGATCCGCGGCTTGTCCAGCCAGCCCATGCGCACGCTCTCGTAGAGGTCCTCGCAGTGCCGCATTATCTCCCTCCACAGCAGGTCCCCCAGCTCGCCGGCGCGCGCCAGCGCGGCCCCGTCCTTCACCTCCGCGCGTATCGTCAGCGTATCCCTGTGCCCCTTCTTGGCGATGACGACCTGGAAGTTGAAGCTGAAGTCATGGACCCGGCCTACCGCTTCCTGTATGTCGTTGACGAAGAGGTGGGCCCCGCCGACGTGGATGCGGTCGTCGCAGCGCCCGAGTATCTCGAAGACTGGCTCCGGACGCCCGCAGGCGCAGGGCTTGGTCAGCCAGCGGCCCAGGTCGCCTACCCGGTACCGGATCAGCGGCATGCGCCGCTTGAACAGGGCGGTGACCACCATCTCGCCCACCTCGCCGCGCTTCACCGGCTTCAGGGTCTCCTGCGACACGAACTCGATGTAATGGCTTTCGGTGAACAGGTGGTGCTGCCCGAAAACGCAGCGCGGGCACTGATAGCCGACCACCATCGCGTCGGCCGTGGCGTAGGCGGCGGAGCTCACCTTGACCCCGGGGAAGACGCCTTCGAAGAACCTGACCATCTCAGCGCCGACGTATTCTCCGCCGTAGAAAATGTGCTTCAGCGGGAACCTGTACTTGCCCCTGGCCGCCTTCACGAATTCCGCCAGCTTCAGCAGGAAAGAGGGCAGCCCGACGATAGCCGTCACCCCGAACTCCTGCAGGTACTTCGCGATGCTCTCCAGCGGGAGGGAGCTGCCGAGGGGGACGGAGACGGCGCCGGTGTTCGCGAGGGCGCCCTCCACGATCAGCCACCCCGACCACAGGTTGCCCGCTATGAACAGGTTCGCGACGCGGTCGCCGGCGGCGAGCCCCCCCGCCTCCATGGCGCGGCCCAGCATCTTGCAGGCGTAATCGAACTCCTCCCTTCCGTAGAAGACGTACTTGGGCTGGCCAGTAGAGCCGCCGCTGGCGAAGAAGATGCCGCGGCTCAGCCCGCCGGTCAGCAGCGCGGAGCTGGCCGGGGGAGTGTTGGCCAGCATGTGGTCCTTGTCCAAAAAAGGCAGGCGCAAAAAATCCGCCTCGGAAGAGACCGGCGGCACGCCGCGGAAATGCCGCCTGTAGAAAGGGCTTTTCTCCCTCGCCAGCTCCACCACCGAGGACAGGCGTTCGGCGGCGGACGGCAGGGCCTCTACCGGCAGCCAGTCCACCAGGGACATCATCGGAAAGATCCCGTCGTGCGGGGAACCGGTCTCCTCGGCGAGCATGCTGCCGAGGCGCGCCACGCGCGCGATGCCGGCCGGCGCCAGCGCCTCCAGGGTGCGGGAGCGCTCCGCGGCGCCGGCCACCCCCACCGTCTGCACGTAGCCGCGCAGCGGGAGCAGGCAGTCGCGCACCTGGGCGATGTTTTCCACGGTCTTCACGTAAAGCACCCGGTTCTGGGGCGAAACCCGGTAGACCGGGTCCTTCTCCCAGATGACGGTCCAGCCGGCCCCCGGGGCGGAGGGAGCGAACTCGGCGGCGCCAAGCGCCCGGTCCGCCGCGGCCAGGCCGCGCGCCCTGCCGACCTCGGCCATCTCGTCCACGGACAGGCGGCCGGGCGGGAGCTCCGCCGCCAGCCGCCCGAACTCGGCCGAGGCGCAGGCTATGAACTCGCGCGCGAGCGCGCGGTGGCGCGCCGGCGGCGCCACGATATAAAGGGTGTGCAGCGAGGAACAGGCGGCCTGGTCCCAAAGCGAAGCGTCGAGCGCGGCCCGGCGGGCCACGGCGGGCATGCCCTTCGCGTCCACGCAAGAGGCGTAGGCGACCCCGACGCTGGTCTTCGGCCCGAAGCCTTCCACCCTGACGCCCTGCGGCGCGAGCCTGCGGTAGGCCTGGACGGCGTCGTAACCGCCCCAGACGAAGACGGTGTCGGCGTGCCTCATCGCGGCCTCCTCGAGCGCCTGCGTGCCGCCTTTCCAGCCCACCACGGCGACCGAGCCGGAGATCGTCCCCTCGCGGTCCGCCTCTTCCAGGGCCCGCATGAACAGGCTGATGAAATTGGAGCCGGAAGAAGAGATCTTTACGATGTTGGCGTTGCGCGTCAGCAGGCCAAGCACCAGCGAGTCGAGTATCCCCAGGAACACGTTGCCGGCCCCTACGTGCAGCGCCACGCCGCGCGGCCACGCGCGCAGCAGGCCGGCGTAGCCGGGACGCTCCACGGCGCCGTCCAGGGCGGCCGGCAGGAACAGCTCCAGCTCTAGCCGCTTGTTCATGGCGTCAGCCGTCAGAAAAGCGCCCATGGCGTCAAGCGTCCTGGCTATGACCGGGGCGGAGAAGGACACGTTCTCCTTCAGATGGGAGAGAGCGGCCTCCCTGTATTTTCCTCCCGGGGCGAAGGCCGCGGCCGCCCTGGCCAGCGTATCCACGATATATTCGCGGCGTGCGGCGCGCATACGGGCGGCGGCGGCGCGGGCCCGGCGCCCGATGCGCTCCAGCTCGGCGGGGGTCCAGAAAGCCTTGTCGCACGACTTGCCGAACAGGTAGGTGTTGTGTATTTTCATAGCATCGTCGAAGCGCTTATCGCGCAGCCCTTGAGTTTTTTGACTCCGGCGCGGCCGTGTATCTCCAGCACGGGGCCGGGAAGGCCGCAGCGGCAGCGCCGGCGCACCAGGCCCAGGTCGGACGACAGCACCGAGAGGGAGGGATAGCTGGTGAGATACGGCGTGATGAACTGCAGCAGGCCCCGGCGCCCGAAGCCCAGGGGCTCGAGCGTGCCTGGATGGCGGACCAGGACGCGCGCGTAGTTCGGCACGTGGAAATTGCCGAGCCGGCAGTCCACGTACGGGACCCCGTGCTCCACCATGCCGAAAAGGTCCCGCACGTTGGCCACGGGTATGCCGAGATTGTCGGCCAGTATCTTCCGGTACACCTTCTTGTCCACGGCCTCGTCGGCCAGCGTCTTCCAGCCGCCGCCGGTCACCACGCTGCTGCCAGGATTCAGGCGCGGGTAGCGGCCGTAGCGCTTTTTATACTCCTCGGTCAGTTTCAGCGCGAAGGCGGGGAAGCCGATAAGGCGCGCGAGCGTCCCACGCTCCTCTATGCGGCGCAGGGCCCCCACCGAGCCGTCCAGGTCGTTGTAGAAATCCTTCCGCTCGCGGCTCCAGCGGAAGGTGTAGAAGATCTCCCCCTTCTTCGTGAAGTCGGTAAGCAGCTTGTCGGTCCACGCGGTGCCGAGGTCCTTCGCCACGCCCGGGTCGTAAGTGAAACAGATGTAGTCGTGCGCCCGCTCCAGGTCCGTCAGGCCCAGTCCCTCGAAAACGCGCCAGATCAGCCTGCGCACCCGCAGCAGGGAGCCCCTGTCCAGCTGGGTCCGGCTGCGCTGTCCCGTGGTACCGCTGGACTTCAGCTCCAGCGCTATCCTGGAGAACGGGAGCGTGGTCAGGTCACGCTCCTTCAGCGCGGCCACGGAGAGGAAAGGGATGCGCGGCACGTCGCGCTCGGAACGCACGGAGGCGGGCGCGAAGCCTTCGTCGCGGTAGAGACCCCGCAGCACCGGAGCCCGCGAGCCCTGGAAGGCCAGCGCGGCCCGCATCGCGGCCAGGAAGGCGCGCGAGGCGCGCGGGGAATACTCGAACGGGGGGATCTCGAACAACGCGTCCACCGCGGAGCGCCCCCGCAACGGCAGGTGGCAGGGCGGAAGCCCGTCTTCTGTCGAAAAATCGGCCATATAACTCCTATTTCCGGTCCGGCTCCAAGGCCAGCTCGATGTAATTCTCGCGCCAGAGTTTCACGTACTCGCGCAGGAACTCCTTGTACAGGGAGATGATACTGACGTTGCGGAAGTCCAGGATCTCGAAGGTACGGGAAAAGACCACGCAGTCGTAACGCTTTTCCCCCATGCGCTTGGCGCACGGGAAATAGGCGCTGGGGATGAAGCGGGCGTCCATCGCGTCGCGCTGGGCCTCCGGGGAATAGGCGTCTATGATGACCTCGAGGTAGGCCATGTCCATCTGGCTGACTTTCTGCGCGACGCTCTCGAGCACAACCGCGAAGTTATCCTCATTCGTCACGCCGCCGACGACCACGCTGTACTTGTCTTTCCGGCTGCAGGTCAGATAGACCTCGGTGCCCTGGTCCGGAGTGATCAGGATCAGGTTCGGCTCGTGGAACGGCATGAAGGTGCGCTCGAAAAAGCTGTTGCTCACCGTCTTGTGCCAGCGGTTCTTTACGAACTCGGGGGCGTCGATGACCTCGAAATTCAGCAGAGGGATCTTCCTGCTGTGGTCGCTGTACTCGCGCCCGACGTCGGCTATCCGGGGGTCCTCGAGGTTGATCTGCTTGCGCACGATCCCGTAGAACGGCGCGATCTCCGGGATTATCTGCGGCACCTGGCGGCGGCGCTGCAGCGCCTTCTCCGTGAGCAGCGCCGTCAGGCAATGCGTCTCGTTGTCCTGCACCTTGTGCGTGTTGGGGAAAATCCCCAGCTTGACGAAGCCCATGCTCTCGAACAGCTTCTGCGGGGCGTGGTTGGCCGTGCGGGTCGTCGCGTACATGATATCGACGAGGTTTTTCCTCTCCATGATATCTTCCAGGACCAGCCTCAGCATCGTGTGGGCCAGGTCCATCTTCCGGTAGTCCTGGCTGACCACGGCGCCGAACGCCTTGGAGTTGCGGTAGCGCAGGTCCACGGCGAAGACGAAGCTGCCGACGATGCGGCCGCCGCAGTCGGAGACGACCCAGTAATAGTCGTCGTCCTCGATCGCGCGGCGCATCTTCTCCTTGTCGATGATGATGGGGATGGGGTAGCCGCTGCCGTAGACCTCGGCGTACAGCATCTGTATGCGGCGCATGTCCGAGACCCTGGCCAGCCTTATCAGGACGTCCGGCCTCCCCTCCGTTTTGATTATCTTGTCTATTTTCTTGTCCGCCATGATACTCCCCCTTTCGCCGCTCGGTGTTTGTAATATAATATAGTAAAAACGGGCGTCATTCAATAATGACGGACATCAACAAGGGCAAACGATGAAACACACAAGAACCGCGCTGCTGCTCGCGCTGAGCGTCTTCCTCTGGGGCTGCGCCTCCTTCAACTCCGGCGACCTGGCGGTGGACAGGCGCGAGGCAAGGGAGATGGCCGCCGACAAGGGGATAAAACCGTTCGCGAAGCTGGAGGTCTCCTGGAAGAACTTCCCCTACCGCTCGATGGAGGACTACATCGGCGAGGGCTCGATCTCCAATCCCAGGCGGATAGTCCCGGTGCCCGTGCCGCCTGAGGACGGGGACGCTTTCGCCGAAAAGGCGAGGGAGATCTTCAAAAGGTCCGGGCTTTACGACAGGGAGCGGGGGCGCGGCACGCTGCGCCTGGAGCTGACCAGCTTCGGCCGCTGGACCTACAGCGACCTCTTCCGCTCCTTTCTGGTGGACACCGGTTTCATCTTCATACTTCCCGCCTCGCTGCGCGTAAATTATTACCTGGCCGCGGATTTCGAGGTGCCGGGCGGCCCGGTGAGGGTGGCCGAGGAAGCGCACAACAAGACCACGTTCCACCTCCTGCTGGCCCCCCTGTACCCTTTCTTCTCCCCCGGGGCCAGGGAGAGTTCGCTCCTGAAGAGGATGCTGCTGCGCTCTGCGGCGGACGTGTACGAGAAACTCAAGGCGGCCGGGGCCCCTGCGGAGGACCTTCCCCCCGAGCCTAAGGAACAGGGGAATCCGCCCCCGGCCGTCCCCTCACCGCCGATGCAGCCCGACAGGACCTGGATACCGGGAACGACCTCGGACAAGGCCCCGGCCGGGGATACAGGGCAGATCATCCCCGACCAGCCGGACCGGAGCTGGGCCGTGCCGGCGAACGCGGCGCAGCCCTCCAGGTGAGCCAGTAAAAAGAAGAGCCCCGCCTGAAGCGGGGTTCTTCTTTAAGGACCGGCCGGACCTATTTCCCGGAGTCCGGGACCGCGCCTGACCCCTGCGCTTGCTGTTCCGCGGGCTTCCCGGAGGGCTGCCCTTCCTTCGGCCCTGAAGCCCCGCCGGCCGGTTCCGCCGCCGGCGAGGCGGCGGGCTTTTCGGCGGCACCCGGGCCCTGACCTGCCCCGGCGGGGGGCTCGGCGCCGGACTGGGGAAGGTTCTTCAGGGCCTCCTGGGCGTCCTTCACGAAACAGCTGTCGGGATTGTCCTTTATGAACTTGTTCAGGGCGTCGCGGCCGGCGGCGGGGTCCCCGTTCACGACCAGCTCCACGGCGGAGGCCAGCTGCTTCCGTTCATCGTCCAGCTTCTTCTGCGCCTTCTCGGAGATGCCGCCCTTCCAGTAGAGCGCGTAGGGGTCCTCGTTCTGGTCGGCGCCGCGCACCGCGGCCACGGCCGAGACGCGGGTCTTGGACTCCAGCCTCGCGTCCACTTTGGCCTTGAGGCCCCTCAGCATATTGACGTACCAGGTCTTCCAGCCTCCCTCGGCCGCCCCGGCCGTTCCGGCGGCGAAGAACAGCGCTGCCACGATAAATGCTTTTTTCATCATATGCCTCCCCCCTCACTTGGAAAGTTTGTCGGCCAGGGTCTGCAGCCCCGGCTCTATCTTGGCTGCGCGGGCCGCGAAGGCCCTGACGTCGTCCTTGTTCCCCTGCTTGGCCGCGACCCTGGCCAGGTTTAGCCAGATGTTCCCGTCGAACGGGTCGGCCTTGGAGGCCTTGAAGTAATAGTCCCTGGCCTCGTCGTATCTGCCGGCCTCGAAGCTCAGGTTCCCGAGGTCGTTGAGCGCGCCGGCGTTGAACGGTTCCTTCGCCAGCACCTTCTTGAAGCAGGCCGCAGCCTCGTCGTAATGCTTGTACTGGGCGTGCACTATGCCCAGCGACATGTTGGCCTCGGCGTCGTCGGGAGCCGAGCGCAGGATGCCGCCGTAATACTCCTTCAGGTGATCGTAGCGGAGCGCGGCGAGCGCGTCTATAGCCTTCCTGACGCGGTCAGGCAGGCCCGGCATGGAGAACTTCATCGGGGAACTTTCCTCCGGGAGCGTCACCGGCTCGAACTCGGTCATCGCCTTGCGCACGTCTATTACGCGGACCTCGTCCTTCATCTTCCTGTAGAGGTCGGCCTCGTGCATTATCGCGTCGTAGAAGCTCTTGCCGACCATGGTCGTCTCCAAGCCGACCCACCACGTATTGTCTCGCTTGATCAGGTACTCCTCCGGGATGCCGACCCTGTCCGCGTCGGTCTCGCCGGTGTCGAACATCAGCGCGATATGGCTAGGGTAGTCCAGCAGCGCCGTGTGCAGCCCGGAGGCCTCCAGGACGCTGGCGAAGAGCGCGGTCAGGTCGTCGCAGTCCCCGCTCTTGAGCGTGAGGGTGTTGCGCGGGAACTGCACCGTGTCCAGCGGCAGGGCGGCGCTGGATTTCACGACCTCGAACGGGCTGACCGGGTCTGCCAGATAGGTAAGCCCGTACTCGCCCAGGGCCTCCCAGTCGAGCAGGGCGGTCAGCAGATTGTCGTTCAGAGCGCCGGAGTCGTTGGCGAAGTCCTTCTTCTGCAGCAGCGCGAAGGTCCGGAACGCGGTGATCGGGCCGTCGTTGACGGTTATGAAGTTGCCAAGGCGCGAGGCGTCGTCCCACACTATAGCGTTCTTGGAGAGCACCGTGACGGGCTGGGTAAGGGTAAAGGTCTTCTCCTCGCCGTCCTGATAATAGGTCAGCTTCAGCTGGCACTGTATCGGAGTGTTCTCGGTTATGCCGAGGATGCGGTTGTTCAGCGTTGCCAGCAGCGGGACGTCAACTGAGCCGCGGGCCTTGACCAGCGGCACCACCGTGTCGCTCGGGAAGTCCATGAAATCCTTGAAGTTGAAGGACAGCTTGACGTTAGAGAAGTCGCTGCCGGTATTGTTCTTCACCGTCACAACGCCGACCGGGTTCTTCTGGTAGTACTTGTAGTTGGCCGAGAAGATATAATCCAGATGCGCCGGGACTATCTCCATCGGAGGCGCGTTCTTGTTATCGGCCGACGGCGAGGCGGCCGGGGCCGGGGTTTCGGGGCCCGTGTAATAGACCTCCGCGGGGACAGACAGCTCCCCCTGCGCCCCGCTTACCGAAAGGGCGGCGACATAGTAGTAGTAGGTCGTCCCCGGGACCAGCGACCTGTCCTCGAACGAGGGTTCCCTGGAGGAGCCTATCTCAACGTTCTCCCCGCCCTCGCCTGCGGCGCGGAAGACCTTGAAACCGTCGGTCCAGGCGTTGCTCTCCCCCTTCCAGGAAAGAGTGACGCTCTTCTCGCCGACCTTTGCGGAGAGGGCCGAGGGCTGCTGCGGCAGGTAGCTGACGTCGAAGTCCGCCACGCGCCGGGCGCCAGGGTCGGAGATATAGAGCCGGTCTCCGGAGAAGGCCAGCTGGGCCGGGTCCCAGAGCTCGCGGCCGCCGCGCCCCCTGGCGAAGAAACTGGCGACCAGCTTGCCGCCGCGGTCGAAGATCTTGACGCTGCTGGAGCCTTTGTCCAGCACGTAGAAGAAGCCTTTCCCGTCGTAGACCAGCGAGACCGGGTCCTGCAGGCTGCCGGAACCGTCCCAGAGCCCTATGAACTTGCCCATCGCGTCGGTGACTATGACCTCTTTCAGTCCCTCGTCGAGGATATAGACGTTCCTGTCCTCGTCGCAGACCACGGAAACGGGCCTGTCAAGCGTGGCCCCGCCCAGCTGCTGGTTCATCGCGAAGAGGAACATACCGTCGGAGCTGAAGGCCTTGACGCGCCTGTTCCCGGTGTCCGCCACGTAGATGTTGCCGAGCGAGTTGACCGCCACCGCCGAAGGGGAGCGGAACTGCCCCTCTCCGGAGCCGCTCTCGCCGAACATGTTCTCGTAGGAGCCGTCCGGCTTGAAGATCTCCACGCGGTCGTTGCCGGTGTCGGCGACGTAGATGTCCCCTTTCGGGCCGGCGAAGATCCCCCGCGGCGAGCGGAGCTGCCCCTGGAGCCTTCCTTCCTTCGCCAGCGTTCGCTTGGCGCCGCCCTCGAAAAGGTCGAGTTCCCGGTCCTTGTCGAGCCAGGCCACTATTTTCCCGCCGGGGGCGACGGCGAAAGCGGCGGCGTCCGCCGAGATCTCGGCGGCCGGCCCTTTCACCAGGAAGCGTGCCAGCGTGGTGGCTTCCGGCAGGCGGGGCCCCTTGTAGGCGGTCACCACCGTGATCATGACCACCTTTTTATTACCGGCGTCGCAGAGGTAGAGCGTGCCGGCGCCGTCTATGGCTATGTCGCGCAGGTCGAGGAATTCCGCCTTGCCGCGGCCGCGCGTGCCGAAAGTGCCCCGCCTTTCCCCTGTCCCGGAGAGCTCTATGACCTTGCCTTCCTTGGCGTCTATGGCGTAAACGAAGCCGTACTTGTTGAACGCGGCCCCGCTGTTGCGCATGTCGTATTCCTTGATCAGCTTGCCGGTCCTGTCGTAGCGCTGCAGCAGGTCGCTGCCGGGATCGGAGACGAGCACGTCCCCGGAGCGGCTGAGGGAGATCTTGGCCGGCTCCAGACGGGTCACGCCGTCAGATTTCAATACGGGAAAAGAATAGAGATAGATCCCGTCGGAGTTGTAGACCTCGACGCGGGAATTGCCGGTGTCGGAGACGTAGACTCGGTCGTCGGGCCCGTAGGCTATGCCCTCCGGAGACTTGAGCTGTCCCGGCTCGCTCCCTTTCCCGGAGAAGGTCCACAGCGGCTTGCCGGAGGCGTCGAATACCGCCACGCGCGAATTGCCGGTGTCGGCGACGTAGAGCCTGCCGTTCCCGAAGGCCAGCGCGGAGGGCGAATCGAGGCCGCCCGAGATCCGCCCGACCTGCCGGCCCGAAGCGTCGAACTCGAAGACGGCGTTGGCCTTGGAATCGGCCACGAAGAAAGTGCCGCTGGCGACGGCCACCGCCGACGGCTTCATGAAGGCGGGGCTCTGCACCATGTCCCTGAACTCTATCTTCTCGTAAGCCTGGGAAAAGGTAGCCATGGCCAGCAAAGCGGCCGAAAGGATAACGCGTTTCATTTTACTGCCTCCCCGTAACCGACGCTGCTCAGGAACGGCAAAAAGGCCGCACCAGCATGACGCCGTTCCCCCGCCTATTCTATTAAATTTATCCGCCGCTTTTGCAAGCGGAGAACGTTATTAACCCGGCTTATAACCGGCATTAGCAGTTCGTTATTGCCTGGGCACTATTAATTTTTTAAGATAATAATAATCCCACAAAAAAGGACCGGAGCTTCTGATACCGCTTATGGACACTACTTTTCTAAAGAGACTTATCACCACCTCCCTCGGCCGCAAGTCGCTCATGGCCGTCACCGGCCTGCTGCTTGGCGCCTTCATGCTGATACACCTGGGCGAGAATCTGCTGCTGCTCAAGGGAGAGACCGCCTACAACGGCTGGGTGGAGTTCCTGCTCTCCAACCCGATAACCCCGCTGCTGGAGCTCGGCCTGCTGCTGCTCTTCCTCGTGCATATAACCGCCGGCGTCTGGGTGCGCGTGGAGGACTTTTTGAACGCCCCGCGGGGCTACGAGGCCCGCCGCTGGCAGGGAGGGCGCACGATAGGGTCGGCCACCATGCTCTACACGGCGGCGGCCATCCTCGTCTACCTGGTCTACCACATGCTGACCTTCCGCTTCGTGGACCACTCGATGGGCTTCTACCAGATGGTGACCGGGGCCTTCCGCAGCCCGGTCTTCACCTCCATCTACGTGGCCGGCTCCGCCGCGCTGGCCCTGCACCTCAGCCACGGCATGCAGAGCGCCTTCCAGACGCTGGGGGTCAGCCACCCGAAGTATACCCCGCTGATAAAGGCGGGGGGCTGGCTGGTGGCGCTGGCCATGCTGGGCTTCGCCCTTATTTCGCTGTATTTCCTGTTCAACATGGACCTCAAGGCGGCCGAAGCCGGCTTCCAGGTCATCATCATCAGATAACGGAACCCCGGAGGAACGATGAAACTGGACGCGCACATACCCGAAGGTCCCCTGGAGAGGAAGTGGGACTCCCATAAGTTCAACATGAAGCTGGTCAACCCCAGCAACCGCCGCAAGTACGATATCCTCGTCGTGGGCTCCGGCCTGGCCGGAGCCTCGGCGGCCGCGACGCTGGGCGAGCTCGGCTACAACGTGAAGGTCTTCATGCTGCAGGATTCTCCCCGCCGCGCGCATTCCATCGCGGCGCAGGGCGGCATCAACGCGGCCAAGAACTATCCCGGCGACGGGGACTCCGTCTGGCGCCTTTTCTACGACACGGTGAAGGGCGGCGACTTCCGCGCCCGCGAGGCCAACGTCTACCGTCTGGCGCAGATCTCGAGCCAGATCATAGACCATTGCGCGGCCATCGGCGTGCCGTTCGCGCGCGAGTACGGCGGCCTGCTGTCCAACCGCTCCTTCGGCGGGGCGCAGCTCTCCCGCACGTTCTACGCCCGCGGCCAGACCGGCCAGCAGCTGCTGCTGGGAGCCTACTCCGCGCTGATGCGGCAGGTGGGCGCCGGCACCGTCACCGTCCTGCCCCGCCGCGAGATGGTGGACGTCGTGGTCAAGAACGGCCGCGCGCGCGGCATAACCGTGCGCAACCTGGTCACCGGAGACATGGAAGCCTACTCCGGCCACGCGGTGCTGCTGTGCACCGGCGGCTACACCAACGTCTTCTACCTGTCCACCAACGCCGCCAGCTGCAACGTCTCGGCGGCCTGGGCGGCCTACAAGCGCGGCGCCGGCTTCGCGAACCCGTGCTTCACGCAGATACACCCGACCTGCATCCCCCGCTCCGGGGAGCACCAGTCTAAGCTGACGCTGATGAGCGAATCGCTGCGCAACGACGGCCGCGTCTGGGTGCCCAAGAACAAAGGGGACCACAGGAAGCCCTCCGGGATCCCGGAGGAGGAGCGCGACTACTACCTGGAGCGCCGCTACCCGGCCTTCGGCAACCTGGTGCCGCGCGACATCGCCAGCCGCGCCGCCAAGACAGTCGTGGACGCCGGCTACGGCGTGGGCCCCACCGGGCACGCGGTCTACCTGGACTTCCGCGACGCGATAAAGCGCAAGGGCCAGGAGGCGGTCAAGGAGGCCTACGGCAACCTCTTCGACATGTACTACCAGATCACCGACGAGGACGGCTACAAGGTCCCGATGCGCATCTACCCCGCCCCCCACTACGCGATGGGCGGGCTGTGGGTCGACTACAACCTGATGACCACCGTACCGGGCCTGTTCGCGCTGGGCGAGGCCAACTTCTCCGACCACGGCGCGAACCGCCTCGGCGCCAGCGCGCTGATGCAGGGCCTGGCCGACGGCTTCTTCATCGCCCCGGCCACGGTGGCCGGCTACCTCGGGGCCGGCAAGTTCGAGCCCGTCACCACGCTGGACAAGGAGTTCGCCGACTCCGCCAAACAGGTGCAGGAGAGGATCAACCGTCTGCTGGCCGTTAAGGGCGAAAAGACCCCGTCGGAGTTCCACCGCCAGCTGGGCAACGTGATGTGGAACGACGTCGGCATGGCGCGCAGCGAGTCCTCGCTGAAGAAGGCCCTGAAGCGCATCCCGGAGATACGCGAGGAGTTCTGGAAGAACATCAAGGTCTCCGGCGGCGACAAGGACTTCAACCAGACGCTGGAGAAGGCCATGAAGGTGGCGGACTTCCTGGAGTTCGGCGAACTGCTGGTGCGCGACGCGCTGGAAAGGAAGGAGTCCTGCGGCGGCCATTTCCGCGAGGAATCCTGCACCCCGGAGGGGGAAGCTAAGCGCGACGACGCGAACTTCTCCCACGTTTCCGTCTGGGAGTACCAGGGCGAGGGGCGCGAGGCCGCGCTGAACAGGGAGCCGCTGGCCTTCGAGAACGTAAAGATAGCCGAGCGCAGCTACAAATAACGCCGGAGCCTACCATGAAACAGAACAAACACTTCAACGTCACCGTCAGGGTCTGGCGCCAGGCCGGGCCGGGGGAGCCGGGCAAGATGGTCTCCTACAAGGTCGGGGACATCTCCCCGGACATGTCCTTCCTGGAGATGCTGGACGTCCTGAACGACGACCTGATCAAAAAAGGGGAGGAGCCGATAGCGGTGGAGAGCGACTGCCGCGAGGGCATCTGCGGCTGCTGCGGCCTCGTGATCAACGGGGACGTGCACGGCCCGGACGAGCATTCCACCGTCTGCCAGCTCCACATGCGCAGGTTCAAGGACGGAGACGTGATAACCGTGGAGCCGTGGCGCTCCAAGTCCTTCCCGGCGATAAAGGACCTCGTGGTGGACCGCTCCGCGCTGGACCGGATCATGCAGGCCGGCGGCTTCGTCTCCGCCAACGCCGGCGCGGCCCCAGACGCGAACTCGGTGCCGGTGGACAGGGACAGGGCGGAGGCTGCCATGGACGCCGCGGCCTGCATCGGCTGCGGGGCCTGCGTGGCGGCCTGCCCCAACGGGGCCGCGATGCTCTTTACCGGGGCCAAGATCTCGCAGCTGGCGCTGCTGCCGCAGGGCGCGCCGGAGCGCGCGGCGCGCGCGCTGAACATGGTGCAGGCCATGGACAAGGAGGGCTTCGGCAACTGCACGAACGAGTACGAGTGCGAGGCGGTGTGTCCGAAGGAGATAAAGGTCTCCAACATCGCCCGCATGAACCGCGAGTTCCTGCTGGCGAACCTGTTCTCTAAACGTTAGCGGCGTCACAGGGGGCGGCGCGAAAAACCAGGGTCTCGCACACCGTGCTCGCCCTTCCGCGCCTCGGCCCTCGCGCTATGCAAGCTCGGGCCTCCGGCACGGTTTTTCGTTCCGCCCCCTGCGCCGCCCGTTCCCTCCGAGGGGGTTTTGCTTAACTCCCCCCCGCTTCGTCCCTCCTCCCAAACCGCCAAAAATAAAAATTAAGGAAGAAAACAAGGTATGCCAGAGTTCAAATATACGGAGATGTTCCAGTTGGAGAAGAGCAAGGCGAAGTTCAGGCTGTTCTCAAGGGAAGGGGTGGCGGTCTCCCGGGACGGCGGGCGGGAGATACTGGAGGTGACGCCCGAGGCGCTGACCGCGCTGGCGCGCGAGGCGATGCGCGACGTCTCGTTCCTGCTGCGCCGCGCCCACAACGAGCAGGTGGCCGCCATCTTCTCGGACCCGGAGGCCTCCGACAACGACAGGTTCGTGGCCTGGTGCATGCTGGAGAACGCGGTCATCTCCGCGGACTTCGAGCTGCCTTTCTGCCAGGACACCGGCACCGCGACCATAGTGGCCAAAAAGGGCGAGCAGGTCTGGACCCGCTCCGACGACGCCGAAGCCCTCTCGCGCGGCGTCTGGCAGACCTACACCGGCGAGAACCTGCGCTACTCGCAGAACCTGCCGCTGGACATGTACCGCGAGAGGAACTCCGGAGACAACCTGCCGGGGCAGATAGACATATACTCCAGGCCCGGCATGACGTACGACTTCCTCTTCGTGGCGAAGGGCGGCGGCTGCGCCAACAAGACCTTCTTCTACCAGGAGACCCGCGCGCTGCTCACGCCGGCGGCGCTCAAGCCGTTCCTGATCGAGAAGATGAAGACGCTCGGCACGGCGGCCTGCCCGCCGTACCACATCGCCTTCGTCATAGGCGGCACTTCCGCCGAGATGTGCCTGAAGACCGTAAAGCTGGCCAGCACCGGCTACCTGGACGGCCTGCCGGACGGCCCCGGCGAAGACGGCCGCGCCTTCCGGGACAAGGCCATGGAGGCGGAGCTGCTGAAGGCCTCTCGGAGCGTCGGCTTCGGCGCGCAGTTCGGCGGCAAGTACTTCGCGCACGACGTGCGGGTCGTGCGCCTGCCCCGCCACGGCGCCTCGCTGCCGATAGGCCTCGGCGTCTCCTGCTCGGCCGACCGCAATATCCTGGCCCGCATAGACCGCGACGGCCTCTGGCTGGAGGAGCTCGACCGCAGGCCGGGGGACCTGATACCGAAGGAGGTCCGCGCCAAGTACTCCTCCTGCGCCAGCTGCGAGAGCGTGGACCTTAACAGGCCCATGCGGGAGATAACCGCGCAGCTCTCGAAATACCCGGTCGGGACCCGTCTGTCGCTCAACGGCCGCATCGTGGTCGCGCGCGACATCGCGCACGCGAAGTTCAAGGAGCTGCTGGACGCCGGAAAGCCGCTGCCGGACTATCTGCTGAAGCATCCTGTCTACTACGCCGGGCCGGCCAAGACCCCCAAAGGCAGGCCTTCCGGCTCCTTCGGCCCGACCACGGCCGGCCGCATGGACTCCTACGTGGACCTGCTGCAGGCCAACGGCGCCTCGCTGGTCATGATAGCCAAGGGGAACCGCTCGCAGGCCGTTACCGACGCCTGCAGGAAGCACGGCGGCTTCTACCTGGGCTCCCCAGGCGGTCCGGCCGCGCTGCTGGGGCAGCGCCACATAAAGAGAGTGGAGCAGTTGGACTACCCGGAACTGGGCATGGAGGCCGTCTGGTCGGTAGACGTGGAGGATTTCCCCGTCTTCGTGCTGGTGGACGACAAGGGCGGGGACTTCTTCCGGCGCTCCTGACCGGCGGCTGTTGCCACGGCCGAAGATTATTTATATATTCTCCGCAGAAGGACCGGAGAAAGGGCGTCTTCCGCCGCTTTTTCTTTCCGGCCGGAGGAGAGCCATTGCTGGAAATTTCAGCCGAATCAGGGGACGCCACGCTGAAGGCCGGCGCCGACAGCGCCGAAGGACTTTTCCGCGAGCTGGCGCTCGGCTTCAGCTCCCTGAGCCGGGGCGGCGCGGAGGTCAGGCCGCTGGAGAGGCGCCGCGTTTCGCTGTCCGCCTCCGACGGAGAGTCTCTGCTGGTTAATTTCCTGAACGAGCTGGTGTTCCTGCTGGACACGCAGGGTTTCCTGCCGGCCGGCCTTGAAGGGTTCGTCTCGCTGACTGGGAACGCCTGCCGCCTAGAAGCGGAGCTGCCAGGGGAGACCGCGGTCCCAGGACTACGGCGGGACGGCATGCTCGTGAAAGCGGCCACCTACCACGGCCTGAAGCTGGAGCGCCGGGACGGTCTCTGGCGCGCGGAGGTCACGCTGGACCTATGAACGGCCGCATAGAGCGTCTCGACGAGTTCAGACTGCGCATCCCCCCCTCCTACAAGCCGGGGATGAACGGCCCCGCCGTCATCTACGCCGACGCGGCGATAGAGAAGGACCTGGAGGACCCGGCGCTGGAGCAGGCGGCCAACACCGCCACGCTGCCCGGCCTGGTCGGGGCCGCGCTGGCCATGCCGGATATACACTCCGGCTACGGTTTTCCGATAGGAGGAGTGGCGGCCTTCGACGCGCGCGACGGCGTCATCTCGCCGGGAGGGGTAGGCTACGACATCAACTGCGGGGTGCGCCTGATCGCCACCTCGCTCGAGGCCGGGACCGCCGCGAAGCGGCTGGAGGACCTTTCGCACAGGCTCTACGCGGGCATCCCCGCTGGCGTCGGCGCCGGCGGCGGGATAAGGGTGGATCGCCGGGAACAGGAGGCGCCGCTGACCGGGGGCGCGGCCTGGGCCGTGAAGAACGGCCTGGGCAGGCCGGAGGACCTGGGGGCCATCGAGTCAGGCGGCGCCATGCCGGGCGCCGACCCGGACGCCGTTAGCGCCCGCGCCATGGAGCGCGGCCGCGGCCAGCTGGGTACGCTGGGCTCCGGCAACCATTTCCTGGAGGTGCAGGAGGTCACCGACGTCTACGACGAGGACGCCGCGCGCGCCTTCGGGCTCTTCAGGGGCCAGCTCACCGTGATGCTGCACACCGGCTCCCGCGGCTTCGGCCACCAGGTCTGCACCGACTTCGTAGAGGTCATGCGCGCGGCCGCGGCGCGCTACGGCATAGCCTTGGCGGACCCGCAGCTGGCGGCGGCCCCGTTCCGCAGCACGGAGGGCCAGCGCTACTTCGGGGCCATGCAGGCGGCCGCCAACTACGCCTGGGCCAACCGCCAGGCCCTGACCGGCCTGACCAGGGAGATCTTCGAGAAGGCGTTCGGCATGGGCGCGAAGGCGCTGGACATGCGCCTGGTCTACGACGTGGCCCACAACATAGCCAAACTGGAGGAACACGAGGTCGGCGGGAAAAAACTGGCGCTGGTCGTGCACCGCAAGGGCGCCACGCGCGCCTTCGGCCCAGGCCACCCGGAACTGCCTGCCGAGTACGCCCCCTACGGCCAGCCGGTCATCATCCCCGGCGACATGGGCAGGGCCTCCTATCTGCTGGCCGGCACCCGCAGGGCCATGGCCGAGACCTTCGGCTCCTCCTGCCACGGCGCCGGGCGGTTGATGAGCCGCGGCGAGGCCGTGCGCCGGGCCCGAGGCCGCCGCATAGCGGACGAACTGGCCGGCAAGGGCGTCCGGGTGCGCTGCTCCGGCCGCGAAACGCTCTCCGAGGAGATGCCGGAGGCCTACAAGGACGTCGAGAACGTGGTCGGCGTCGTCGCCGGCGCCGGCATAGCCCGCCGCGTGGCCCGCTTCCGCCCGCTGGCGGTGATAAAAGGCTGAGTTCCCCCGCCCGCCTGCGCGCCCGTCAACGCCTCAAAAGGGTATAATATCCGGGACGGCGGTCTGTCACCGTCAAAAGACTTACACGCTTTATGTTCCGTCCGGAACAAGGAGAATGAAATGGGATTCAACCTTCGCAACAGGCATTTCCTCAAGGAGCTGGACTTCACCAGGGAGGAGCTGACGTTCCTGCTGAAGCTCTCGGCGGACCTCAAGGCCGCCAAGTACGCCGGCACCGAGCAGCAGAAGCTCAAGGGCAAGAACATAGCCCTGATCTTCGAAAAGACCTCCACGCGCACCCGCTGCGCGTTCGAGGTGGCCGCGCACGACCAGGGCGCGCACGTGACCTACCTGGAGCCGACCGGCTCCCAGATGGGCCACAAGGAGACCGTCAAGGACACGGCCCGCGTGCTCGGGCGCATGTACGACGGCATCGAGTACCGCGGCTTCGGCCAAGAGATCGTGGAGGAGCTGGCCAGGTACGCCGGCGTGCCGGTGTGGAACGGCCTCACCAACCAGTGGCACCCCACGCAGATGCTCGCCGACGTGCTCACGATGATGGAGCACTGCGCGAAGCCCCTCGAGAAGATCGCCTACGCCTACGTCGGCGACGCCCGCTTCAACATGGGCCGCTCGCTGCTGGTGATCGGCAGCATCCTCGGCATGGACGTGCGCATAGGCGCGCCCAAGGGCCTGCAGCCGGAGCCGGAGCTGGTGGAGAAGTGCAAGGAGATAGCCAGGACCTCCGGCGCGCGCGTGACCGTGACCGCCAACGCGGCGCAGGCCGTGAAGGGCGCGGACTTCATCCACACCGACGTGTGGGTCAGCATGGGCGAGGCCAAGGAAGTGTGGGCCGAGCGCATAAAGCTGCTTAAGCCCTACCAGGTCACCCCGGCGCTGATGAAGAAGAGCGGCAACAGGAACGTGAAGTTCATGCACTGCCTGCCGGCCTTCCACAACGCCGACACCAAGGTGGGCAAGCAGGTCAGCGAGCAGTTCGGCCTGACCAACGGCATCGAGGTGACCGAGGACGTGTTCGAATCCCCCGCCTGCATCGCGTTCGACCAGGCGGAGAACCGCATGCACACCATCAAGGCCGTCATGGTGGCCACCCTCGGAGCCTGAAGCCAGCGCCCCCGGAACGCGCCGGCCCGCCGCCAGACCGCGGCAGGCCGGCCGCTTTTTGTCCCGGCCGACGTCAGGTCCCGCCGCCGGCCTCCCCGGCGGGCGCGGCGTTCTGCCGCTTCACCAGCAGCGTGACCCAGCAGGCCCCCGCCATGGCCAGCGCCATGCCGGCCAGCTGGCAGGGCCGTACGCGCGCTATGCCGAAGAGCTGCGACAGCAGCATCGTCAGCGCCGGATAGGAAAGCACTATCGCGGTGGCCTTGGAGAGGTCCATGTTGAAGATGGCCTTGTACCAGAGAACGTTGTTGAGGGCGGTCAGCGCCAGGCCCGCGGCCAGCACCAGGCCCAGCAGCTCCAGGGTGGGCTAGAAGGCGGCCACCGGCATCGCGAAGCCCAGCGCGAAAAGCGGCGGCGCTATGCGCCCGGCCGCCAGAAAGCCCGCTATAGGGGAAAAGGCGTTCAGGCCTGCCGCCAGCCAGACGGCCTTCAACGGCGTTATTTCCGCTTTCATATCGGTCCGGGCGCGCCTCAGCGCAGCAGTACCCTTTCTTTCCTCGGCCCGGTCGTGCGGTCGGGCACTATCCTGAAGTCTATACGGCCCAGCTCGCGCCCGTCCGAGGTGACGACTTCTACCCGCCACGGCCCGGGGGTGTAGTTAGCCTTGACGGTGTAGCCGCGCCAGCCGGAGCCGCGCCCGCCGGTCACGGACAGCGGGATGACGTCGGCGGCCCCGCCTCCGGACAGCGGCTGCCAGCGCACCGAAAGGCGGTCCCGGAAGTCCACCGGCGCGAAAACCTGCACCCAGCAGTAGACCGCGTCCCCGGGCCGCGCCAGGAAGGTCTGGTCACCGCGCTGCCAGAACTCCCAGCGCGGCCGCGTCGAGAAGAGCTCGAAGCTGTCCCCGCGCCGCTCCACCCGGTGGTAGACGCCTATCTCAGAAAGGGACAGCGGCACGGGAGGGATGGCCTTCGCGAAATAGAGGGCCGAAAAGAGGACCGCGACCGAGGCGAAGGGATAGACGAAGGTCCTGCGTACGGCGGAGCGCCGCTCCGGCAGGCGCGAATACAGCCACCACGTCAGCCCGGCGGCGCAGACCGCGGAGGCGGCTATCGACCCCAGGAAAGGCAGCGTCCCCAGCCGTCCGGCCAGCAGCGGCACCAGGTAGGTGAAGTAGGACAGCAGGCAGAGACTGAACAGGCTCATGCGCAGCAGCGTCCCGTAATTCTCGAATGGCCTCAGCTCGTTGAGCAGCAGCAGCCCAAGCAGGCCCAGCAGGAACAGGAACGAGACGCCCGCAGAGGCGCTCTTGAAATAGAAGAACGTGTAGATGTTGAGCAGCGTGCCCAGCATGAAGTGCGTGGCGCCCTCGTGGTAGCGCCAGGCCCCCCTGAGCCTCTCCGGCGGCGAGAAACGCCCGAAGCGCTCGCTCAGCTCCAGCCCGGTGAAGAAGGCCGACAGGGCGAGATAGACGGCCTGGTGGATTATATTGTGCAGCCTGTCTATCCGGCCGACGGCCGTCACGTCGAACAGGAAGCCGGCGGCGAAGAAGCCTGCCGAGCAGGCTGGCTCGTGCGAGAGGTAGAAGGCCTTCAGTCGCTCCAGGAAGGCGCTGGCTTTAAACCGGAACTCGTTCATGGTCGTCGTCCGGGCGCGCTCCCGGGTTTCGCCACGGTCTATTCTATAAAATACGCGCCTGCCGGCCCTCCCCGCTAATTCATATAATTGAGGGCGGCGGTCCAAACAATGAAAACATACCACTTCTTGCCGGTCTTCCTAGTCCTGCTGGCCTCCTATATAGGCATACACCTCTACGCCGCGCGCTGGCTGGTGCGCAGTTTCTCTCTGGCCGGCCCGGCGGCGCAGTGGCTGAAGGCGGCCTTCCTGGCCGCGGCCCTGCTGGCGCCTTTCGCCATGTTCCTCAGGCGCCAGCTGGGCGACCATCTGCTGGAGCCTCTCTACACGGCCATCTACGTGTGGATGGGCGTCATCCTGATAGCCGCGTTCGTCTTCTTCTGTTCCGACCTGCTGGCCCTGCTGCTGAGGCGCGCCGGCTGGTTCCGTCCGCTGCCTTTCGCGGCCGGCACGCTGGCGGTACTGTCGGCCATAATAGCCTGGAGCCTCTACAGCGCGCTGCGCGTGCCGCCCCTGAGACAGGTCTCCGTCGCGTTCAAAGGCCTGCCTCCGGAACTGGAAGGCCTGAAGATAGCGCAGATCTCGGACATGCACCTGGACGCCGAGTGGAAGGTGCGGAAGCTCGCGGCCATCATCGACGAGATAAACGCGGCTAAGCCGGACCTGGTGGTGTTCACCGGGGACCTGGTGGACCCCGGCGTTACCTGCGGCGAAAGGCTCAAGGACATAGCCGGCCGCATAAAGAGCAGGCTGGGCGTCTACGGCGCGCTGGGCAACCACGAATACTATTACGGCCTCGGCAGGGCCGGGGACTGCTACGCGCACATAGGGATAAAGCTCCTCAAGGACTCCGCGGCCGACGCGGGCCCCCTGCGCGTCATAGGCCTAGGCGACATACACACCGCGCATATGACCCGGGCGGACGTGGAGGCCGTGCTGAGGAGGTACAAGGACGGGAAGTTCACGGTGCTGCTCTCGCACCAGCCGGTCTTCTATCGCGCGATCGCCTCGGCCGGGGACTACCTGGTGCTCTCCGGCCACACCCACAGGGGACAGATCTTCCCCTTCCATATCTTCACCTGGCTGTTCTACCGCCATTTCTACGGCCTGTACCGCATAGGCGGCAGCGCTTTCTACGTCACCTCCGGAGCCGGCACCTGGGGGCCGCCGCTGCGCTGGCTGGCCCCTTCCGAGATCCCGCTGATCACGCTCAAGGCCGGCTGACCTGCCCTAAGGGCCCACCACGGGCCGGGCTATTTAACTCCTCCCTCCTGGGACCGCGGGAACTTGTCGTATTCCCCTCCTCTGTTAAACTATAGAGGCGAGCAAGGAGGCGAATTAATGCGGAACGCTCTCAGGAACCTATCTTTCGCGGCGGCAATGCTTTCCATATCCTTTCCCGCAGGCGCTCTGGCCGCGCCTGGAGCGGGCGCGCCGGACGACCCCTGCTCCTATATGGCCGCCCAAAGGTCCGCTCGCGGCCTGACCGACCTGCTGAACGACCCGGACCCCCGCGTGCAGGACTGCGCCATCCGCGCCGCCGGCAGGGCCGGGGACGCCGCCTCCGCCGGTATCCTGCTCGGCAACGTCGAATCCTATCTCTACGCCTCCGGCTATCGCAGCTACGGCGCCTATGAGGACAACCTCCGCGCGCGCCTGAAGGCCATCAACTCCATATGGGCCCTGGGCGAGATCGGCAGCCCCCGGATCATGGCCCGCCTGCTCCGCTTCTTCAAAGCCTCCGACCAGACCATAAAGATAAACCTCGTGATAGGGGCCGGCAAGACCCGCTCCCCTCTGACCGCGGCCTTCCTGTACCGGGTGGCCGGCTCGGCCCGCGAGAGCAACGAGGTTCGCGCCGCGGCCTACGAGATGCTGGCCGAGGACGGCCTCCGCGCCCCCGCCCCCAGGCTCTCCTTCGACGGCATGCAGAAGGCCGACATCATTTACACCGGCGGCCTCACCGGCATTCCGCAGGACTGGATCGGCGACCTGGCGATCGGCCACGTCGGGCTCTACGGGGGGACGGAGATAAGGGACGGCCGGATAGAGGTGGTGATCTACGACTGCGTGCCTGACAATTTCAAGCCGTACGGCGGCGTCCGCAGGATATATTCGTTCAGGGATTTCACCCACGAGGACAGCTATCCCTTCTTCGGCAACCGCGTCAGCAAGGTGCGCCCCACCCCGGCCCAGCGCGAACTGGTAATAAAGGCGGCCATAGCCAAGCTGGGGCATCACTACAGCAACTCCCATTTCCAGCAGAAGGGGCCCGAGTATTTCGACTGCGTCGGTTTCGCCGAGTACGCCTACGAGGCAGCCGGCCTGAACCCCACCCCGGACGACCAGGAAACCGGCTGGGGCTGGCCGCTGACCCCCGCGGAGCAGTTCGCCTCCACCGTGCCGGACACCCAGAACGCCCCGGCGCCTGTCGATATGCCTCCCCTTCCGGTCCCGCAGCCGCAGAACACCGGCATAATAGCGCAGAGCGCCGACGCCGTGATGCACGCCTTCGGTCTCAGGGCCCAGGCCCTGCCGGGCGTCCCCCTCCCCGCCGGCGTCAAAGCCGCGGACTGAAGAAGGGCCGGCAAAGAAGAACGCCCCGCAAACACGGGGCGTTCTTCTTTTTGAGCCGGATCAGGAATTACCGCGCGTTGTCGGTCATCTTCAGCAGCTGCGTCTTCAGCTTGGCCGGCAGCTCAGGATGCCTCTGGACATAGCGCCCGAACCAGGCGTAGATCTGCTTGACCGCGTCCGACTGGGTTATGGAACCGGCGGAGATCTCCTTGTACAGCTGGAACTCCAGCTTGTCCTTGCCGTCGCTCTCGGTGGCCCCGTGCGGCTCCGGCCAGAGGTTGTTCTCGGAGCTGTTGCCGCCTATGCAGAGCGGCAGCAGGTGGTCGAACTCGTAGTTAGGCCAGTCGGACTGGGGCACGCCGTACTTGGCGGCGACGTCCAGCTTCATCTGCTTGGTCACGTTCCGGTTGCAGTAGGCTATGTGCTCGGGATAGCGGTATTCCTTGAAGTTGGGATCGTCCGGGGTGCACAGAGCGCCGGGGGTCACCGACCAATCGGGCTGGGCGGCCCTGGAGACGGCGAACGTCCTGAGCGGGCTAGGTACGACAGGGGCCGCGCCGGCGGAACCGGCGGACTGACCGGGGGCGGCTTCATTCAGAAGCGTCTGGAAAGCCGAGGGGGCGGCTGAAACTGCGCCTGAGAGGGAGACCGAGAAAAGCACCAGCAGGAAGACCTTGAGTTTTTTCACGCTAACCTCCGAACTTCGACCGCCGCTTGAGCGGCGTCAATATGACTTAAATCAAGTTTAGCCCAAATGGGCTAAACTGCAAGACCCAAAAGGCCCATATTCATATAGGTCTTTAGACCTACTCGATTTCCGGCAGCCGGCCCATAGACGGCCCTTTCCGCCGCTTTGCGGAAGTCCAGCCCGATTATTTGCTAGCATATACATGTCCCCGGGACCGGGGACGCGGGGAGCTTGGTAGCGACCAGGCTGAGAGTTCCGGTGTTGCCGGAAGACCCTTAAAACTTGATCCGGGTAATACCGGCGGAGGGAAAATGAAAGGGTCTTATCGCCTGTCGCCGACCGCAGCCGCGCGGCCGGCTTTTTCATGTCATTTTTCCTTCCAAAAAGGAAAACATGACACAACTGGAATCAGCCCGCAAGGGCGTACTGACGCCCGAGGTCGTTAAAGCCGCCGCGAGAGAGAAGGCCGAGGCCGGCCTGCTGCTGAAGGAGACGGCCGCGGGCCGCGCCGTGGTGCCGGCCAATATCAATCACAAGAACCTGTTCCCAGCCGCCATCGGCAGGGCGTTCACATGCAAGATAAACGTGAATCTGGGCACCTCCGAGGGGCGTTCCGGCCTTAAGGACGAGCTGCTCAAACTGGGGCTGGCCGCGCGCCTGGGCGCTGACGCCGTGATGGACCTGTCCACCGGCGGCGACCTGCCTTCTATAAGGAAAGAGATAATTAAGAACAGCCCCATGCCGGTGGGCACGGTACCCGTCTACGAAGCGCTCAAGCGCGCAGGCGGCATAAAGGGGCTTACCCCCTCCCTGCTGCTGGAGGTCATAGCGGAACAGGCAGAGGCCGGCGTGGACTTCATGACCGTGCACGCGGGCCTGCTGAAGGAGCACCTGCCGCTGGTGAAGGGGCGCACCACCGGCATAGTATCCCGCGGCGGCGCGGCCATGGCGCGCTGGATGGAGACGAACGGCGCACAGAACCCGCTCTACGAGCGCTTCGAAGAACTCTGCGCCATCTTCCGCAGGTACGACGTCACCTTCAGTCTGGGCGACGGCCTGCGGCCCGGGTCGCTCGCCGACGCTGGCGACGCGGCCCAGTTCGCGGAACTGGACACGCTGGGAGAACTGGTGCAGCGCTCCCGCGCGGCCGGAGTACAGGTGATGGTGGAGGGTCCCGGCCACGTGCCTCTCGACCAGGTGGCCATGAACATGGAGCGCGCTGGGCGCGTCTGCCACGGCGCGCCGTTCTACGTGCTCGGCCCGCTGGTGACCGACGTGGCGGCGGGCTACGACCATATCAACGCGGCCATAGGCGGGGCGCTGGCCGCCTGGCACGGCGCCTCGTTCCTCTGCTACGTCACGCCCAAGGAGCACCTGGGCCTGCCTGAGCTGGAGGACGTGAGACAGGGCATCGTCGCCTCCAAGATAGCCGCCCACGCTGCCGACATAGCCCGCGGCCTTCCCGGAGCGGCGGAGCGCGACCGCGAGATGTCCCGCGCGCGCTACGCCTTCAACTGGGAGCGCCAGTTCTCGCTCTCGCTCGACCCCGACCGCGCGCGCTGCTGCCATCAGGGCGACGCCAGGAAGGACTACTGCGGCATGTGCGGCCCGGAGTTCTGCTCCATGCGCGCCTCTCGCGAACTGGGCAAAACAGCGAAGGCGCGCCCCGCCAAGGCGGCCGCGTGAAAGCGCGCGCTCTGACCATAGCGGGCTCGGACCCGGGCGGCGGCGCCGGCATACAGGCCGACCTCAAGACCTTCGCCGCCTTCGGCGTCTACGGCCTTTCCGCCGTCACCTCGGTGACGGTGCAGAACACGCTGGGGTTCCGCGGAGCGCTGGCCGTGCCGCCGGCGGTGGTGGCGGGGCAGGTGGACGCGGGGCTCTCGGACATAGGAGCGGACGCCGTAAAGACCGGAATGCTGGTCTCGGCGCCGGTGGTTCGCGCCGTGGCCGGGCGGCTGCGCGCCGCCCGGGTGACGAAACTGGTGGTGGACCCGGTGATGCGCGCCAAGGACGGCAGCCCGCTGCTGGAACCGCGCGCGGCGGCGGCGCTCACGAAGGAGCTGCTGCCGCTGGCGCTCGTAGTGACGCCTAACGCTCCGGAGGCTGAACGCCTCACCGGGCTGAAGGTGGGGAACGCCTCCGGCGCGCGGAGGGCGGCGCGCGCCATACGCGCGCTGGGCCCGGCTTTCGTGCTGGTAAAGGGCGGCCATCTGGACGGCCCCGTCTGCGAGGACCTGCTGTTCGACGGCAGTTCGTTCTCCGCGCTGCGCTCTCCGCGCGCGGACACCGGCCACACGCACGGCACCGGCTGCACGCTGTCGGCCGCGATAGCCGCGGGACTGGCCCTCGGGCTGGACGTCCCGGCGGCAGTACGCCGCGCCAAGCGCTACGTCACGGGCGCTATCAGGAACGCCCCCTGTCTGGGAAAGGGCGCGGGGCCGCTGGAACATTTCTGGGAGGGAAGATGAGGATAAAACTGAACGGCAGGGACGCCGAGATAAAGGACGGGACCACAGTGGCAGCCCTGCTGCGAGGCATGAAGGCGGACCCGAAAAGCGCTCTGGTGGAGCTCAATCTGAAGGTGCTGGCGCGGGCCGGCTGGAAGAGGACCGCGCTTAGGAACGGGGACGCGGTAGAAGTGTTCTCTTTCGTCACGGGAGGCTGATATGGAAGACGTCTTCAAGATAGCCGGCAGGAAGATACGCAGCCGCTTCATGCTGGGCACCGGCAAATTCCCATCCGACGGGAGCATGGCCGAGGCCATAAAGGCCTCCGGCGCCCACATCGTCACCGTGGCCCTGCGCCGCGTGGACTCCGGGGCCGGCTCGGGGAACCTCCTGTCGCATATCCCGGCCGGCCGCATCGTGATGCCCAACACCTCCGGCGCGCGCAACGCGGCGGAGGCGGTGCGCATAGCGCGGCTCGCCCGCGCGGCCGGCGCCGGGGACTGGATAAAGATAGAGGCCATCCCCGACAACCGCCACCTGCTGCCGGACAACCTAGAGACGATAAAGGCAACAGAGGTCCTGGCGCGGGAAGGCTTCGTAGTGATGCCGTACTTCAACCCGGACCTGGCGGACGCGCGGCGCCTGCGGGACGCCGGCGCGGCCTCGCTGATGCCGCTGGGCGCCCCGATAGGCACCAACAAGGGCGTGACCACGCGGGAACTGATAAAGGTACTGGTCTCGGAGCTGGACCTGCCGGTGGTGGTGGACGCCGGTCTGGGCAGGCCGTCCCACGCGGCGGAGGCCATGGAGCTGGGCGCCGCGGCGGTCCTGGTAAACACCGCCGTGGCCGTCTCGGGGGACCCGTCAGGGATGGCGGAGGCCTTCGCGCTGGCGGTGAAGGCGGGCAGGAAAGCCTGGCTGGCCGGCGCCGGCGCCGCCAGGGAGCTGGCCGAGGCCAGCAGCCCGCTGACCGGCTTCCTGCGATGAGCTTCCACGAAGTCCTGCGCGCTTGCTCCGGGCTCGCCGGGGAGCTTATCGCCTCCTCCTCGGAAGCCGACGTCCTTCGCGCGCTCGACGTGGAGAGCCCGGACGAGGCCGGCTTCCGCGCGCTGCTCTCGCCCGCCGCCGTCCCGAGCCTGGAGGCTATGGCCCGCCGGGCCGGCGAACTGACGGCCAGGCACTTCGGCCGCACCGTCTCGCTCTACGCGCCTCTCTACCTGGGCAACTACTGCGAGAACGAGTGCGTCTACTGCGGCTTCAGGCGCTCCGCCGCGATGGCGCGCCGCAAACTTTCTTACTCGGAGGTGGAGGAGGAGGGGCGGGCGCTGGCGGCCTCCGGCATCAGGCACGTGCTCCTGCTCACCGGCGAATCGCGGGTGCAGACCCCGGTAGAGTACATCGGAGCCTGCGCCGGGATACTGAAGGAGCGCTTCGGCTCTGTCTCCGTCGAGGTGTACCCGCTGGAGGCGGCGGAGTACGGTGAGCTCGTGCGGGCCGGCGCCGACGGCCTGACGCTCTACCAGGAGACCTACGACGAGGCGCTCTACGCCCGGCTGCACCGCGCGGGGCCCAAACGCGACTTCCGCTACAGGCTGGACGCGCCCGAGAGGGCCTGCCGCGCCGGCATGCGCGCGGTCGGCGTGGGGGCGCTGCTGGGGCTGGCCGACTTCAGGCGGGAGGTCTTCTTCGCCGGGCTGCACGCCGACTATCTGCAGCGTGCCTGCCCGGCGGCTGAGATAAGCGTCTCGCTGCCGCGCCTCCGCCCCCAGGGCGCAGGCTTCGCCCCCGGCGCCTGCGTGAGCGACCGCGACCTGGTGCAGGCCATGGCGGCCCTGCGCCTGTTCCTGCCGCGGGCCGGCATCACCGTCTCCACGCGCGAGCCCGCCGAACTGCGCCGCAACCTGATAGGCCTGGGCGTCACGCGGATGTCGGCCGGCTCCCGCACCGGCGTGGGCGGCTACGCCGCGGCGGAGAAGAGCCCGGGCCAGTTCAGCGTGGCCGACGCCAGCGGCGTGGAAGAGGTAAAGGCCATGATACGCGGGCGCGGCTTCCACCCGGTCATGAAGGACTGGCAGAGATTATAGGAGGACCTATGAAAGCTGATTTCCGAGGACAGCTCTACTGCCTGACCAGCGAGGAGCACTCTCTCGGGCGCTCCGTAATCGAAACGGCTGAGGCCATGCTGGCCGGCGGAGCCAGGATACTGCAATACCGCGAGAAGAACAAGGCCAAGCGGCTGAAGTACGCCGAATGCGTGGCCCTGCGGCGCCTGACGAAAGAGCGAGGCTGCCTCTTCATCGTCAACGACGACGTCGATATAGCGCTGGCGGTCAAGGCCGACGGCGCGCATATCGGCCAGGACGACCTGCCGCTGGCGGCCGCGCGCGAGGTGCTCGGCCCGGCGGCCGTCATCGGCGTCTCCACTCACTGCCCGGAGCAGGCGCTGGCGGCCGAGCGCGGCGGCGCCGACTACATAGGCGTGGGCCCCATCTACGCCACCAGGACAAAGAAGGACGTCTGTCCTGCGGTGGGACTGGAATACCTGGACTACGCGGTGAAGAACGTGAAGGTCCCGTTCGTCGCGATAGGCGGGATAAAGCTGCGCAACCTGCCGGAGGTGCTGGCCCGCGGCGCCAGCTGTATAGCCATGGTGACCGAACTGACGGCCGCCCCCGACATAAAATCCACGGCAAAAGAAGCCATCTCCGAGATAAGAAAAGGGATAAGAAAAGGGGACAGGCTACTTTTTTATTCTCAAAAAACATCCGCGGGATAAGCGGAATTCGAAGGACGAAGCGGGCGAAAAAGCAGCCTGTCCCCTTTTACTTTTACCGGAGGCGGGAGAGGTCGGCGTAGCAGGCCAGGAACATGGCCAAAGAGAAGAAGAGGATGGAGTTGAGGAGCTTGAGCTCGTAGATGAATGTCTTGCGGATCATAGAAGCGCCCCGTTTATTCCTTTCCATACATAAAGTCTACACTAAGCGGGACTGGGGCATAAGGGCCTAAAGGCCCGGTATTAGGGGGAAAAAGGCCCAAGGTTCCGTAGGGGACGAACAGGCCCGGCGGACACGTCAGGCCTGGGAGCGGGAGAGGAAGCGGGCGTAGTTGCGCAGCGTTTTGGCGGCCAGCTGCAGCGAACCGGCCCTCGGATAGGCGGGCCTGGCGCTCTCGACCTTCTCTATAACGCAGAGGCCGTTGCCTATACCTTCCAGCAGTATCGGGTCCATCGCGCCGCCGTAGGCCGCCTGCCAGGACCGCACGTAGGTTTTTTCCATGTCGGTCCTGTTGGCGTCGTCCAGCACGACGTAACCGCCCGGGGCCACAGCCGGAAAGGCGTCGTAGAAGACCGACTCGCGTCCGAGATCGTGGTGCGGCGCGTCTATCAGGACCAGGTCGAACGGACCGAGGGCCTCCAGCAGGCCCTTCGGCAGGGAATAGGACAGCAGCAGACGGGTGCCGTAGAGGCGCGGCCGCAGAGGCGCCACGCGGAACTCCACTTTAGCCCCGCATTCAGAGGTCTCGAAGGCTTCTTTGGCCAGGGCCGAGTACTTGGCTGAATCGTCCACCGAAAGCAGGAAATTGTCTTCTATCTTTTCTGTTTCCCTGGCCAGCATCAGCGTCGAGAAGCCGGAACCGAACTCCAGCACGCGCCTCGCCCCCAGCGCCCGGGCGAAGGCGGCGAGGAAACGGCAGGAGGCCGGGTCCAGCGCCCAGGAGCCGGGATGCTCCAGGCGCGACACGTTGACCTTGTCCATCTCCGCCACCGCTTGAGCTATGTATGTGTTCATTTTATAACCACTCCGAGGATCGCGGGCCGCAATTCAGCAGCAGGTCCAGCGCGGACATATCCGGTTCGAAGCCGGGGAAAGCCTGAGGATAATGGCGCGGCTCGAAATGCTGCCACGAGAGCCCTATCCCGGCGTAGCTGAACACGTTGGGGTCCAGATAGGCCTTCGCCCCGGCCCCGGACAGGTACTCGTCGGCTCCGGCCTTGACGCAGAGCCTCGCCAGGCGCGCGCTGGAGAGTTCCTCCACCGCGTACTCCGAAGAGAACTTCACCGGCGTCTTTATCCCTAGACCTTCCTTCAGCAGGTCCATGGTGGCTATGGCCAGGTCGGCCAGCAGGCGGTAGTCGCGCGAGTACAGCGCCTCCAGCGCCGGCAGGTGCTCCCTGAAGAACGGGGCCCTGGCGTAGTTCAGCTTTATCGCCTGCAGATGGTCCGCCCTCCAGTCAGCGGAATTGTCCAGCTCCACCTCGTTTATCTTCTGCGAGAAGCGCCCCTTCGACACGACCGGCGCAGTCAGGTACTGCCAGCCGCGCGGCGTGCGTATGCGGTTGCGGTTCTGGAACTCGCGCTTCTCGAACTGCACGTCGTCGAGGTAGATGAACAGCCCGGCGGCACGCATCTTCGCGAAGAAGCGCAGCCCCGGCCAGTACTGCAGTTGGTGTATAGCCGCTTTCATTTGCGTGCGGTGACGATCAGCGCTGACCCGGCCAGAACGCGGCCGAAAGAGACCGCCCATAGCGCCTGCGCCAGCCAATAGTATAGAACTTTAAGGCGGGCGGTTAGAACTCCCCCCAGCCGGCCGCCGCTGCGGTAGGGGTCTCCGGCCGTGGGCGGGGAGTTGCGGAACTTTATCTCCCTGAACCCGGCCTTCTCCAGCATGACGCGCAGGCTGCCGGGGCCGAAATTGAAATTATGGAGCACGGAAGGCCTGACGCCGAGCGGCCGGAGAAGACCGGAAGCCTCCAGCCGGCAAAGCGGCATATGGAAGACCGAATTGAACTCCCTCACGTACAGCAGTCCCGACGGCCTCAGGAGGCGGTACAGTTCTCCCGCCGCTGCGGCCGGGTCCCCCATCTGGCTGAAAACCTCGAACGCGGTGGCGGCGTCGTACGAGTTCCCGCCCAGGCCGGCCCTCTCGACCGGCCGGCGGAAGACCGGGAAGCCCGAGGCCGAGGCCCGGTCGGCCAGCCCCGGGTCAAGTTCAACGCCCTCCCCCTTCCAGCCGCGCGCGGCGGCCGCCCTCAGCAGTTCCCCGCCGGCGCAGCCGACGTCCAGCAGGCGGCCCGGCCCAGCCAGCGCGGCCCCGATATAGTCCAGGGCCGAGGCGAAAAGGGCCTCCTTGGCGTAAACGTATACGGCGTCCCGCTGCTCGCCCCGATAGCCCGGCCCGCCGAAATATTTCTCCGTCCTGAAGACCAGACCGCAGGCCCGGCATTTCAGCAGGCCGGGCAGCCAGCCGCGGCCTGACGAGCCGCAGACCGGGCAGGGCTCAGTTCCGCCGCAGGACTTCATACAGCACCTTTTCCGTTCCGGAGGCGTACTTCTTCCAGGAGTAGTTCTCCTCTACGAAAGAGCGGCACCTGGCGCGCAGGGCCTCCTTCCGTGCTTCCGGCAGCGCGGCAAAAGCCGTTATGCCGGCCGCTATCTCAGCCGGCCCGTACCCCTTCAGCAGGAGGGACCCGTCGAAGCCGCCAAGCACCTCCACATTGGCCGCCACCGGCGTGGCCAGCACCGGCGTGCCGCAGGCCAGCGCCTCAAGCGTGACGAGGCCGAAGCCCTCCAGTTCCCTGGTCGGCAGCACGAAGAGGTCCGCGGCCTGGTAATAGAGCGGCAGCTCCTCTTCAGGTATATAGCCGGCCAGCCGCACGGTCCCCGAAAGCCCGGAAGAGCCTATCAGCCCCTCCAGCTTCGCTCTCAATGAACCTCTCCCGCCTATGATCACGCGTGTCCCCGGCACGGTCCTGGCTGCGTCCGCCGCGGCTTCCACCAGGTTCTCAAGCCCCATGCGGGGCTCCAGGTTGCGCACCGTGAAGACCAGGAATCCGCTCTCATCTATCCCGAGACCGCGCCGGACTTCCGCCCTGTCCGCCGCGGGGGCGAACTTCCCGGTATCCACGCCCAGCGGCAGCACCCGGGCGGCCAGGCCGTGCGCCGCCTTCAGCCGTTCCGCCATGAAAACGCTGGCTGCCAGCACCGCCCCGCTCTTTGCTATCGCGCGGCGCTCCATCAGCCTCCTGGCCAGCAGGCCGGGGCCGCGGCGCAGCGCCCCCAGACCCCTGGCCCTGGCCCTTATGGCGTACTCCTCGGCCCACGGCGAGTGGAAGACATAGGCGGAGGGGACCCCGCGGAAGTTGAGCTGGGCCAGCAGGCCGGTGTACGGGTGATGCAGGTACAGCGCGTCCACCTTGCCGAAACGCCTCAGTATGTCCCTGGCGGCAGAGGCGAAGCGGAGCGGGCTGCCGCGGTAGCGGTAGACCTCCAGGCCTTCCTGCGCCGCGCGGTCCTTCGCGCCGGCGGCGCCCCTGGTCACGACTATTACCCTGTGGCCGAGCGCTGCCAGTTGTTTTGACGTCTCCCAGGCCACACGCCCGGAGCCGCCCTCGTCGTCGCTCTGTATTATGTCTGTGGCGGTGACTATGGTAAGCGACTCTCCGCCGGCGCGTATGCCGTCCCTGGGCGGCGCTGCCGCGCGCTTGCCGTTGACGCCAAGCCAGAGTTCGAACATCACGGCGGCGTGGATCTGGTCGTTCAGGTTGCGGCGGCCGCTTTCATGCTCGGCAAGAAGTCCGCCGAGGAATTCCCGGGAAAGGTACCCTTCCTTGACGAGCTTTCCCGAACTCAGGATCTCCCTCGCGAATCCATTCAGCTCTTCGCCGTACCAGCGGGCCAGAGGCACCTGGAAGCCGCGTTTGGCGCCGCAGGTTATCTCCGCAGGCAGACGGTCCGCCATCAGTTTCTTCAGCAGGTGCTTCAGGCGGAAGCCCCTCGTCCTGAGCGAAAGCGGCGCGCCCGCCATGAACTCGGCCAGGCGCACGTCCAGGAAGGGCACGCGCAGCTCCAGCGAGTTGGCCATGGAGGCGCGGTCGGCAAGGCACAACAGGTCGTCGGAGAGATAGTTCCTGAGCTCGTAGGGGTAGATATCATCCGGGCCGGCCAGCGCCCCGGGGAACAGCGCGTCGGAAGGAGGCAGGCCGGCCAGGCGCCCCCCCTCGAACAGCGCGCGCCGCTCGCCTTCGGTCAAATAGCTGATCCAGCGCTCGTAGGCTTCCCTGAAATCGCCGCGAGTCCCGTCGAGGAAACGCTTCAGCCGCCCCGGCAGGTTCCGCGGCCCCGCCGACTCCGGCAGCAGGCGGGCGGCGTCCCCCAGCGCGGCGCGCAGCGCCCGCGGCAGGGACAGGTAGAAGGGCAGCAGGCGCGCGCCGAGGTGGCGCGGGTAGCCGCCGAAAAGCTCGTCGCCTCCCACGCCGGTCAGCGCCACCGTCACCCTCTTCCTGGCCTCGCGAGTTACCAGGTAGGTGGGGATGGCCGAGGCGTCCGCAAAAGGTTCGTCGAACTGCGCCGCCAGCTTCTCCATCACCGCGCGCGGGTCCGGGGAAATGATGGTCTCCTCGTGCGCGGAGCCGAAATGCTCCGCCAGCAGCCTGGCTTGCGCCGTCTCGCTGAAAGCCGCGTCCTTGCCGGAGTAGCCCACCGTAAAGGTGCGGACCGGACCGGGACCGTACCTGCTCATGTAATAAAGCAGCGTGGAGGAATCCATGCCGCCGGAGAGCAGCAGGCCCAGCGGCACGTCGGAGACCAGCTGTTCCTTTACGCTCCCGCCCAGCAGGTCGTCGACGCCCTCAAGGCAGTCCCTTTCCGAAAGGGCCGGGACGCCGCGCGGCGGCTCCCAGTACCTGGACAGCTTCGCCCGCCCGTCCTTCAGGACCAGGGTAAAGGCCGGCTCGAGCTTCTTTATCCCCTTGTACGCGGTCAGCGGCGCGGGGATGTAGAGCCGCGCGAAGTAGGCGTCCAGCGCGGCAGGGTCCAGCCCGCCGGAGATCTCCTCCGCCAGGAGGAGGGATTTTATCTCGGAGGCGAAAAAAAGCTTCCCGCCGGCCTGCGCGTAGAACAGCGGCTTGACGCCGAACTGGTCGCGCGCCAGCATCAGCTTGCGCTCTTTGACGTCCCATAGCGCGAACGCGAACATCCCGCGCAGGTACTTGGGGAACTCCTCGCCTCGCTCCTCGTAGAGGTGGACCAGCACCTCGGTATCGGTGCTGGTGCGGAACCTGTGGCCCTTGGCCTCCAGCTCCGCCCGCAGCTCCCTGAAATTGTAGATCTCGCCGTTGAAGACCACGGCGACGGAGCGGTCCTCGCTGAAGACCGGCTGCGAGCCAGTGGAGAGGTCTATCACCCTGAGCCGCCGCATGCCCAGCGCCACGCGGTCCGCCTCGGCGAAGAAGCCGTCCTCGTCCGGACCGCGGTGCTCCAGCCGCGCGGCCATAGCTCGCAGCAGCGCGTCGTTCCTGAGCCCGGCGAAGCCGCAGATCCCGCACATCAGCGCGCCCCCGCGGCCAGCCGCTGATAGAACCGCTCATGGGCGGAAAGATAGGCGGGAAGACCGGACTTCCCGGCCGCGGCCCCGGCGGCGCGCCCGAGCCTCAGGGCGAAAGGCCTGTCGGCTATCAGCCTCAAAAGGCCTTCGGCGAGGGCCTGCGCGTCGCCCGGGGTCACGAGCAGCGCTGTGCCGCCGGAGGTCACGGTGCCGCTTATCCCGGGGATGTCCGAGGCGACTATCGGCCGCTCCATGGCCATCGCCTCCAGCAGCGCCAGAGGCTGCCCCTCCAGCAGCGAAGGCATGACGAAGATGTCCAGCGCGCCGAGGAAGTCCCTGGCCTCCGCCACCTCCCCGCAAAAGACCACGTTGGGGAGGACGCCTTCCGCTGCCGCCAGTTCCCTAAGCCTGGCCTCAAGGCTGCCGGCGCCGGCTATCAGGCAGACCAGTTTTTCCTTGAGCCCCGGGTTGCGCTCCAGCAGCAGCTTCAGCGCGGACAGCAGGAACGGATAGCCCTTCTGCCACTCCAGCCGGCCCAGCGCGCCCAGCACCAGCTTCCCTTTCAGGCCGAAGCGGTCCATGACGGGGGTCGCGTCGAAGTTCCGGGGGTCGAACATCGAAAGGTCGACGGGGTTCGGGATGAGCTCGACGCGGGGATACCTGCCTTCCAGGCGAGCCTTCAGCTCTTTAGTGACGGTTATGGCCGCGGCCGTCCTGCGAGCGGCCAGCGCCGCCAGAGCCGCGTAGGCGCGCTTTTTGAAAAAATTGACGTCGAAGCCCTCCACCGGCATGGCCACGGTGGCCGCGGCCTTCGCGCCGGTCCTGGAGGCCGCCAGCGCCGAGTAGAAGTCAGCGCGGGCCCCCTGGCTGTGGACGATGTCTATGCCGTTCTCGGCTATCAGGCGCCGGAGCAGCGGGATATTCCCCGGCCTGAAGCGCCGCGCAAGGTCCAGCGGCAGGAAGCGGCAGCGGTCTTTGGTCTCCTCGTAGAACCTGCCGGACGGCAGCGAGGCGCAGTACAACCCGAACTTCTCCTTCGGCAGGCCGCGGAGCAGCATGGAGAAGGTCCTCTCCCCGCCCCCGTAGCAGGAGTTCTCTATGACATAAAGTATCTTAAGCCTGCGGTCCATATCAGCCATGCTCTCTCTTACCCGCTGCAGGCGCAGCGCGCCGGTCGTTCCATTATATATATTATGCGTTCCGGAAGTATGGACGGGACGCCCGCTGGTCTCTTTTGCCGCAAAGGTTGTAAAATCATCCAATGCGCGCCTGCCTGATGACCACCTCCACCACCGTCCACCAGATGGGCGGCACGGAAGTGCACGCCGAAGCGCTGGCCGCCGAAGCCGCGCGGCAGGGGCACGAGGTTTTTGTCGTCACCGCCGCGCATCCCTCCGGGCTGAAAGAAGAGACCAGGGACGGCTGCCGGGTATTTTACCTGCCGGGCACCAGCCACAGGATGTCGCGCGGCGACCTGGCCGCCTGGTGGCGCGGGAGCGCCGCGTTCACTTCGGCCCTTTGCGCGGAGAAGAAAATAGACGTTGTCTGGGCCGAGAATTTCTCCGGCCTCTCCTACGCGGCGCTGCCGCGCCGGCAACGGCGCCCGGTGATCTCCGTGGTTAACGGCATGGGCTTCAGAGGCGAGGTGGCCAGCAACTTCAACCGCGTCTCAAGCCCGGGAGAACTGCTTTATTTCCTTACGCGCTACGCGGCGCAGGCCCTGTTCTATTACCGGCCCTGGTTCAAGGCCATGGCCAGGGACTCGGACCTGCTCGTCGGCGTGAGCCGCGAGAGCGCCGCCGCGATGAGGCAGGAGTTCCCCGTGTGCCGGGATAAGACCATCACCATACTCAACGGGATAGATACCGCCCTTTTCCGGCCGGACCTGGAACTACGGCGCTCGGGGCGCGCCGCGCTGGGGCTTAAAGAAAGCGACACAGTTGTGCTGATGGCCGGCGTGCTGCACAAGCAGAAAGGAGTGCACCTGGGCCTGCGGGCTTTCGCCGGAGCCGCCGCAGGCCTGCCGCAGACCAGGCTTGTGGTGGCCGGCGACGGTCCGCAGCTGCATGAGCTGCTTGCTTTGAGCGGGAGACTCGGGCTTTCCCGGCGGGCGGTTTTCTGCGGCAAGAAGAACAACGCCGAAATGCCCGCTATCTACAACGCCGCCGACATCTTCCTAAACCCCACGCTGCGCATGGAAGGTATTTCCCTTGTCATGCTGGAAGCCGCCGCCTGCGGCCTGCCCATGCTGGCATCCAGCATAGGCGGCACCCCATCAGCTATGGATGAGGGAAAGGGCGGATTCTTCACCGAGCCGGGCGACCTGCCGGCCATTACCCGGAAGCTGGCGGAACTCTTGAACAACAGCGAGCTTCGCGCCCGCCTTTCAAAAGGGGCCAGGCACAAAGCCGAAAAGTCCTTCGATATACGCGAAACGCTGAAGGAATACGTGGCCGCCAGCGCGGCCCTGCTGCGGGAAGACCCTCAGCGCTTGCCGTAGCGTCCGGCAAGACCGTCAAATATCGCCTTGAATATAAGGCGCAGCTCCTTCAGGTTGACGCCCCGGTTCCGGCGCAGAGACTCCAGAATATACAGCGGAAGCCCCAGGAAAACCGTCACCGCGGTGGCGGTCAGCCTCCTCAGCGGGGGGAAGTTGCGCCTGAAGACCAGCAGCTTGTTGCGGTACAGGTAATAAAGTCTGTCGCGGCGCCCGCCGCCCAGAGGCTGGATATCGTGCAGGGCCTTAACGGAAGGACAGTAGCGCAGTTTCCAGCCGGCCCTCCCCAGCTGAAGGCAGTAGTCCACTTCCTCGTGCGACGTATAGAAATCGGCGGAATGCCTTACGCCGGCCGCCGCGGACGCGCGCACCAGGAAACAGCTGGAGTTGAGCCAGTCGCACTCCGTCTCGACGTCCGCATCCAGCTCCGAGTATCGTCCGCCCCATTTCCCGACGAAATTGGCGCAGTGGGCCGTCCTCCCCGGGTCGGAGGCGTAGACCAGCCTCGGGCCGG
The DNA here is from genome assembly GCA_021786295.1 of bacterium. Taxonomy (GTDB): domain Bacteria; phylum Elusimicrobiota; class Elusimicrobia; order Elusimicrobiales; family UBA9959; genus UBA9959. The sequence continues at coordinate 24,183 of JAJYNO010000029.1, read as the reverse complement.
CCATGCCGCAGCCGGGATGAGCCTCCAGGCAGGCCAGCAGCGCGCGCACCGTGCCTTTCTCCAAATAGACGTCGTCGTCGAGATAAAGCAGGTACTCGGCGCTGCCGGCGGAACGGGCCAGCAGCCCGCGGTTGTAGGAGATGCCCATGTTCGTCGCGTTGCGCAGCACGCGAAGATCGGCCAGGCCGCGGGCCAGGAACTCCCAGCGGCGCGCGCTCAGCTCCTGGGCTGTGCCGTCGGCGCCGCAGTCGTCCAGCACGGTAAGCGTAATTTCAGCCAGCGGATAGTCCTGCGCCAGCAGCGCCTCTATGGTGCGCAGCACGGCCGCGCGCCTGTTATAGGTGGTCAGCAAAGCGCTTATCTTCATCGGGAAGGGTCTCCGCCACGGCCGCGCGCCTCAGCGAGAGGCCAGCTCGGCCGCCTTGACCTTTCTGCCGCGCAGGCAATAAGTGGCCAACAGCATCGCAACGACACCGGCATAGAAGAGGGACATAAAGGCCAGGAACATGTCCGCCAAGCCGAAGGCGAAAGCGGGCACCAGCAGCAGATAATGCGTCTCCCTTACGCGCAGGTTGTGCGCCAGCGAACGCGCCAGCACCTCGGGCCGACCCTTGCCCGACACCGGAGTAGCCGCCGGCGCCACGCCGCGGGCCGCCTGCAATTTCTCCCAGCCGGCCCTCAGCGTCTGGTCGAATGTCCTCTCCAGATAGGCGGCGTAGACGGACAGGAAGAAGCACAGCGCCCCGACGGTGAGCCAGAGGCCGGGCAGCAGGCCCCAGGCGCCGCTGACGTGGCGCAGGTACGGCGTCCGCCAGACGGCGACGCCCAGCATCAGCCAGAACAGCATGTCCGCCCAGCCCATCGCCTCGTCCAGGAAGCGCCCGTAGGAGTTGCGCCTGTCCGTTATCCTGGCTATGCCCCCGTCGAGACAGTCGAAGAAGTTGAACAGCATCAGGAAGCCCAGCCCCTGCCACAGCAGCGGGCGAGACGGCCACAGGAAGCAGATATAGCCCAGCATGGCCGAGAGCCCGGAGAGCCAGGAGGCCAGTTCCCCGCTGACGCCCAGCCTCACCAGCAGCCAGATGGCCGGGAAGGAGGGCGGCCTGAAGACGAAGCGGCTGGCCAGCAGGTAGCGCTCGTACTCCACCTTGGGGGCGTGCGAAGCTTTTATCTCCGCGAGAGTGGGATATTTTCTGTCCATATCGTTCGTTCCCTTTATGTCAGGGCCCCTACAGCAGCCGCGGCCTCGGGCGGGCCTTTTTTCGCGTATAGTGATCGAATACCGCCAGCGCGTAGGCCCACGCTTTCCGGAACCGCCCCTGCCCGCGGGACCTCAGCAGCAGCCAGGCAATATCCTTCATGCAGCCGTACAGCACCTTTTTCTTGACGGCGGGCGCGTGGATATCGCAGAACAGCAGGTGACCGAAGGTCTTGTGATAGGCCTTCAGCGGGGAATCCGCGCCGCCGGAGGAGACCGACACCTTATGCCAGATCTTCGCGGCTGGCGCCACCAAGCACTTGTAGCCCGCCGCCCTGGCACGCAGCCCCCAGTCGGCATCCTCCCAGTAGAGGAAGAAGCGCTCGTCCAGCGGCCCGACCTTCTCGACGACCTCCCGTTTCACCAGCAGCGCGCAACCGGTGATGAAATCCGCCTCCTCGGGCTCCGTGTGCCCGTACTCTTCCTCGGCGCGGTCCGCACCTGGGAAGACGAAGGCGCAGGTCTCACCGTCGAACTTCGCCCCGGAGAACCAGATCTTCTCCTTCTCCGAGAAATAGAATATCCTCGGCCCCAGCATCCCGGCCTCTGGGCGTTTTTCCGCCTCCGCCAAGAGCTTTTCCAGGAAATCCGGCGCCGCCGCCGTATCGTCGTTGAGCAGCAGCACCCAGTCCGCGCCGTCCTCCAGGGCCTTCCTTATACCGGCGTTGCACCCGGAAGCGAAACCGATATTATCCCCGTTGAAGAGAACGGCTTCCACATGCCCCGAGGCGGTCCTGACCGCAGCCTCCAGCTCCGAGTCGTACGCCCCGTTACGCGCGACTATGACCCCGAACCCCGGGGTCGCCACGGCGTTCAGCGACCCCAGGCACTCCAAAAGCGCCCTGCCGCCATCAACGGTAAGTATAACGGCCGAGATCTTAGCGGTATCGGTCATGAGCGATATCCGGCCGCCCGGTTACGGAGAAAGGGCCGGGACTCACTGCGCCTCCTCCCGCCGCCCCGCTTCCCAAGCCTTGCAAAAAGCGACGAACCAATAGAATCCCATGGCCGCGCTCAACATCAGCCCCAGATACCCGTCGCGATAGCCGGAACGCGAGATATACCTGTGCAGAAAGTGGCGAAAGCCCCAATAGACGCCTTTAAGCGGGGTGTTCCCGCGCCCCTCGCGCAGCAGTTTGGCCGCCTCTCCGTCAGTATAATCGTTGAGTTTGGAGACGAACTGGCGTATGCTCCTGTAGTTATAATGGACTATCCGGCCGCCTTCCGCCGGCAATTTCAGCAGCCTGCCTTTCCACTCCGGCTGCGCGTGGACCTCCGTAGCCGTATAATATAGAAAGCCTTTTTTAAAGAAGATCTTCTTGCGTACATCCTGCCAGCCGCTGTAGCGCACCCTTCTCCCGAACATCCAGACCTCGAACGGCGCCTCGACCACGTCCGCCAGGTCCTTCTCCGCTGTCTCCCGCAGACGCGCCAGCGCTTCCGGAGTGGCGCGCTCGTCCGCGTCCAGCACCAGTATCCAGTCGCCGGCGGCGAACGACAGGGCAAGGTTCCGGGAGGGGTCCACGAACGCGGAACGCGGAATAGCGCGCACCTCCGCCCCCAGACCGGCGGCTATGGCGGCAGTGCGGTCGGAGCTGTGCATGTCCGCCACCACGACCTCGTCCGCGAAGCCCCTGACCGACCCGATGCAGCCGGCGATGTTCTCCTCTTCGTTGAGGGTGTTTATGACCACAGAGATCTTCATAAGCAAGAACCGGACCCTGTTCCGGGCCTACCCGGCATATGCATGATACTATTTCCTGGAGCGGGACTTCCCGGACCGGGCGCGGCCAGGAGAGAAGCGGTACGCAAGCCCAAGCAGGTCCTGCGCCAGCGCCAGCGCGGCTCCGGGGAGATGATACGCCCTGGTTATGGAGCGCAGCGCGGAGATGTCGGCTTCGGAAGGCCTGTACAGCCCGCCGCCGGACAGGAAACGGCCGGCGACGGAGTATTTCCGCTCTCCTACAAGGGCCAGCAGGTTCCGCGGCAGCTTCTCCGCGTAAGGAGACGTCCGCCCCGACCAGAAAGGCGGGGGCCGGCCTTCGGTCCTGTATACGGCCATGTCCTCCCTGAAGCTCCTGCCGGTGGCTTTGTTGTACCAGGAGGAATCGCCCTCCCGCACTTCCCCGGAGAGCTCGCTCCATATTTCTGAGCACGATCCGGCCTTTCCGAGGATATTCTCGAAGAACACCCACGCGTTATCCGCGGCGGGATATCTGCGGAACAGCGGCACGAGGCTTTTGGATATCCGCCCAGGCACCGACAGGTTTATCCCGTCCCCTACCACTCTGCTTCCCTCCTTCCGGAATATCAGAGCAAGGCGGTCCTCCCTGTACATCTCCTGCCAGTTCCAGCGGTACTGGTGACGCACTATTTCCAGGGCGTCATACCCCCAATCCTCTCCTTTGCGCCCCAGCAGGTCGCGCGCGGCCAGCATGGTCACAGGGTGGAACACCGTATCCGCCTGCACCTGCACGAGCCATTCCCCGCGGCAGGCCTCGCGGGCCTCTTCGAACGCTTTTCCGAGAAGATCGCCTCCGCGCGAACGCTTCCGGACGTACTCCGGAGTTCTTGATTCTATCCTTATCCGGCGGTCAAGCGCCGCCAGGGAGAACAGGGTCTCTTTGGTGCCGTCGTCGCTGTTCCCTTCCAAGATGAAGAACTCGTCCACGAAAGGGAGCACGTTCTCTATGGCCTCCATGAACGTGTATCCGCTCCGCAGTCCGTTGCGGATGAACATGTATGCGGAGAATCTCATGCTTCCGTCCTCCCGTTCCGCGGAGTCCTGCGCAGCCACAGACTGCCGGGGCGGCGCGAGGCCCTGGAATAAGAGGGGAAAGCCGCCTCCAGCTCCCCCGGGTGCTTGTGATGCATGAAGCTGGAGCTCCAGAGGACCTCGAACCCGGAGTTGAAAGCCAGAAAAGCCTGGACGAGATATTGCTCGGTCCAGAAACGCTTTCTGCCCAGCACTACGTTCCGCGGATAGTCGAACGGGAAGAAAATATCGTGGATGTGGACCAGCACGCCATTGCCGAGCCTCGGCAGGACTTCAAGATACAGGCGCTGCACGTCCCCCCCGGTCTTCAGGACGTGGCTGGAATCGATAAAAAGGATGTCGTTCCCTTCCAGGGCGGTGAACGTCTCCAGAGGCACAGACTCCGCTTTCTCCGCCAGGAGCCGGGAAAGCCCCGGGATCCCCGCGGAGACGGCCCTGCCCGGATACGGCTCCACCAGCGTCAGTTCTGGCGCCGCGCCGGTCTCGGCTTTGTTGGCCAGGGCAGCGGAAGCGGACAAGAGCGTTGAATTGCCGCCTCCTACTTCGACTATGCGGGATGGTTTGTAGAGCCTGATGATAGAATAATACACCTCGCAATCCACGGACTCGAAAGTCCCGTTGTCCACGAAGAATCCCCCGGAGGGCCGCTCCGACAGCGGGAACCGGGAATATTCTCTTTTATAGGCCCGGGAAAGCCTGTCCAGCAGCTCGAGCTGGCCCTTCTCCCGCAGGTCCAGCCCGGGCATGGCGGAAACCCTGTCCCAGCCGTACGAGGACAGTTCCCGCGCGTCCGGGAGCGGCTGATAAAAATGGACGGGGGTTATATGCAACCCCCGCTTCTCCCAGACTTCGAAATAGAGCGGGTCGCACAAGAAATCGCGAAATCGCCTGCCTATCAGCCCGGCCAAAGCCCGCGCGAGCAAGTTCTTTAAGCGCTGTTTCAATCCCATCTCCGGCACCTGTCCTCAGAGCAGCCAGCTCAATCTCCTGAGCAGCGGGACGGGGCGCCACAGGTCCGCGTAATAAGCTTCGAGCCTGGGGCCCAGTTTCTCCAGCAGGAAGTTCTCCTCGGCGAAGCGCCTTCCCGCCCCCCCCAGGCGCGCGGCGAGCGCCCGGTCCCCATAAAGCTTCCTCAGGTAGCCGGCATAAGCCTCGTGGTCGCCAGTTCCGGCGAGGTAGCCGCAGAGGCGGACGAACCGCGCGTGTCCGTTGGCCGCGCGGCTCAGATGGGAGACCACCGGCTTGCCGTGGATCATGGCCTCCGCGATGTTCAGCCCGAAGGTTTCGCCGTCGAGCCGCGCGTGCGCCAGCACGTCTATGGTATTGAAGAATTCCGAGACCTCGTCGTCCGAAACGACCGGGGCGTCCAGGAAAAGGACGGTCTCCAGGCCGAGCTCGGCGGCCGCCCGGCGCATGGCCGGGGGAGGGGACTGCACGAGATATATCATGTCCCGCGCCCCCGAATCCTCAATTATTTTAAGCGCCTTCAGAGATATCGGGTCGAAGATCCTGTCGTCCGGCCGGCCTATACGGCCAAGTACGAAAGTGGACGGAGCCAGCCCCAGGCGCTCTCTCAGGTCCCGACCATGCGCTGGCCGTTTTACCGGCGGATAAAGGACCGCCCTTCGGCGCATGAGGCCGCGCCCGGAGCGGGACAGCTCTTTGTTGACATACAGCGTCAGGTCTATGAATTCCGCCGGGTCCCGGCCGCCGAAGACGTTCGTCTCGACTATTTTCCCGGCGTACTCCTTCAGTCTCGGGACCAGGGGAAATTCGCCGGGGCTGCCGCTCCTGTGCGCATGGAAAATATCCGGGTGGACGGCGCTTATGAGTGAAAAGAACTCCTCTTCCGAAGAATAGGCCAGCATCCTCTCCGGTCCCAGCATGGCGCGCAGGAGCTCCTCCCTCTGAGAGCCCCGGACGGCCGTCCGTTCCCTGTTATACATGCACCAGCATTCGTGCCCGGAGCCTTTCAGGTATTCGAGCAGGTACTGCATGCACTTCTCGGTGCCGCCGATACCCAGCTGGTTGGAGTGATGGATGATCTTCATGTTCAAGAGCTCAGCGCGTCACATGGCGGGGACGCCCGCCGTCACGCTCTTTTCGCGAGGACATAGCAAAGCCCGTGCCGGCCACCGTCGACGCGGCGGCCTGTCTCGATCACCTCGAAACCCAGGCTTTCGATGCAGCCGGCGACCTCCTCCTCGCCCGCCATGTAGACGGCGTCCCAGTCCCTGCGCCACTCGCCGGCGTCCAGGCATACCGGGCGGAGGTTGATCAGCCAGGCCCCCCCCGAACCAGCCGCCGCCCTGGCCCGGCGCAGCAGCCGCGGATAGCGGACGTATTTCTCAACGGCGGCGAATGCCGCTTCAGCCAGGGCCAGGCCGGCGAGCTTGGCGCGCAGACCGCCCGCCCCGCGCCCGAAATATTGCAGCGAAGGCATGCTCCCGCGCCCCAGGTAATCGGGGCAGAGCACCGCCAGTCTGCCGCCTTTCCCCAGGACCGAGGCGGCCGCCTTCAGGAATTCCCTGGGTCGGGCCACGTGCTCAAGCACGAAGAAAGAGACGGCCATTTCGAACTGAAGCCCCATCCCGGGAAGGTCTTTCCAGTCCGCGGCTATAAAACCGCAGGAAGGATATGCCGCCTTGTTCTCCTCAAGCCGCTTTCCAGGCACGTCGAGGCCGGTATATGCGGACCCGGCGGCCGTGAAATAGCGGGCCGCGGACGCGGGGCCGCAGCCTATATCCAGCACCCTGGCGCCTTTCCCCGCCGCGGCGACGATCCGGCGGTGCAGCTCATACCCGGGCCCGGACCAGTCCTCGTTGGCCGCGGCGGCCTCGGCGTGATACGCCTCGGGAGGATCGCTGTAAAAACGCAAAAGGGCCGCCTCGAGCCCCTCTATCTCCGAGCGGGAGACCTCGTCGAAAGGCTTTAAACGCGTAATTCCTGGACCGGGAGGCATTATAACCCCGCGGCCAGTTGGCCGGTATACAGTTTAGCCGCCTCGTAAACGTTCGCCCCCGCAAAATCCCCGTTGACGAACTCATAGGGGAAGGACCCTTCCCAGATAAAACCGAGCTCGTAGCCGGGCTGCACCTTGCGCGGGTCCACCCAGTCCAGGCCACCGGCGACCGGAGCTCTGCGCATCTTCCGCAGCATGGAATTCAAAAATCCAGAGTTCAGCCCCGCCAGGATGTGCGGCGCGCGGTTCACGGAGGAAAAATATGAGGTGAGCGGCAGCTTGGCCAGTATCCTCAGAACGCCGGAACCGCTAATTGCGAACACCCACCTGTGGTGGCAATATCCGAGCCAGTATACGGATTCTATATTGGACATCTCGGTGTGCTTGTTAGGCATGGAGATGAATCCGGACCGCGATATCCTCATCAGCTTTTGTATGACGAAGGCGGGGTCGCGGATGTCCTCTAGCGTATGCGTACAGATTGAGAAATCGAACCGGCGTTCCGGGATTCTCTCCCATACAGCAGGCTCATTGATGTCGCCGTTGAACTGCAGCTTTTGCGTCTTCAGGGGCCGTATGTCCACGTACGCATCCACGAGGGCGTCGCACCAGGGATTGGCCGCGCCTCCCACGTCTATAATGCTGTAGCCGGGCCGCTCCTTCTTCCTGGCCTCAAGGTAGCGCAGGACGCTCCCGCGCATATTCTCGTCGGAGGACTGAGTTATCGGCATAAGCGGCGCCCAGGCCCCGGGGCCTACGGCGCCCCCTCAAGGCTGACATCCCCGTCCACAAGGAACGGGGTCTCCTTCTCAAAGACCTGGTAGCCCGACCCGTAGAAATCTCCGTCGACCACGTCTATGAAGGCGGCGTTCTGCAGATAATCCGCTGGGACGGCTTCCGAAACTAGATAGGCGTCCAGCCTGTACCTCTCAGGTGGCAGAGGGAACCGCTTCAGGCGGCACACTATCCGGCCGCGCGCCGGAGCCTCCGCGAAGCTGCGCCCCGCGAACCTGGTGCCGAACTGGAAAACCCTGTCCCCGGAATAACGGGAGACCACGATCTGCAGCTCCACATTGCGGGCGGGGCGCCCGTCGGCGGACCCATATTCGAACGCCAGCTGGACCGTAGACCCGCTGCGGATCTCCCCTATCCTGTTCCCGGCGCCGTCCAGCATGTAGAAATCTGTCAGCCTGACAGCCCCGCTGCCGCTCCGGTCCTGGCGCTCCTTCAGCCCGATCCGGCCGCGATCGGCCGCCGCGTTCGCGGCGCCGAGGTACTTGTCCACGGCCTCCTCCACCCCGCCGGCATACGAGACGCTCCCTCCCTCGAACAGTATAGCGCGGCCGCAAAAACTGGTGATCGCGGGGATATTGTGGCTTACAAAAAGTATGGTGCGGCCGCAGCTGGCAGCCTCTTGCATCTTTTTTATGCATTTGCGCTGGAAGATGGCGTCGCCGACGGCCAGGACCTCGTCGACCAGCAGGATCTCCGGTTCCAGGTGCGCGGCCACGGAGAAGGCAAGGCGCATGTACATGCCGCTGGAATAGCGCTTTACGGGCGTCTCCATGAAGCGTTCCAGCTCGGCGAAAGCGACTATCTCGTCGTACTTGCGGCTTATCTCGGAACTGCGCATGCCGAGTATGGTGCCGTAAAGATAGACGTTCTCCTTGCCGGTCAGCTCCGGGTGGAAGCCGGTGCCGACCTCGAGCAGCGAGCCCACGCGTCCGCGCAGTTCCACGCGGCCGGAGGTCGGCTCGGTTATGCGCGAAAGTATCTTGAGCAGCGTGCTCTTGCCGGCGCCGTTGCGGCCTATGATGCCCAGCACCTCTCCGCGCTTCACCTCGAAGGAGACGTCCTTCAGCGCCCACACCTCCTCCCGCTCGCGGCTTTTGGAGAAAGGGGCCTTGACGGCATTTACCAGCGACTCGCGGAAGGTCTTGTAGCCGTGGGTGGCGCCCAGGCGGTATTTTTTCGAGAGGCCGTCGACCTTTATTATCGTGTCGCTCATATCAGATCACGTCCGCGAAGGTCCGCTCCATGCGCCTGAAATACAGGAAGCCGGAGACGAACAGCAGCAGAATTACGCCGGAAGAAATGCCCAGGGCCCGCCAGTCCAGCGCCTGGCCGCCGAGCACGGCGGCGCGGAAAGCCTTCAGGACTCCGGCCATCGGGTTCAGGGCCAGCGCCCACTGGTACCTGGCCGGCACGATGCTGGACGGATAGATGACCGGCGAGGAGAAAAGCCAGAGCTGGATCACGAACGGAATGGTATAGCGTATGTCCCTGTACTCGACGTTCAAAGCCGAGAGCCAGAAACCCGCCCCGGCGGCGCAGAGGACGGTCAGCCCGGTAAGCGGAATTACCAGTGGCAGGAGCGGGTTCAGGCCGATATGAAAATACAGCATCATCCCGGCCAGCACGGTGGAGGCCACCAGGAAGTCCAGCAGGCCGGAAAGGACGGCCGCGGCCGGGACTATGGCCCGCGGGAAATAGACCTTGGTGATGAGGTTGGCGTTGCCGACCATGCTCTCGCTGGCGGCGGTGAGCGCTCCGGAAAAATACGTCCACGGCAGCAGCCCGGCGTAGACGAAGACCGGGTAAGGAACGCCGTCGGACGGGACCTTGGCCATCTTGCCGAAGAACAGCGAGAACACGACCATGGTGAAGAACGGCTGGATTATGGCCCAGAGCCCGCCCAGCGCCGTCTGCTTGTAGCGCACCTTTATGTCCCGCTTGACCAGGAAAGAGCCTAGCTCGCGGTAGTGCCACAGCGAGGCGAGCTCCGAAAGCGTGAATTTATGCTTGGACGTTATCACTATGCGCATAGGGCACCGGCCGCGTCAACGCTCAATATTACATAATTTACCCGCAGGCCCGGCGGCGCGGCGGCCGGCCTCCGGCTATTCCGCCGAAGGCGGAGTTCCCGTCCGGGGAACGGCGGGGGCGACCCTGAGGTACTCCACGCTGAGCAGGGCCGCCACGAACCAGAACGGCTCCATGATGCGGATGATGATGAAACTGTTGACGCCGACCGACTGGAAGAGCAGTCCCACCAGAGTAACGGCGAACCCCAGCGCCAATCCCCTCGCCGTCCTGTCATCGGACAGCAGGTAGACCTTCCTGGCAGTATAGAAAAGGCGGTAGAGCAGCCAGAAGAAAAGCAGCCCGCCCAGGATGCCGGTCTCGCCCAGGACCAGCGCGTACTGGGTGTCGCACAGGCCCACGCCGGTGACGCCCCAGCCGAAGATCGGGTGTTCCGGCAGCTGCTCGAGGAAGACACGCTGCAGCGAACGCAGTCGCGCGGCCGCCGAATCCTCCAGCCGTATATTGCCTACGGGCCCGGCGCGGAAGACCTCCGTGGCGTACTCGCCCCTGTAGGTCATCGTGATGCGGTCCGCCACCTTTCCCATGACCGTCGGCATCGCCAGCAGGGCCAGCATGCCGGCCAGTATGAACCAGAACATCGACAGCCGGCGCCGCTTCGTGAACAGAAGCAGCGCCGGGACCATCAGCGTAAAGCCTATGTAGGAGGAGCGCGAGAAGGTCAGCAGGAACGCCGGGAACATGAAGGCCAGCGCCCCGGCCAGCAGGAACAGCGTCTTTCCGGAGTACTCCGTCATGAAGGCCATAAGCGCGCCGAATATGACCAGGTAGTAGCCGCCCAGCGAAGCCGGCTCCGAGGCGTTAACCCGGCTGCCCAGCACGGCCTCGAAGGGCGCGGTGGCGCGCGCGTCCGGACCGGCGCCGTGGTAATAATAGAAGGCGTAGAAGGTGACCGCTATGGCCACCAGCAGGCCGTAGCGCAGGTAGCGGCGGACATCGTCCCTCGTCTCCACGATGTTCACCGTCATGAAGTAGAGGAAGAAATACTCGGCGTATTTCAGCACGTAGAAGAAGGATTCCTTGGCGCTTACGTTCCCGCGCATCACGCCCAGGGCCGTGGAGAGGACCGCGGCCGCGGTATAGAGCAGCACCGGGGCCTGCGCCGGCGTGGAAGTTATGAACGGCCTGGTCTTGAAGACCGCGGTGCGCGCCAGCCAGGAGAAGAAGATTATTACCAGCAGGATATCGTCGTAGCGCAGCACCGCCTCGCGGCCGCCGCCGACAGCCCCGAAACCTATCTTGGGGGACAGCAGCATGGAGAAGACCAGCAGCGTTATGCTGGCCTTCGGGGACATGAACGCGAACATGGAGACGATGACCCCCAGCAGCCCCATCACCACGTAGACCTGGCCGCCGGAGGCCGCCATGTGCCCCAGCGCGGCCGCGATTATAAGGGCCAGGACCGTGATCGTGATCGCCATTCTCGGGTGGGCCCCCCCGGCCGCGGGTCAGCGGTGGGAGTAGCTCTTGTAGTCGTAGTAGTAATAGCCGTACTGGGGGCCCATCTCGGAGGCGCGCACCCCGTTGAGCACCACGCCTATCATGCGCGAGTTCACGCCCGCGATCTGCTCCTTGGCGCGCTTGAGCGCGCCGCGGGCTATCTTGCCGGCCTTGTAGACCAGCACGACGCCGTCGGAGGCGTGCTTGGCCACCATCAGCGCGTCGGCGAACAGCAGCACCGGCGGCGTGTCGAAAACTATCATATCGAACTCGTTCCTGAGGTCATCCATCAGGGCGCCCCAGTCCGAGGTATCCAGGATATCTATAACGGTATCGGGCTGCATGCCGCAGTTCAGCACCTTGAGGTTCTCTATGCCCGGGAAGCGCATTATCTGGTCGTAGTCTATGCCGCCCATTATGAAGTCGGCGCTCTCCAGCACGGCGTCCCGCCAGTCGGCCTTGCGGGTCAGCACGTCGCTGAGCCCGGGGCCCTTGCGCGTCCCGAAGATCTGGTTTATGGCCGGCCGCCTGAGGTCGGCGTCCACGAGCAGCGTACGGAGCCCGGAGTGCGCGCTGGCCAGCGCGAAGTTCACCGAGGTGAGGGTCTTGCCCTCCGCGGCCCCGGCCGAGCTGAAGACCACGGACACGCTCTGCTTCGTGTTTAGGTTGGAGATCAGATTGGTGCGCAGCGTATGGTAGGACTCTATCACGCTGGAAGCGTAGCGGCGGTTGACCACCAGGGCGCTGCGGAAGGCGTCGACGGTATAGCGCTCCTTCTTGAACACCTGCGTGAGCCAGTTGTCCAGGTGTCTCTCGCTGAGTATGTTGGGGATGATCCCCAGCACCGGCAGCTTCAGGAACTCCTCGATATCCTCGATGGTGGAGATCGAGACGTCGAGGTTCTCCAGCAGGAAGACCACCACCACAGAGAGGAACAGCCCCAGCACCGAGCCCGCCATCAGGTTCAGCGCCCTGTTCGGGGAGACCGGGGTGGGCTCGGGCTCCGGCGGATTGACCACGCTGACGAAGGAGACTATAGAGGCCACGCCCAGCTTGGCCTCCTCGTACTGCTTGTTGAGCGTGGTGTAAAGGTCCTCCTGCATGCGCAGGTCGCGGCTTATGCGAGCCAGCTCCATGTCGGCGACCGGGATCTGCTCCAGCTTCTGCTGCACCACGTCTATGCGCTGCTGCAGGTTCACGACCTCCGGGTAGCTCGGGGTGTATTTGTCCAGAAGCGACTTCTTGCGCATCTCCAGGTCTGAAAGCTCGTTGGCCAGCACGTCGCCGAGGCCGGTCCTGGGGTTCTGCTGCACGAAGCGCTCTTTTTTCTGTTCTAGCGCCTGGAGGCTGCCCGACACGTCGTCGCGCCGGCTGGAGATGTCGTCCAGCGTCTTCCTGGCCTGCATGCTCTTCTGCTCCAGGTCGTACTCCTTGTAGGAATCTATGACGGCGGAAAGGATGTCGGCGGCGCGGCGCGGGCTGCTGCTGTAGGAGGTCAGCGTGATCAGGTTGGAGTCCTCGAGGCGGCCGACCTTGTAGGAGGCCGCTATCTTTTCTGCGGAGCCGAGCCCGGAAGGCATCCCCAGCCTGGCCGCGGCCCGAGAGGCGATCTCGTCCGAACCTATCACCCGCATCTGCGTGGCCACGGCGCTCCAGGGATCGTAATCGACCAGGTCCCCCCCTGGCATCTTGGTGTAGGAGACGGGAGGCTTGGTGTTTATGAGCGCGTGGCTGCTGTAAACCACCGGCTGCAGATGGGTGTAGAACATCGTGGAAAAGATGGTGACCGAGAAGATCAGCAGCGCCACCCACTTGCGGCGGTTGATTATGCGCCAGTAATCGTAGAGCGTCAGTTCGGCCTGCATATCACCTGTTCTTGTTCACCACTATGCCGGCGGTCAGGGCGAAAAGGAAGAGCGTGGTCCACGGCACCAGGTTGTCGGTTATCCATTTGCCGGCCGCGTTGTAGGATTTGCGCGGTATATAGACTATGTCGCCGTTGGCCAGCGGGACGTTCTTGTTCAGGTCGCCGTTCAGCACGTCCTCGAGGTTGGCCCTCAGCACCTCCTCGGGGGCCTTGCTTTCGGAGCCGGAGAGCTTGCGGTAGATGCGCACGTCGGAGGTGCGCGCGTAATCCTGCAGCCCCCCCGCCTCGGCCACCAGGTCCAGCAGGCGCATGCCCTCATGGTATTCGTAATACCCGGTTGCGTGGGCCTGGCCTATTATCGCCACCCTGTTGAAGGAGAACCTGCGCACGCTGATCGTTATGGACGGATTGGCGACGTAGCGGGAATACTTGGCTGTCAGGATCTTCTCGAGCTCGCTCGGCTTCAGGCCCTGCGCGGTAATGGAGCCGAGCAGCGGGATCTCTATGCTGCCGTCCGGCTGCACGGTGACGTCCCTGGAGAATTCCTGAGCGGGGAACACGTTGATGCTGATGACGTCGCCCGCGGTTATGGGATACTCCTTGTCCTGCCCCTGGGCGGGCGCGGCCTCCTGGGCGAAGACCTGCAGAGGGGCCGAGAGCATGAGCAGGGAAAGGAATAAGGATAAAGTCTTCATAACTGTAATATAGAATTATATACTAAATCGAAGTCCCGGCGCCGCCTACTTGCCTCCCTCTATGGCCTTGGAGAGGCTCCTTACCACCACGCGCAGTTCCTCCAGCTTGCGCTCCAGCTCCGGCTCCCCCGCCTGCGCGGAAGCGCGGGAGGGAAGCCCCTCGGCCGCAGCTTTCGAGCTGAGCATCTCCACCCGCCTGGAAAGCGCGTCCAGGCGGTCCGCCAGGACGTGCTCAGCCTCGGACGAGGGGCGGCTCCGGGAGACGAGGCAGACCCGCAGCAGCGCGGCCGCGGCCACCAGGGCGAAGACGCAGAAAACGACGGTCCCAGCCAGCACCAGGTAGTGGATCCCCTGCAGCGCCCCCACCACCGTAGCCGCCAGCGCCGAAAGCATGCCGAAGAGTATGGCTTCCCTGTTCTCGGCCCACGCGGAGACGGAAGTCCTCTCCTTCTGCCGGTCGGAGATGTCCTGCTGTATGTACGGCCTGTAGATCCCCTCGCGCACGGGCGGCCTGGCCGCCGGGACGTCAGGCCGGCGAAGCGCCGACGGGCGCTCGGGCGCGGCCGGAAGGGGCCCCACCTCGCTCTTCAGCTTCTCGAGCATCTTTTTAAGGTCTTCGCTATCGCTCATAATCCGGAATACGCGCCAGGCCCTCCAGTCGTACGCGGCGTTTAAAGTTTAGGATATACCTCCCGCCGGGAGGATTGCTTAAATATTAAATCTTTGTTTCTCCTCCCTGTCCAGGGCCGAGCTTGTCCTCGCGGGCGGCCAGCACCTTCTCGCGCAGCTCCATCTCCTCGCGTACCTTGTCGAAGGTCCTGATCAACTCCAGTTTCTTCGCGTTGAAATCCGCCTCGAGGTCGGCCTTGCGGGCCTCGAGAGTTCTCTGCTTCTGCGCGTGATCGGCCTGCAGCTTCCTGCCCTCCTCCTCCAGCTTCTGCTGCAGCCTCAACCGCTCCATCTCCAGTTCCTTCTTCCTTTCCGCGAGTTTTTCGTTGTATTCCATCTCCGAGTCGGACAGCCGGGTCTTCAATTCCAGCAGTTCGCGGTCCCTGGCTATCACCGTCTTTTTTATGTCGGACAGTTTTGCCGCCAGAGCGCCGTTGTCCGTCTCCAGCGAGGAAACAGCGCCCTTTAGTTCGGCCGCCTGCGAATCAAGGGCGGCTATCCTGGCCAGGTATTTCTTGTCTATTTCCTCCTGCTTTTCTCCCAGGGAGCGCTCCATGTCGGCCACCTTGCGCTCCGCCTCCAGTTTCTGACCCTTAAGGGAAGAAACTTCCTCCCGCAGCGAGGCTATGATCTCCTCCAACTGCCTGACGTCCTTCTCCTGGTACCTCTCGCTGAGCTCCCGCTCCTTTACAGCGAGCGTCTTCTTAAGGCCGGCTGCCCTCTCTTCGGAATCCTCCTTCGCCCGCTCAAGGTCCGCGGCGTACGCGGCAAGCTCCGAATTCTTCTTCTCCAGCATCGAGATCCGGCCGGCGTAGCGGCTCTCTATGGGTCCGGTCTTCTCGGCCAGGGCGGCCTCGAGCCCGGCTATGCGCCCGGAGTCCTCCTCCCTGAGCTTATGCAAAGCGCGCTGCTCTTCCTTCAGGGCCGCGGCTTTCTGCTCCAGGGCCGCCTTGACCTCCGCGGCCCTCGCATTCTCCTCGCGCCTGGAGTTCTCCAGCTCAGAGGCCCGTTCTTTGAGTTCCTCGTTCTCCTTTTCCAGACGGGAGTTGGCCGCGATGTAGCGCCGCTCCACTTCCCCGGCTTTGGTGGCTACCTGTCCCTCTAGTTCTATTATCCTCCTGTTATCCTGCTCCTTCAGCAGCCGGAACTCGCCCAGTTCCTTCTTGAGCTGCTCCACCTGCCGCTCTATCATCGAGACCTCTTCCTTGCTGTATTTCTCCCGGCCGGCGCGCTCGCTCTTCTCCAGTGCCACCCGCAGCTCCCTGATCCTGGCGTCGTCCTCGCGCACGGAACTCTCCAGCTCGGAATTGCGCTTCTGCAGTTCCGAATTCTCCTTCTCGAGCTGCGCCATCCTGGCCACGTAGCGTCTTTCCACCTCTTCGGCTTTGACGGCTACCTGCCCTTCCAGTTCCATTATGCGCCTGTCGTCGCGCTCCTTGACTTTGTGGAACTCTCCGATCTCCTTCTTCAAGGAGAGTATCTGGCTCTCCAGCATGCCGACCTCGTCCTTACTGTACTTCTCCCGGCTGCGGGATTCGCTCTGTTCCAGCTCCAGCCTGAGCTCGTTCACCCGGGCCGCGTTATTCCTGCCTGCGGCCTCCAGCGAAGACACCAGCGTCCTGAGGCCGGAGAGCTCCGCCTCCAGGCGCTCTTTAGCGGCCGTATACTCCCGCTTCTGCGCGGCGATCTTCTCTTTATAATAGTTCTCGTAATCGGTCAGGGCCGAGCCGGAAGCCTTTACATCGGCCTCCAGTTCCTCTACGAGGGCGCCCAGCGGCACGGCCACCACGTTGCGCTCCGCCCAGAGCCGGTCAGCCAGGTCCTTCAGTTTGGCCAGCATCTCTTCCGGCAGGCTCCTCAGAAGTTCCTCTTTTCTAGTTTCCATATCCACTTCCTTTTGCCGGCCTACCTGCCGCTCCTGTACGCGGCTATGGTGCGCGCCAGTTCGGTCCTGAGGCTCTCCAGTTCCGCGTTCTTCTTGCCGAATTCACGCTCCATGTCCTGGCGCTTCTCCTCCGTGTCGCGCTCCGACCTTATCTTCTCGTCGCGCAGCTGCCGCTCGCGGGCGTAGACCTCCGCCTCGAGTTTCCACAGCTCCGAGAGCTTGGCGGCCAGCGCCTCGCGCTCGCCCCTGACGCTGTCCTCCTTGGCGCGCAGCAGCTTCTCCAGTTCGGAGATCCGCTTCTCGTAATCCGCGGCAGCCCCCGCCAGTTCCGCCTTCATGGCGCGCTCTCCCTCGGTCTGCTTCTCCCGGAAGCCGGCCAGGATGGCGCGCACTTCCGCTTCGTGGGCCTCCGCCTTCTCCACAAGGGACTTCGCGCCCTCTTCCTTCTGCGCGGCCAGCGCGGCCTCCAGCGAGAGGATCTTCTCCTCGGCCTGCGCCAGCCTCGCGGCGGCCCGCTCGTTCTCCCCCGCCAGCGCGGCGGCCCGCTCCTCGGCCGCGGCCTCGGCGGCCGCCAGGCGCACGGAGTTTTCGAGCCTTTCCTTCTCCGCCGCTTTGGCGGCCGCTTCCGTCGCGCGGGCGTGCTCCAGCTCCTTCTTTTCCAGCTCCTTCCGCGCGGCCTCCAGTTCGCGGGCGGCTGCCGCCCTCACCGATTCGGCGGCGGCCTTGGCCGCGGACTGCACCTCTATGATATGCTCCTGCCTGAGCCTCAGCATGAATTCCTGCTGTTCCTTGCTCTTGGCCATGCCCTCGTTCTCGGCCCGGAAGACCTGCGCGTGCATGGCGGCGACGTCGCGTTTTAGACCGTCGATATTGCCCTTCAGGGCCGCTATCTCCCTTTCGGCCGCGGCTGCTTCCGCGCGGTGAGCGGCCTCCTTATCGTTCAGGACCTTGCGTAGCCCGGAGGTCTCCGCCGCCACGGCGGCGGCCAGGCGCTCCTCGGCCGCCTTCTCGGCGGCGGCCTTGGCGGCCACCACCGCGGAATTGATCCTGCTGTCGCTCTCCACTATCCTGGAGCGCAGCGAGGCGTTCTCGGAGGATAGCTCCATGGCCGACTTCTGAAAGTTTTCCAGCCTGGAGGAGATCTCCGCGATGGAGCCCTGCAGCCTTTCCTTCTCGGCTGCCCAGACGCGGCGCTCGGCCTCCAGCTCCACAGTCGAGTCGCTGCCGGCGGCCGCCAGTTTCGCCGCGAAGCCGGCTTTGAGCTCTTCGGTCCCGGCTGCGTGCGCCTTCCTCAGACCGGCTATTTTTTCGTCGTACGCCCTTTCCAGTTCCTCTATCCTGGCGGCGTGCGCTTTCTCCTGCCCGGCCTTCTCGGCCTCTCTCTCGGCCGTCATGGCGGCCATGCGCCTCTGGGCCGCTCCGAACTCCCCGGAAAGGGTCCCCAGCTGTTCCTCCAGCCTGGCGCGTTCGGCGGCCCAGTTGCTCCTTTCGAATTCCACGCGAGCTGCGGCCTCCGCGCTTATCTCCTCGCTCTTGGTCCGCAGTTCGGCCTCCAGCCTCTCACGCGCGGCGCGGTACTCCGCGCGCAGAGCTTCCTCTCGCGCGGCTATCCTTTTTTCGGAATCCGCCCTCCCGGCGTCCAGCTCCGCGGCGTGCTTCGCCTCCAGCCCGGCCCGCAGTTCCGCCTTGGCGCGGGAGAATTCCTCTTTCAGCGCGCTTATCTCTCCCGCTTTCTTCTCCAGCGCCGCCCTCAGCGCGGTCCGTTCCTCTTTCATGGCCTCCAGGGCCTCCACAAGCGAGGCCGTCTGGGCCTGCACGGCTTCCCGGAGCCGGGCCGAGAGCTCTTTTTCGAACGAGGCTTTCAGTTCCACCTTCTCCACAGTAAGAGCGGCTTCGCGCGCCACGGCCTCCTCGGCGGCCTGGCGCAGCGAGGCGTTGAGGCTCACTATCTCCACCTGGGATTCCCGGAACTTGGCGGTCATCTCCTCCAGGCTCTTCTCGAAGACCCCGCGCTCCGAAGCCCAGTTGGCGCGCTCTGCCGCCAGCGCGTTCCCGGAAGCCGTCCGGAAAGCCTCTATCGAAGCGGCGGCCTCCTCTTTTATCCTGGCCGCCCGTTCCTCGAACTCCGCCTTTACGGCGGCGACGCGCTCCTCGGCCCTGTTCCCGGCCTCAAAGGAGACTCTGGAAATTTCAGCCCTGTGCTCCTCCGCCCGGCGGGAAGCCTCTGCCGCCATAGCCGAGAGCTTCTCCTCGTAAAGGGCAGCCCTGCGGGCAAACTCCTCCTCCAGTTCCTTCTTCCCCTCCAGCGAGGCGGTCTCGCGGCGGCGCAGTTCCGCCGTCATTTTCTCAATAGCGGAATTGAAGGCCTGCCGCTCGGCTTCGAAAGCCGCCAGCTTCTGCCTGAAGGATTCCTCCGAGGCGCTTATCTGCGCCAGCAGTTCCTGCCGGCCCTCCTCGCGGACGGAGGAAATGGCCTTCTCCAGTTCCTTTATCTTCTCCGAGGCGGCGGCCAGAGAATCGCCGAGCCTGGCCTTGTCCTCCTCCAGGCGGGCGCGGACGGCGGCCATGCCGCGCCTCTCGTCCGCCAGGCGCTCCTCCAGCTCGGCCTCCAGCTCCCTCTGCCTTGCGGCGGCGGCCTGGGCCAGCTCCTCTTTCCTGGCGGCGTACCCGCGCTCCATGGCGGCTTCGCGCTCCTTCAGCCCGGCCTCCGCTTCCCTGGCGGCCGCCTCCATGGCGGCGAGCTTCCCGCGGAAGGCGTCCTCGGAGGCGCTGATATGCTCCAGCAGCTCCCCCTGCCAGCCCTCCCTGGCCTCGGCCAGGGTCTTTTCCAGGTCCTTTACCTTGTCCGACGCCGCTCCGAGGGAAAGTTCGAGCCTGGCCTTGTCCTCCTCCAGGCGGGCGCGGGCGGCGGCCATGCCGCGCCTCTCGTCCGCCAGGCGCTCCTCCAGCTCGGCCTCCAGCTCTTTCCTGCGGTTCTCCGCGGCCAGGGCCAATTCCTCTTTCCTGGCCGCGTGCTCCTTCTCTAAAGCCGTCTCCCGCTCTCTCAGCGCGGAGTCAAGCTCGGAGGCGCGCCTGTCGAAAGAGGCCTGCAACTCGGCCCTTTCCTTCTCCCAGCCGGCGACGCGCCTGGAAATGGACTCGGTGAGTTCGCGTACCTGGGCCTCCTTGGCGGCCTTCTCCTTCTCCAGCTCGGCCAGCTGTCCCCGGAAGGCGTTCTCCTTTTCAGAGATCAGCCCGAGCAGCTCGTTGTGATGCCTTTCCTGCTGCGCGGCCAGTTCGTTCTCTATCTCCTTTATGCGCGCCTGCGCGGCGATGAACTGGGCCTCGCGCACGCGCTGCTCCTCCAGCAGCCTGGAGCGCTCGGTCTGCCACGAGGCCTCGAGCGAACTTATCTGCGCGGCGTGGTCGGAGTCCATCGCGCGCAGCTTCTCCTCCAGGTTCGCCTCCAGCGCGCCGCGCACCTTACGATAGTTCTCCTCCAGTTCGCGCTTCCTGTTCAGGTATTCGGTCTCCAGCTCGCGGCGGCGGGTCTCGGTCCTCTCGGCCGACTCGCGCGCGCCGCCCTCCAGGAAGGCGATGCGCTCGGAGAGCTCATTTTCCTTGCGTTTGAAGGAGGTCTGCAGCTCGGTCAGGCGGGTCTGGTGCTCTGCTTCCAGCTCCGAGCGGAGAGAATCGTATTTTTTCTGCGCCTCCGCCAGGCGGCCGGCGTACTGGCCCTCCACGTCCAGCAGGCGGGCGTTCCAGCGCTCCACGATCGAACGCTGACTGCGGTCCAGCTCGGCGAACTTCTCCTCGTACTCGGTCTCCAGGCTCTTGCGCAGCGAATCCAGTTTGGCCTCTTTCTTGAGGAGCTGCTGTATGTCCAGCTTGCCCTCGCCCAGGAGCGACATCGTGGCCTCGAGCTTGGTGTAGAAATCCTCTTTTTCCTCCAGAGTCTTGTTGCGGGAGGAGTAGGCGTCCTGCAGCGAGGCCTCCTTGAGCTGCAGTTTCTTTGCGGTCTCCTCGGCCAGCGTCAGCCCCTTCTTCAGGTCGGCCTTCTCCTTCTCGATCGTGTTGAGCCGCTCCAGCGCCCAGCGCAGCGTCATGCGGGCCGTGTCCAAGCTCGTCACATCGTTAACCAGCTGTTCGAGTTCGCCGTATTCGTTGGCCATAGTTCTTCCTTTTTCAGACTCTATATCAAGTCTAATACACGCCCCCCCCTTTAGGCAATAAAAGGAATGTTAAATGATTATTAACAGAATATGTCCCGCGGCCGCGCCATTTCCGCGTATTTTTGATATCATAGTCTGGTAAGCAGGGTCCTTCGGCCAGGCCTTCCGGATGAAAAATAACGCGAACATAAACGGCCTCCTTCAGGAAGCGGAGGTCTTGAGAAAGGATTTCCAGAGCGAAGGTTATTACGCCTGGTACAGGTACTCCAAGCGGCATACTGCGGAATACGCTTCCTGGAAGAAGGGTGTTCTGAGCCTCCTCGCCCGGGTCCGGGGCGAAGAGAGCAGGCCTTACGCGGACCTGGTGGGGACGGAGAAGAACTACTCCGAGACCATGCCCTGCTCCGTTTTCCTGGCTTTCCTGAACACGCTGGAAGAGCTTTCCGGGCAGGACGAAGCGGGCGCCGGCAGGCAGGGAACGGGAACGCCTGCCGGGGGACCCGCGGAGCTGGACAAGGCCCGGGAGGCGGAACCGGAGCCGCCAGCGGTGAATGACGCCCCGCGGCCCCTCCACGCCCCCGACGCCGCTCAGGAAGGCGCCGGGAAGGACGGGGAAGCCGAAGCTCGGACCGAAGCCGCCCCGAGGACATCTCCGCCTGCCGCGGTTAAACCCGTGGCGGGGACGCCGCGGGAGCGCCAGGCAGTCCAGCGCGGACCGGCAGCCGCGGCCGGCCCGCTGGAAAACGCGGAACAACTGCGCGCCCTGCGTTCGGAAGCCCTGAGGACGTACTCAGCTCTGATAGATATCTCCAGGGAACTGCTGGCCCCCAGCCGAGGGCTTCCCGAGGCCGGCGGGAAGGCGGCCGAGGCCTGCCGCCTCGCCGCGGGAACGCTGCGGACCGATCCCCTGCTTCTCAACTGCGCGACTTTCTCCACCCGCGACGACTATATATACGCGCACACGGCCAACGTACTCATCCTCAGCCTCGCGATGGGCCGCAGGCTGGCATTGACGGAAAGAGATCTGGAGCTGCTTTCTTTCTGCGCCCTGTTCCACGACATCGGGATGCCGAGGTTCAGGGAGCTTTACGCCAAGGACAGGCAGCTGACCGACAGGGAATTCTCCCGGCTTTCGCTTCACGTGGAAGAGAGCGTCTCCTTAGTGGAAGGGCTTCCGTGGATGGAGCCGGACTTCAGGGAGAAAGCCAAGAAGATAATCGGGCAGGTTCACGAGAGAACGGACGGCAAAGGCTATCCCTCGGGCCTCAAGGCCGCCGGGATAGAGCCGCTGGCGCAGATAATAGGCGTCGCCGACGTTTACGAGGCCCTCACCCACCCGAGGCCCTGGCGCAAGGCGATGCATCCGTACGAAGTTTTCCGCCAGCTGATAGAGAAACCGCAAAAAGGATTCCGGCCCGATATACTCAAGGCCCTGATCCAGGCGCTTTCCATCTACCCCCCGGGCTCCCTGGCCGAACTCTCGCAGGGCGAGATAGTGCGCGTGCTGAGGACCCACGAAGGGGCTTTTACCAAGCCCCTGGTGGAGGTGCTTATAGAGGCCGACGGCTCACGGGCGGACGGCCGCCTGGCTGATCTTTTTGAAAATCCCATCAAACAATCGATAAAGCTCCCCGTCTCTATTGCCGATCTCTCCGTGAAATACCCGGAGTTCGCGAAGGCCTTAGAACAGGAGCTCTGGTGGGACCCCGCGACCGCGCTTGACCGGCTCCCCGCCTGACCCGCGGCCGCGCGCGGCGGTATTTTTGTAGAATTTTCCGATGCGGCTGAAGAAACGATACCTCTGGCCGGCGCTGCTGACCGCGGCCGGCTTCCTAGCCTGGCAGCTTGGCTACCAGGCCGCTCTGAAATACTTCTTCAAGGTTTCTGGCACGGTCATGGTCTCCGGGGACCTGCTGCAGGACCTGCCGGGCCCCAACGCGATGCTCTTCGTGATCGCCAAGAACGGCAATGGCATGCCCGTGGCCGTCAGCAAGATAATAAACCCTATCTTTCCGGCCAGGTTCCGGCTCACTCCCTCCGACCTCATCATGCCCGACCTGCTCGGCAGGTACGTCCGGCTGGAGGCCCTGCTGAGCAGGGACGGCAGGCTGGAGGACTTTAAGAGCGGCGACATGAAGGGCGCGCGTCCCGAACTCTCCTATTTCATAAGCAAGGACCAGGACGTCACGTTAACCGAACTCGGGAGATAAAAAAGCCCGGGCCCCTGGAGGGACCCGGGTCCTGCCTCGGACGGAAGAACTATCTCTTCGGCTTCGGCCTGCTGTTGGAAAGCGAGAAAAGCCAGATAAGCTTGTCCGTGGACCTCAACAGCTCGTCCCAGTTCTTTTCCAGCTTAGGAAGCCTCCTGTCCTGCCTCTCCGCCTTAGCATCCTGTTCGTATTTTCTGCCGATCTCTTCCCACGTCATATCCCCCCCACCCCGCCTACCTGGCGTCTTTTTAGATCTTCAAGACCTTCCCCTCGCCAATATTATACAACACGGCCAGAATACGCCAAGGGCATTCAGCGCAGCCCCGCCTGGGACTTTAGACCCAGGCGCGCGCCGGAAGGATATTAAAGGGACAAGGACTAGCTCACCAGCCGCGGAGCCGGGCCAGGCCCATGTAGATCAGCAGCCCGCCCAGGAGCAGCAGCAGGAACCCCCAGTGCCTGCGGTGAAGCGCGACGTAAGAATCGTTGAGGAAGGTCTCTTTTATAAGGCGGTTGATTCGCTCTATGGCCTCCGGCTTGTAGATGTAGCCGAGGCCCAGCAAGGCCAGGATCAGGCCGAAGAACAGCTTAATGTACGGGCTTATCTCCGTCATAATTGTAGCGGTTCATGGCGCTTTCCACCCCGTCCCTGAACGCCGCCTCCAGCGCGTCGCAGGCGCGGGACAGGAAGTCCGGAAGCCGCTCGCCCTCCTCTTTCGAGAATCTCCCCAGCACGAAATCCTTGCCCTCTATCCTGGCCGGGCGCGGGCCTATGCCCATGCGCAGTCTCGGGCACGAGGGGCCGACCGCGGAAACCACCGAGGCCATGCCGTTGTGCGAGCCGGCCGAGCCGTCCTTGCGCAGGCGCAGCTTGCCGAACGGCAGCGCCAGGTCGTCGTAGGCCGCGAGTATGCGCGAAGGCGGCACCTTGTAGAAGCCGCCGAGACTGCCTACGGCCTGGCCCGAGAGGTTCATGTAGGTCTGCGGCTTCAGCAGAAAGGCCTTCTCCCCTTCGTTGTCGAACTCCACGTAGAGGCCGATGCCTTTCCAGTCGCGCCAGCGCTCGCCGGGGGCCAGGCGCGAGGCGGCCAGGTCGGCCAGCATGAAGCCGATGTTATGCCTGGTGCGTTCGTATTCAGTCCCCGGGTTGCCCAGCAGGGCGGCGAGCTGTACGCGGTCCTTCCCCAAGATTCCTCCAAGCAAAAAGCAGGGAGCAGAAGCCGAACGTTAAAAGTCCAACCTCTGCTCCCGTGAACGGCGGCCCCGTTACTTCTTGGGGGCTTCCGCCTTCTTGTCCGCGGCGGGGGCGGCTCCGGCGGCGGGCTTGGCACCCGCTGCGGGGGCGGCGCCCTCCTCTTCCTTCTTGCCCTTCGCGGCCACGACCTCG